>DJFY01000061.1:0-10085 GCA_002431545.1 Cellvibrionales bacterium UBA5860 | reverse complement strand
CAGTGCGAAGAGATATAAATTAGACACAGCCAGTGACAAACGAAAACAGGCAAAAAGCAGGCTTTTAGCTAAGTAGAGAAACGACCGGCCTGTTTTAACGACTCGACGACCTAGACAACTCCCATCGCGCACTGGACACCGGTCAGTGGTGATTTATTCCGGCGTTGGGGATAACTCACCGTATTCACCACCCGTAGGCGTCGCGGGTTTATAGTCGATATGACAACCCTCACAGATCTCGACAATTCGATCGCCAACCCCAGATATCTGGTCGAAATCCCGTGCTTTCACCGCAATGACCGCGTCTGTTCCCACGTTATGTAACTCGCTGGCCCACTTCTGCCAGACGTCATTGCTTGTCCACGTAGCGTCCATGGGGCCAGTCCCGGGCAAGCGTAATAGTGCACCACCCAATTGTAATTGAATCGCACGCCGCTCCAGTTCTCGCCACTCTTTTTCCGTTTGCGGATTGCGCCACGCCGCTACCCACAACGGGTCCGCCGCCTGATTGACGAGAGCAACCATAACTGTATTGAGACTGACGGGCAGGCGATTAACAGAAGGGCGAGAATCGGGGGCAACATCGCCGCGGCTCGATTGCGGCGCCGGCCTTTCACCGCATGCACTGCCAAGCGTAGTTACCATAATCATTACCACAGATAACCGGAATGATTCCCGGGAGAATATTGTCATTATTTTTTCCTCATCCATTGGCGTCGGCTGCGTTCCGATTTTATTAGACCCCCGCCCATACCTTAACCGCTGGCTTTTTCCAGGTGAAGACAAACGCCTGCGCGGTCAGAACGCTAGCAAAATAAGCTTAATTGTTGCCCACGCGGCAGAATTGATCTAGATCATTCAGGTGCGGATATTCAGTTCTGTACACATTGATATTGCCGCCTAGCGTTGATATAGCCACCTAACAAGCACCATAAATAATGCGTCATTGTGAGGAATAACATATAGTTAGTTGACTTTAAAATGAGACGGCGCGCGCCGGTCATAGCCAAGGTACTGACCGCGCCGACAAGGCTTTAGGGTTTCATGCCATTTGACATCGCTGCCGGATCGTACTGGCTTTTCGCGATGCAATGCTCCGAAAAGTTCCGGTAAGTCAGCTCCAGATCACTTCTGCAATGGCCCTGCGACAACCCGGCATGTCAATAAAATAACGCGGTACAAGAGAACATGAATACCAGCCATATGGCGAGACCAAGTTACAACCCAATTGTCACTAAAGCGCTCGTACTGGCTCTGGCGATTACGGCTAGCATTGAAATCTGCGCGGGAACCGCATCGCAACCGGCGTTGACGGTGAAGCAAATTATGAACGTCCTGGTGACCCCAACCACGAGTAAGATCTGGGGTGCTACGGATCTAAAAACGGACACCGAGTGGCTACAGGTCGAGCATGCGGCGTTGGGTGTTATGGCCGCAGGCAACCTCCTCAGCTCGGGCGGTGCCGGGCCAGGAGAAACCGAGTTGGCCGCGCAGGCTGACTGGCAAACCTTCAACAACCGAATGATTGCTGCCGCGCGCCAGATTCTCGAGGCGGTCGCCGCGAAAGATGAAGAGGCACTATTTGCTGTCGGCAATAACGCCCTCTATCCACCATGTGAATCTTGCCACCAAAAATACCAGAAGCGATAATTGCCGGGACCGCTTCGCGCCGGGGAGCTAGCCTGGCGACCGCGAGCTTTCATCCCCAGCGATGCAGTCCCCGCGCCGCATTCGATTCATTGACCTCACTTAGTCTCTTCCATTTCATGGAACCCCTCATTTACCCCTTATTAATCGCTATAGAGGTAATAATGTTGGGAGACTAATGATATCGTTGCTCCGGAATCTCCAGCGACTGCGGTGGGCGTAGTATTTTAAGCTGCACAGTCTCTTGAAAGGCATGGCAGTCGGCGAATCACCATACATAGAGAGTGGTACGCGAGACCTCCAGGAAGTCGTGACACATAGCGTACTGCGCTCTGCTGCCTTTGCTGGCGATAAACCCATTCGCTCGTTAGCTTACTCACTTGGAGCCATAACTTGGAGCACGGATTTTTTGAGCAATTGCTGGCAATCATGTCAGTATCGTTAATCGTCACTATTGCGCTTCGCCGATTTGGGCTGCCCAACATCATTTCTTATCTACTGACCGGCGTCGCCATTGGCCCAAGTGTTCTCGGCTGGATACCTCACCCCGAAACATTCTCTTTTCTGGCAGAGTTTGGCGTGGTGTTTTTACTGTTTTCCCTGGGTCTCGAATTTTCTCTGCCCAAGTTGTTCTCGATGCGCGGCGCGGTATTTGGCCTGGGAAGTATACAGGTTGGTTTCTGCACTCTGGTATTTGGCGGCGCCGTCTGGCTTTGGGGCACCAGCTTACCCGCCGCTGTCGTCATTGCGGGCGCGCTCGCGTTGTCTTCTACAGCCATCGTCACAAGTGAATTAGCGACGAAGGGGCAACTGCATTTTCGTCACGGTCAATTGTCGATCGGCGTCCTCTTGTTCCAGGACCTCATCGCCGTACTGTTTCTGATTCTGGTTCCAGTACTCGCCGGTAACGCGAACACATCCCTGTACAGCGCACTAGCCTGGGCTCTGGTTAAAGGTATCGCATTGCTGGCAGGCCTCCTAGCAGCAGGTCTATGGCTGTTACCCCCGCTCTACAAAGAAGTTGCCAGAACACGCTCCGATGAGATTTTTGTACTGAGCACGCTCGTTATTGTGATGCTCTCGGCCTGGACGACCGAGTTGTTCGGCCTCTCTATGGCATTGGGTGGCTTTATAATCGGCATGATGCTGGGTGAAAGCCCGTTTCGCCATCAAATCAATAACGATATACGTGGCTTTAAGGACATCCTGTTGGGTCTCTTTTTCGTCACTATCGGCATGTCCATTCAAATCGAAGTGCTACTGCATTATTGGCCGAGAATTATCCTATTCACATTTGTGCTTATCGCTATCAAAGTCCTACTGGTCGGAATCATGGTGCGTCTCATTGGCCACAGTAAAAAAACGGCCATTCAAACCGGCCTGAATCTGGCTCAGGCGGGAGAATTCGGCCTGGCGCTACTGGCATTGGGCGTCATGCACCAACTGCTGCCGTCGGACCAGGCATCCTTCATTATTCTCGTCGCAGTTTCGAGCATGGCCCTGAGTCCTTTATTGATTCGCCGGAGCGAAGCACTGAGCAGGTACGTGAATAGAAAAAAAAAGCCGGCAAACGCACCAGACAAGGCCATGCCTCCATTGCATCTGCCCCTTGAAAACCATGTGCTTATAGGCGGATTAGGCCGCGTTGGAACAACTATCGCGCGTTTGCTGGAGGAAAAAGGTATCGACTATATCGCTTTGGATAGCAACATCGATGTCGTCACCAGAGCACGTGCAGAAGATAAAAATATTGTCTACGGCGACTCCAGCCGTTTGCATATGCTCGAAGCCTGCCATATCGATACCGCACGTATGGCAATTCTCACGTTTAACTCCATTGCCGATGCCAAAAAAACAGTTGAGCGCATTCGCAAGGCCGGCTATACCCTGCCCATTATTGTGCGTAGTAGCGAACATGGCGACTTCGACGAGCTGGTGTCTCTCGGCGCAAATTATGTAATCCCCGAAATGTTAGAAGCCAGTCTCGTTATCAGCTCACAGATGTTTGCACTGTTGGATATCCCCGAAGACGAGATTCAGCAAACACTGGCTGCGGAACGAAAACGTGTTGTTAGTAAGCGAGCGACTACTGCCAAGACGGATTAAACAGACAAAGCACATCCTGATCGATGATCGGGCATCAAGTCCGGAAATTATCCCCCACGGGGCCAACTTGCGGCCCTGTATATGAGTTTACATGACCACTTCGCCTTAATTTGGTCATATTGACCGCCCCACACTTATATGCCGATGGCACGTACGTTGCTTCTTATAATAAAAAATTCTGCAACTTAACGAGACAAACTTTGCCGAAGCACCAGATAGCTTCTTAAGGAGTGATTACCGCTAATTTTTCTATCGACGATAAATTTGCGATAGCGTCAAAACCCCGTCGGGAGGGCCTTTATATGACGATATTCAGCCATTACCAGGATCGCTACCAGCGTACGCAGCAGGAAACCTTTACCCTGCAGGAATACCTGGAGTTATGTCGAGAGAACCCTGAAGTTTACGCCACAGCCGCTCAGCGAATGCTGCTGGCGATCGGCGAGCCCGAGCTTGTCGACACCTCGAAAGACCCCCGCCTAAGCCGAATATTCGCCAATAAAGTCATCCGTCGCTACCCTGCTTTTAACGAGTTTTACGGCATGGAGACCGCTATCGACAATGTGGTCAGCTTTTTCCGCCACGCTGCGCAGGGGCTGGAGGAAGAAAAACAGATTCTCTACTTATTGGGGCCCGTGGGCGGCGGAAAATCTTCACTTGCGGAAAAACTGAAAGCACTGACGGAACAGTATCCTATCTACTGTCTTGAGGGCTCACCGGTATTCGAGTCCCCCCTGGGGCTATTCAACAGGGAGGAGGACGGACGACTGCTCGAGGAAGAATACGGCATTCCTCAGCGCTATTTAAGGGCACGAATGTCACCCTGGGCAGTCAAACGACTGCACGAATTTGGCGGGGATGTTTCCCAGTTCCGGGTTTCACGCGTCTTTCCCTCCCGCGCCGACCAGGTTGGCGTGTGCAAAACCGAGCCAGGCGACGAAAACAATCAGGACATCTCGTCCCTAGTGGGCAAGGTCGATATACGCATGCTCGAAGAATTCTCCCAGAGCGATACCGATGCCTACAGTTATTCCGGTGGCCTGTGCCGGGCCAACCAGGGCTTGCTGGAGTTCGTCGAGATGTTCAAGGCGCCGATCAAAGTGTTGCATCCACTGCTTACGGCCACCCAGGAACATAATTACAACGGCACCGAGCAAATCGGAAGTATACCCTTCGATGGCATCGTACTGGCTCACTCCAACGAATCAGAGTGGCAGAGTTTCCGCAACAATAAAAATAATGAGGCCTTCCTCGACCGGGTATACATCGTGAAAGTGCCCTACTGCCTGCAAGTCAGTGAAGAAATTAGCATTTACAAAAAATTGCTGGCCAATAGTTCTCTCGCATCTGCGCCGTGCGCGCCGGACACCCTTAAAATGCTGGCGCAATTTACCGTGCTGTCCCGGCTAAAGGAGCACGAAAACTCGAATATTTTCTCGAAAATGCGCATCTATAACGGCGAGAACCTCAAGGATACGGACCCCAAGGCCAAGTCCATCCAGGAATACCGGGATACTGCCGGCGTCGATGAAGGCATGTCCGGGCTCTCCACCCGTTTTGCCTTTAAAGTACTCTCACAGGTATTTAACTACGATGCGGCAGAGGTGGCCGCCAACCCGATACACCTCTTATACGTGCTGGAGAAACAAATCGAACAGGAGCAATTTCCACAGGAAACACACGATAGGTATCTAAGCTACATCAAGGAATACCTTGCCAGCAACTATATCGACTTTATCGGCAAGGAAATTCAAACAGCTTATCTGGAGTCCTATTCTCAATACGGCCAAAATCTTTTCGATCGCTACGTTACCTATGCCGATTTCTGGGTCCAGGATCAAGAGTATCGAGATCCAGAAACCGGCGAAATATTTGACCGCGCCGCCTTGAACAACGAGCTGGAAAAAATCGAGAAACCGGCGGGCATCAGTAACCCGAAAGATTTCCGCAGCGAAATCGTCAACTTTGTATTGCGGGCACGCGCCAATAACGCGGGCGACAACCCAAAATGGACCAGTTATGAGAAATTACGCACCGTTATAGAGAAAAAAATGTTTGCCAGCACGGAGGACCTGTTGCCGGTTATCTCGTTTAACACTAAAGCATCCGCCGACGACAAAGCCAAACACGAAGATTTCGTCAAACGCATGGTTGAGAGAGGTTATACGGAAAAACAGGTTCGCCTGCTCAGCGAGTGGTATCTCAGGGTTCGCAAATCGCAATAACTGACAATAGGTATTTATATGACGTACCTGATTGATCGACGAAAGAACTCGAAAAATAAAAGTGCTGTAAACCGCCAGCGCTTTATGCGCCGGTATCAGGAGGAGATTCGCAATTCCGTAGAAAAAAAATTACGTGACCAGGGCATTACTGAAACCGATAGAGGTATGAAAGTAAGAATCCCGACACGCAACACGAGGGAACCGATCTTCCACCATGGCCCAGGTGGCAATACGGAAAGGGTATACCCAGGTAACCGCAAGTTCTCCGCTGGCGACAAAATAGAACGTCCTCCGCAGGGCGCGGGCGAGCCAGGAAAAAACGGATCACCAGACGGCGAGAGCATGGACGAATTTGTCTTTGAAATCAGCCGCCGCGAATTCCTCGACCTCCTGTTCGAGGATATGGCACTGCCTAATCTCACTCGCAAACAACTGGTCGATAACGAGGAGTTTAAATTTACCCGCGCGGGTTTTGCGCAAACAGGTCCACCATCAAACATCAATGTGGTGCGCTCCATGCGCTCCGCACTGGCGCGACGCGTTGCCCTAGGCGCAAACAAACGACGCGCTTTACGCGAACTCATCGCCGAGCGAGAAGACCTGCTGGCGAGAGACCCTGTTGATACAGAATCCGTCGCGGAACTCGACGAGAAAATCCAGCAACTTCGGGAACGCATCAATCGAGTACCCTTCATTGATGAAATTGACTTGCGCTATCACCAGCACGTTAAGCAACCCCAACCCCGATCCAAAGCCGTTATGTTTTGCGTCATGGACGTCTCCGGCTCCATGGACCAAAGCGACAAAGATTTAGCAAAGCGGTTTTTTATTCTGCTATATCTCTTTCTGAACCGCCATTACGAAAAAACTGAAGTCGTCTTTGTCCGCCACCATACGACGGCAAAAGAAGTCGACGAAAAGGAATTTTTCTACTCGCGCGAATCGGGCGGCACTGTGGTATCCAGCGCCCTGCAGTTGGTCAAGGAGATCATCGATGGGCGCTATCCGAGCAGCGAATGGAATCTTTATATTGCTCAGGCTTCTGACGGTGACAACTGGCACGATGACGGTCACCGTTGCGAACAGTTGGTTACACAGCTCCTACCCCAAATTCAATATTTTGCCTATATCGAAATAGCGAAGCAGGACAAACCCTTGTGGCAAACTTACGCGCGTTTTGAACAAGCGCAACCTCAACAGTTCGCGATGCAGCACATCACCCGGCCTGCTGATATCTATCCGGTGCTGCGCAACCTATTTCAGAAGCAGGATGCATGATGACAGCTCGACTGATCTCCGCAGAGTCCGAATGGACGATTGACCTACTCGAACAATACGAAAAGGCTCTCGGCGAAATCGCGGCTGAATACGAGTTGGATACGTTTCCCAACCAGATAGAGGTCATCAGTTCCGAGCAAATGATGGATGCCTACGCCTCCGCCGGCATGCCTATCAACTATCATCACTGGTCCTTTGGCAAGCGCTTCATCGTCACCGAACAGGCCTATCGCCGTGGACAAATGGGCCTGGCCTATGAGTTGGTCATTAACTCCAACCCCTGCATCGCCTATTTACAGGAAGAGAATACGCTAACCATGCAGGCGCTGGTGATCGCCCATGCCTGCTTTGGGCACAATTCATTTTTCAAGGGCAACTATCTGTTCCAGACGTGGACGGACCCCGACTCAATAGTCGATTATATGGTGTTTGCGCGGAACTACATCGCACAATGCGAAGAACGCCACGGTATCGAGGCGGTGGAAGCCATTCTAGATGCCTGCCACGCCCTGATGAACTACGGGGTCGACCGTTATAAACGACCCTACCCGCTGTCGCTCGAAGAAGAGAAAACTCGTCAACGGGAACGGGAAGAGGCCCTGCAGCAACAGGTCAACGAGCTGTGGCAGAAAACGGTTCCGATTGCGGCCAGCGTTTCCGACAAGAATAGTAAAAAGCGCTATCCGGAAGAGCCCCAGGAGAACCTGCTCTATTTTCTCGAAAAAGATGCGCCGCTACTGGAGCCCTGGCAGCGGGAGGTGGTGCGCATCGTACGCAAAATCGCCCAATACCTTTATCCGCAGCGCCAAACCCAGGTGATGAACGAGGGTTGGGCCTGTTTCTGGCACTATCAATTGCTGCACGACATGTATGATCGGGGCCAGATCAACGATGCCTTTATGCTGGAATTTCTGCAGTCCCACACCAACGTTGTGTTTCAACCCGATTACGATAACCCAATGTACAGCGGCATCAACCCCTATGCCCTCGGTTTCGGCATGATGCGAGATATCCGCCGTATTTGTGAGGCGCCGACGAAAGAAGACCAATACTGGTTTCCAGATATCGCCGGATCGCCCTGGCTGGAAACGCTGAAGTTCGCGATGGCCAACTTTAAGGACGAGAGTTTTATTCAGCAGTTTCTATCCCCGAGGCTTATCAGGGAAATGAAATTATTTAGCATCCTGGACGACGCCGACAACGACTATCTAGAAGTCGGCGCGATACACGACGAAGCGGGCTATCAACACATTCGCAACACGCTTGCAGGACAATACAATCTTGGCAATAACGAACCTAACATTCAGGTTTACAGCGCCGACATCAGCGGTGATCGCTCTCTAATACTGCATCATACCCGTTATCACGACCGTCCCCTGGAGCCGGAATCCGCTCGCGAAGTGACCCGATACATCCGCCGGCTGTGGGGTTTTGATGTACACATTGAATCCAGAGATACAACGGGGCCAGTGGAAACCTTCGACTGTTGCGCAGAGCCGGAAAAGTCTGACAAATAGACAAGGGGATATTTGTACGAACGGGTAAAGGTTCCGTATAGCATCTGCTCGCCAACAAATCCCATACTACAAGGCTGGCCCCGCTATCCGATACTGTCGCCTTATGCCACTCGAATGACCAGCATCCTGCGAAAAGAGTCTTTGATCCAGGCCAGGATCAAACTGTCCAAACTGTGACACCATTACCGGGCGTTGCTCAAAGGGCAACTACACCAATAAAAACCGGAATGCTTGGGCGCCGGCGATGCTTATCTTCGCTCAAACCGCTCGAAAAACATGTATTAGGATTTATGCGGCGATCCCGCTTGCGAGTAGACAAAAAATGCACACCTTTTACCCATCTCATTATTTTCTTGCTTTACTTTTTCTCGCGTCCCACGCGGTTTCCGAAACAATGTCTGAGACCAGTCAATTACACCGGCCAAACGATTGGCGACTAACGTTTTACGACGGCAGCCTGAGCGCTGACACCCTTTTTGATATGGGCACGTTCAACGCCAGTTACGACAGTGATTTTCGCTTTCAGACCATGGCACTGGCCTATCGAGTAACAGCACAGCGCGACTGGACCTGGGAGCTGGAAGGGCAAATAGCCAAGCACTATCAAGGCCAGCATCACGAGGAATTCAACGCACTGATTGTGTTTCGTTGGCATCAATTCCCGTGGCATGAGGCGGTCAACACCAATATCGCAGCCGGTGCCGGCTTGTCCTATGCGACAGACACGCCGGATTTCGAACTCGAAAAAAACAACGGTAAGTCTCAGCAGCTACTTGGCTACCTGATGTTCGAGCTGGCGCTGGCTCTACCACGACTACCCCAATGGGCGATAATCGCTCGAGTGCATCATCGTTCGGGTGCGTATGGGTTATTTGGTGACGATATCAGGGGCGCGTCGAACGCCTTGGCTTTCGGTCTGCAGTACCGGTTTTAACCAGAGCGTATAGCGCCATTACATCGAATATAAATATTTGCAACGACTGCCTGATGCTAGTGGATGTTGAGATGCACTCACTCCGAGACTGATCATATCGCCATCTCCGGCGCAGTTTGCACCGGCGGCTCGGGAGCCTCAGTCATAGTCGCTTCCGTCAAAAGCAACACGCTGGCAACCGATACTGCATTTTCCAGAGCAACGCGCATGACTTTGGTTGGATCTACAATTCCCGCCTCATACAAGTCGACATAAACATTAGCCGCCGCGTCGTAACCGACCGCCCCCTCTCCGGCAAGCATTTTTTCTACCACAACACCACCGTCAACAGCAGAGTTTTCTGCAATTTGCCGAGTCGGGGCGGACAGCGCGCGCTTG
>DJFY01000039.1:4588-5982 GCA_002431545.1 Cellvibrionales bacterium UBA5860 | reverse complement strand
CGGGGCCGACATCATCGTCAAGATTGATGGCGATGGGCAAATGAACCCGCAGTCGATCAAGCGCTTTGTTCGGCCTATTCTCCAGGGGCAGGCCGACTACACCAAGGGTAACCGGTTCTTTCTGTTGCGCAATCTGGATCGCATGCCGAAACGCCGTATTATCGGCAACGCCGCGCTGTCGTTTCTCAGTAAACTATCGACCGGCTATTGGCGCAATTTCGACCCTACCAACGGCTTTACCGCGATCCACGCTCGCGTGCTTGAGTTGTTGCCGCTGGAACGCCTTCACAAAGGCTTCTTCTTTGAATCGGACATGCTTTATCGCCTGGCCACGGTGCGTGCCGTCGTCGTCGATATTCCGGAACGCGCGCTATACCGCGACGAGGAGAGTCAGTTGCGTATTGGTAAAGTGATACCGATATTTACCGCTAAGCATTTACGTAACTTTTGTGCACGCTTGTTTTATTGCTATTTTTTACGCGATTTTCATCTCGCTTCTATCGAGTGGCTGGCAGGGCCGCTACTGATGATCTTTGGTGGCAGCTACGGTGCCAGCCACTGGTATGCAAGCAGTGTGACAGGTATCGAGGCCAGTGCAGGCACTGTTATGCTGGCCGGTTTGTCTCTCATCGTTGGTCTGCAATTATTGCTTTCGGCCATTGGCTTCGATATCGACAACCAACCGCGTATGGCCATCCATACCGTGCTGGATCAGTGACTGAACGTCTGGATCGGGAATGGCCCTGGATCGGGCTGGCGCTGGGTGTATTGCTCCTGGGTCATTTTGTGCTGGCCGGGCCGATAGAGCCACCGGCGAAGGACGCTTTGCGCTATGCCGATTACGCTCTGAATATCGTTGAACACAACACCTTTGGCCTGACCTCGAGCGACACGGGTGGCGGCGTGCGACCGGGTAACGCCAATGCACCCCTCTATCCGATATTGATCGCGGCTGTGATGCAGCTTGACGATAGCTTGGTAGACAGTCTCACTTGTGCGCAAAATAGTGTCGGTAGAGGGTTATGTCCCGAGCACTATACAACGCTGATAAGTGTTCAGTATGGCGTCGCCTGGTTCAGTCTGATGCTACTGTGGGCTTTTGCACGCTTGTTATTGGGTCGGCGCGAACTGGCGCTCGGCGTTGTTGTTTTTGCCCTGATCTCCGGGGCCCACCTGATTTATGCACGCCGGATACTGACCGAAATCCTGGTGATCCCCGGGTTTTTACTGCTGCAGCTCGCCCTGTTGTTGTATTGGCGCCAGCGGCGCAAGCGTTGGGCGGTGATGACCGGTTTTGCGCTCGCTTTGTTAACGTTGACGCGGCCCGAATACCTTTATCTGGCGCTCGCTATCGGTTTGGTCAGCGCAGCCCTGGTCGTGCGCGCCAGAAGCAC
>DJFY01000039.1:0-4405 GCA_002431545.1 Cellvibrionales bacterium UBA5860 | reverse complement strand
CCTGGTCGTGCGCGCTAGAAGCAGCTTCGCAGTGGCGTCCTGGGTCCTGGGTGTGCTCGTATGTTTGTCGCTTCTGCTGCCCTGGGCCTGGCGGAACCACCAGCATTTTGATCGCTGGGTGCTGACAGATGGTGGTTATGGGGAAACTATTCTGGCTTACAGGCTTTCCTACAATCGCATGACGCTTTCGGAATGGGGTGCGAGTTTTGTTTACTGGCTACCGGACTTTGGCGACAAACTTGCTGTTGGGGTGCTGCCGGAACATAGTTACCGTCGCTTCGTCAGCGACAACGCGGACGCATTCACCAATACCGCGGTTTCGGATATTCTCCAGCCCGCGCTGCAGGGCATGCCGCGTGAGGAAATCACCGCATACTGGCTACGATCGGAGATATTCGGCAATGCGCTACAGCATGGGCTCGTATCCGTAGCACTGACCTGGCGTGGATTATTCGTTCGTAAGTACTGGGGGTTATTGGGTTTTGTCGCCTATATAGGGTTGTTGGCAGCGAGCTTGCGCGGCGGCCGGTACGAGCTTGCGGTCTTGAGCCTGCCGGTCTGGTTTATGGTCGCTTTTTATGCCGGCGTTTCAGTCAGCGTACCCCGCTACAACTTGCCACTGGTGTCGCTCTATGCCATGGGGCTTGGCTGGTACGCCCGGACGCTGGTTTCACGTTGGCGGAGACCCCGATGTCGGGCCCTCGAGTCTCGATAGATGTCCTGGCGATAGCCAGGAGTGGAAGCGCACGCCTCTGGGCTGTCGCCATAGCGCTTACTACGGCTTTGCTGGCCGTATTTTTATCGCAGGTGAACCTCAATCAGTTGACCGATCTTTGGCGCCAGGTCGAATATTCCGCGATTGTGCTGGCGCTGGGGCTTTTGTGTTGCGAAGGCCTGATTACGGCGCAGCGCATTCGTCTGTTTGCCTCGGGAAACCCAACGTTTGGCGGTTCACTGCTGGCAAATGCCTGGTACTCGATACTGGTGGTGATCCTGCCGGCGCGTCTTGGCGAATTGGCAGCGGTTGTCGTCTTTGAAAAGATTCTTGGTCAGCAGCGGGGGGGCGCGGTGACGAGCATCATCGCGCAACGCCTGTTTGATCTGATTGTGCTGAGCACCTTATTTGCCGTTGCGCTCATTTTTTTGGCACATATCCCATCGCCTCACGTGTCAGCGTTACTGGCTGCGGCAACTGTACTCTTGGCTCTGGTTCTGGTGGTTTGTATGGAGCAGATTCTAACAGTGCTCGCTCGGTTGATTATTGACTCCGGGCCGCGAGATCAAAGCCGGTTCCGGCGCGCGCTGTTGCGTGTGGTTCTGCAGGGCAGAATCTGGCGGCGTCACCATTGTTGTAGCGGTCTGGAAAGCCGTGCATTGTTGCTAACCCTTATCAAATGGCTTAGCACGTTGCTTGCGCTGGCGCTTGTTATTGGCGCGCTTACCGAGGTGCTGGATCCGGGTGAGGCACTGGCAGCGAGTGCTGCTTATTGCTTTATCTCGATAATCCCCCTGCATACTATTGGTGGTTTGGGCGTTGGTGAGGCCGGGCTGGCGGCTATTCTCATGGCCGCCGGTTTGCCCCTTGGCATTGCTGCAGCGGTAAGCCTTCTGGTGCGCTGTGTCCTTATTATTTTTCCAGCGATGTTTTTCCTGCTCGTGTTGCTTGGGCAGCGTATTGCGATGCCATTGAAACTGAGCCATGGCTGATCGCAATACCGACAGGTTGTATCACTACCTCCGTTCGCGGCATGGGGAGCGGGGGGTTGGTGGTAATGGCTACCAGTTCGAGTTTTTTTTTCGTCGGGAGCAACGATTACTGTTTTCTTTGCTCGATCCTCTGCCCTTCCCGCTCCTGGATGTCGCATGTGGTTCCGGCCTGATGGTGCAGCCGCTCTTGCGCGTTAGGCAGCCGAACCAGGTAGTGGGTGTCGATTTTAACGAGGACGCCTGCCGCGACGCGCGTTGCAATGGCTTGCAGGTGTTGCGTGGCGATGCCTTTCACTTGCCTTTTGCCGACGGCAGCTTTCGCACCGTGGTCAACAGTCAGTTCTTGAACCAGCAGACACCAGGTGACAGCGAGCAATTTCTTCGCGAGGCGGCACGGGTGCTGGTGTCAGGTGGCCGTCTCGTCATGTTGTGGCGCCACGCCCGCTCAATAATCCATCGCGTGGCTGGAGCTACTTTCCACAGCATTGACCGTCTGCGCGGTGCTCCCCGTTTTCCCCAGTACGAGCACCCCCTGGTGGAGATAGCAGATTATGCGCGTAGTTGCGGTCTGCAATGTCGTGATCGCGGCGTGTCCCAGCCGTTTTTCGGCCCAGCGCGGCTGGCGCCCGGACACTGGCTGGCCAATATAGTCGGTGCGTCGCTGGTCATTGTGCTGGAGAAGTCTGGGTGAAGGTCGGTGTGTTCGACGCGAGCCAGCGAGCCGCCTGGGACGATGCAGTGACACGTATTCCCGGTGTCACGTTTCACCATCAGTTGCGGTGGCGGGACGTCATCGGACATTGTTTTCCCCGCTTCGAGCCCGTGTATCTCTGCGTTGAGGAAACCGGTGGCTTGTGTGGCCTGTTGCCCTTGTACCATGTGCGCAGGGCACCTTTCGGCAGCGCGTTGTTGTCGATGCCGCTGGGTGTGTATGGCGGCCCGGTGGCAGCACACAGGGAAGCGTTGTCGCTGCTTCGCCGGCGAGCGATCGAAGAGGGGAAAAAGCGCAACGTCGCTTATGTTGAGCTACGTTGCAGGGACAGAGACGAAGCGGTGAGCGACGCCTGGATTCGGGAAACGCGCTATGCGACTTTTCGCAGGGCCCTGCCGGGGAGTAGCGACGAAACTCTCGGCCGAATCCCCCGCAAGCAGCGAGCCGAAGTGCGCAAGGCAATCGATCTGGGATTGCTCGCGACGTTTAGTAAAGATATCGAGCCGTTTTTCTCGCTCTACGCGACCAGCATGCGCAATCTGGGTTCGCCGGTGTTCAGCCGACGTTACTATCAGGCATTGCTCGAGATTTTTGCTGACAGCGTCGATGTTGCCACCGTCAGTTATCGCGGCAAGCCCCAGTGCACCGTGCTCAGCTTCTATTTTCAGGGCGAAGTACTGCCTTTTTATGGCGGCGGGCTGCCTGAGGCTCGCGCGACCAGCGCCTTCCCCTTCATGTATTGGGCGCTGATGGCTCACGCGGTGGAACAAGGCTGCGATAGCTTCGATTTTGGGCGCAGCATGTCGGGTACCGGCGCCTACGCCTTTAAAAAAAATTTTGGTTTCAAACCCGAGGCGCTGGATTATCAAATAATGCTGGTGCGCGCTAAGCAGCCACCGGACGTCAATCCAGAAAATCCACGAATCGCGGCGCTCAGCGCGGTGTGGCGGCGGCTGCCCTTGCCTGTTGTTAATCGCCTGGGGCCACTCGTGTCTCCGCTGATCGTATGAAGTTTGGCGTCGTTTACGCGGGCTGAGGGGGCGGGTTGAAGAGGGGCGCATCGTCGTAGTCGCCAGCTTCGATCTGTGCCGCGAACGGGGGAGTAAATCCAGTATCGGGCAGGTTGTTGATCAGATACTGGAACCGTTTCAGTGTCTGGCTGCGGCGAAACCAGAGCAATAGGCTGACAGCCCAGGAACAATCTTTCAGGCGGTAAAATTTTTCTTCCGGGTCGAAATCATGGGGGTGAAAGTAGAGCCACAGCCCTGGACTCGGATCGGACTGGTGCAGTTTTTTGACGATGGCGCGGAAGGGCAGATAACGAAAATAAATGCCGCCCAGGTAGGGTAGGGACAGGGGACCGAATCGACCTACAGGCGCGGGAATCTCCAGCAGGCCGCCAGGCCATCGAAAGGGTCTGCGCGGCGCCGTGGCAAAGCTGAACAGGGGATTGCGGGCCGGCAGAATGCTCGAAGAGTAGTCAAAGCCAGCCTCTTGGAGCAGATCCGGGGCCCAAAGGGTATCGGGGGTCAACGAGAACACCGGGGCGCGATAGCCGGCGATGCGCTGCCCGGTGATATCCTGTAGTGAGGCACGCCCGTCGCGGGTTTCCCTGAAGAATTGGGTCGGGTTCTGCAATGGCAGCGGAACGTGGTTCATGGAGTGTAACCCCACTTCGTGTCCCGCATCGGCGATACTGCGCACCAGATTCTGATCTTTTTGGGCGAGGGCGCCGACGATAAAAAAAGTGCCGGTTATGTGGTAATGATCAAGCTCTTCCAGTACCCGGCGAGTTATCAGATCGTATCGCCGCGCTTTACTGCCACTCGGGCGTGGATCCTCGACATCCATGGTAAAGGTCAGGGAGTTCATTAAATGTTGGAATACTTCATTTTAAAGTAAGCGCGAAACAAGACGTTGGGCAGAAGCCGCATGGCGCTGTCACGCAACAGGTGCTGCAATGGACTGGCCGCAGCTTTGAGCGAA
>DJFY01000071.1:19125-27552 GCA_002431545.1 Cellvibrionales bacterium UBA5860 | reverse complement strand
GTTTTGGACCGGACGCCCACGATATCGGGGTCTTCGCCCAGTAAAACGAAGATTTCAAGGAGCGCCGAGGGGTGATCTGCGAACAGTGAATCGTCGATGGCTTCGATATGATCGTCGCGCACCTGAAAGCGCTCATTGATACGACGCGTGCTATGGGTCAGGTCTTTGCAAAGAATGACCTCATCCAGATACTGCAGCAGAACGTCGTTGTGTTCGTGCAGCGTCAGTACGATACGGTAGTAGCGCTGCATGAATTGTTCCACCGCCAGGCGCTTGTCATCGTCGCGATAGCCGAACAGGTTTGCCAGCTTGCGCTGATGGTCGAACAGCATTCTTTCTTCGGCACGGCCCGCAATCATATGCAGGCCATAACGCACACGCCAGAGGAATTCCTCGCAGAGTCGCAGGACCTGGTACTCCTCTTCAGACAGGAACTCACTGCCGGCAAGGTCGGCGAGGTTATGTGCCCGAAAGTGCCATTTCGCGATCCAGCTGATAGTCTGGATGTCGCGCAGGCCGCCGGGGGCGTCTTTTATATTGGGTTCCAGGTTGTATTCCGTATTGCCGTGTTTGGCGTGGCGGGCTTTTTGCTCGTCGCGCTTGGCCTGAAAAAAATCTTTTGAATGCCACAGCTTTCCCTGATCGACATATTCGAACAGCTTGCTTGCCAACTTCGCGTTACCGGTCAGACGTCGGCTCTCGAGCAGGTTCGTGGCGATCGTAATATCCGCGCGGGCTTCGTGAACACATTGCTTGACGGTGCGAATGCTCCAACTGACCTGGAGTTTAATGTCGAATAGAAAGGCCAGGAACTGGCTCATGCTGTCCTGGTAGCGGCTGTGATTCTGTCGGCGTGTAAGTACCAGCAGGTCGATATCAGAGAAGGGGTGCAACTCCTTACGGCCGTAGCCCCCAACCGCCATCAGGGTAATGTCCTGGTCCCAATTAAACCGGTTCCAGGCGTGGAGAATCACCCGATCGATAAATGCTGCCCTTTCATAGACCAGCGTCCGGATCTGTTCGCCCTGCTCGAAGCGATTATCGAATTGTTTGTTC
Organism: Cellvibrionales bacterium UBA5860; assembly: GCA_002431545.1. GTDB lineage: Bacteria > Pseudomonadota > Gammaproteobacteria > Pseudomonadales > Porticoccaceae > HB2-32-21. Next base: position 26,496 of record DJFY01000071.1, on the reverse strand, counting down.
GCGGCCTCGATGGCGTTTTGAAAAACGGTAATCGGGTCGAGGCTATTTAAGTCTCTGAGAAATCGCTTTTCGTCAAAAAAGAAGAGCGGGGTGGGCTCAGTATGGTTCCCGTCGACAACCTGAAGGCTGGGATTGGTCGTGTCAGAGCGGAATAATTTCATCTTGTCTCGCAGTGAGGACCTCCACGCCATCCCGAGTGACACAGAGAGTGTGTTCCCACTGAGCGGAAAGGCGGCCGTCGCGGGTCTCCACGGTCCAGCCGTCTTTCTTGAGTTTGGTGTGATGTCGGCCGGCATTGATCATCGGCTCTATAGTGAATGTCATGCCGGCTTCGAGAACCATCCCAGTTCCGGCGCGGCCATAGTGCAGAACCTGGGGATCCTGGTGAAACTCGGTGCCGATGCCGTGACCACAGTATTCCCGAACCACGGAATAGTGATTTTTCTCGGCGTGAGTCTGAATGACGTGACCGATGTCTCCGAGGCGGGCCCCGGGTTTGACTACAGCGATGGCCCGATAAAGACACTGCTGAGTCACTTCGACCAGGCGTATGGCGTGGGGTGCGACCTCGCCCACCAGAAACATTTGTGAAGTATCGCCATAATAACCGTCTTTGATTACGGTAATGTCGATATTGATGATGTCGCCTTTTTTGAGGATTTTGGTTTCACTCGGAATGCCGTGGCAGATGACCTGGTTAACCGACGTGCATATGGACTTCGGAAAACCGCGATAATTGAGCGGTGCCGGAATTGCTTTTTGTACGTTGACGATGTAATCGTGACAGATGCTGTCCAGTTCGTGCGTGCTGACACCGGGCTCGACATGGGGTGCAATCATTTCCAGAACTTCGGCTGCCAGGCGTCCTGCAACTCTCATTCTGGCGATTTCATCGGGGGTCTTAAGCGAAACTGGCACAGGCGCAATCAAATCCGTCAGGCAAGAAAGCCGACTATTGTAAACGAATTCGCGGCGGCGCAGGCACGCCACGCTGGTTTCGACCAGGTGACAATCGCCGCTTAGCTCTAGTCTACAGCGCCTGCGCGTCTTCCGGCGCGACAAGTCGAGCGTGTTATTGCCACCGATGCCGGGTGTTTTGCCGTTGCCTGTCGCTACAATCAACAGGGTAAATATGATATAAAGCGCCCCCCGGCAAATGTGCCGGGGATACACAAATACGAACACATGCCGGCACGGTAGTCCGGGTGCTCCCGATTGTGAACGATGTCGACCTCCTTGGGGCGGCATATTGCTACGGAAGTTGACTGCTGGGGCGTGTGGGAGACTAACCCTTACTGAAAGGATCTATACCTATGACCGCAGTCAGTATGCGCGATATGTTGCAGGCGGGCGTCCATTTTGGTCACCAGACGCGTTTCTGGAATCCCAAAATGGCACCTTATATTTTTGGGGCCCGCAATAAAATTCACGTCATCAATCTGGAGCATACCCTCCCGGCTTTTAACGAAGCGCTGGAATATGTTCGACAACTCTCCAGTAATGGCAACAAGATTCTCTTTGTCGGCACCAAGCGTGCGGCGCAAAAGGCGGTGACTGAGCAGGCGGAACGCGCCGGGATGCCTTACGTCAGCAACCGCTGGCTCGGCGGCATGCTGACCAACTATAAAACCATTCGGGCCTCGATCAAGAGGTATCAGGAGCTCCAGACCCAGAGTTCCGACGGCACTTTTGACATGCTGACCAAGAAAGAAGCGCTGATGCGCATACGCACCATGGAAAAACTGGAGCGCTCTATTGGTGGTATCAAGGACATGGGAGGACTGCCGGATGCCTTGTTTGTCATCGATACCGAACACGAGCGGATTGCAGTGCAGGAGGCCAATAAACTGGGCATTCCCGTAATTGGCATCGTTGATACCAATAGCGATCCCGACGGTATCGATTATGTTATCCCGGGTAACGACGATGCGATCAGGGCTGTTAGCCTGTATGCCATAGCCATGGCCGACGCTGTCCTCGAGGGCAAGTCCGAGGGGGCAGGGCTTTCAAGCAAGGATGAATTTGTCGAAGTCACGGATAATGAAACGGCCGAACCGGCCAGCGCTGAAGCCGCCGAACAGCCCCCGGCCGAGGACGCATCGTAGGTTAGATAAATACGCGCCCCGTTGTATCCAGTTCAGGGCTGTATATCCCTGACCATCGAGAAAGGGGGCATTGCCCCCTTTTTAGTAATTTAATCAAGTACAGGATCGACACATGACCGAGATAAAAGTTTCGCAGGTAAAGGAACTGAGGGAGCGCACCGGCCTGCCGATGATGGAGTGCAAAAAGGCACTGGACGAAGCTGGCGGAGACATCGAAAAGGCGATTGAGGATTTGCGTAAATCCAGTGGCATGAAGGCTGCGAAAAAAGCCGGACGTACCGCTGCCGACGGTGTCGTGCAATTGGCGCTTGCCGAAGACGGCACATACGGGGTCCTGGTAGAGGTCAATTCTGAGACTGATTTTGTGGCCCGCGATGACAATTTCCGTCAGTTTGTTGCTGCGGTCGTCGATAAGGCGTTGCGAGAAAAGGCCAGTGACGTGACCCAGGTGATGGATGGCGACATGGAGCAGGCGCGAGAAGCGCTCGTGCAAAAGATTGGCGAGAATATCAGTGTGCGTCGAGTCGAACTCATCGAAGGCGTCGTCGTCGATGGTTACGTCCACAACAATAGCCGAATCGCTGTACTGGTCGCCCTGGATGGGGGTGACGCGGCTCTGGCCAAGGACGTCGCCATGCATGTCGCCGCGGTTAATCCTCAGGTGGCAACGCCCGAGGATATGCCGGCGGAGTTGCTCGCCAAGGAAAAAGAGATATATTCCGCACAGGCGCGGGAAAGCGGCAAACCCGATGAGATCATAGAAAAAATGGTTGCCGGGCGCCTGAAGAAATTTCTCGCCGAAAGCAGCCTGGTGGAGCAGCCCTTTGTTAAGGATCCGGATGTGAAAGTGGGGGCGCTCCTGAAAAATGGCGGCGCCACGGTAAAACGGTTTGTTCGTTTTGAAGTCGGTGAAGGGATCCAGGTTGAAGAAGAGGATTTTGCCGCGGAGGTCGCGGCGCAACTGAATAGCGCTAATCAGGCCAAGGAAGACTAGTAGCTATACTCCAGCAGCCTAACGATTTGCAGGGGAGCAATACGACCACATTTTGTGTCGAAATCCGCCAGAGCTGTAACCGCGTCCACCATAGTGCCTGCGCGGTTGCGCTGGCCGGCACGATAATCCCTCGACGGCAATACGATAAGCCGACGAGACTCAAGGCAAACAACCGGTAATTATAAGCAGGCCATGTCGACCAGTAGCGCCGCAGATAAAAAGTACAAACGGATTCTGCTCAAGTTGAGTGGCGAGGAGCTTGTCGGTAGCGAGGGCTTTGGCATTGATCCCAAGGTGTTAGACCGCATGGCCCTCGAAATCGGGCAATTGGTTGGCATCGGTGTGCAGGTTGGGCTGGTGATCGGCGGTGGCAATTTGTTTCGCGGTGCCGCTTTGCACGCCGCGGGCATGGAGCGGGTTACCGGCGATCACATGGGCATGTTGGCAACGGTCATGAACGGGCTAGCCATGCGCGACGCGCTGGACAGGAATAATATTTCCGCCCGCGTCATGTCGGCGATCCCCATGAGCGGCGTGGTCGAGCACTACGATCGTCGACGCGCTATCAGTTATTTGTCGGCAGGGGAGGTGGTCATCTTTTCCGCCGGTACGGGTAATCCCTTCTTTACTACCGATTCCGCCGCCTGTCTGCGAGCGATAGAAGTTAACGCCGAACTGGTGCTGAAAGCCACAAAAGTCGATGGCGTCTACTCTGCCGATCCCGTGCACAACCCAGGGGCGAAATTTCTACCCCGCCTGACCTACGATGAAGTTCTCGAACAAAAGCTGGAGGTGATGGACCTTACCGCGATATGCCTGTGCCGAGAGCAGTCCATGCCGTTACGCGTATTTCGAATGTCGAAACCGGGTGCCTTGCTGGCGATTGTGGTGGGTCACGACGAGGGCACGCTGATCGAGGCCTCGGGCGGCGATTAACCATTGAGAGAAAGCCTATGATTGACGAGCTCAAAACAGATGCCGAGGAAAGGATGGGTAAAACCCTTGAGGCGCTCGATGTCGCAATGAAAAAAATTCGTACGGGCCGCGCCCATCCCAGCTTGCTGGAATCCATTTTGGTTTCCTACTACGGCAACGATACCCCTCTGAATCAAGTGGCAAATATTTCAGTGGCAGATGCTCGGACCCTGTCTGTCACACCCTGGGAAAAGAACATGGTTCCCGAGGTGGAGAAGGCTATTTTGAAATCGGATCTTGGATTGAACCCGGCAACCGCTGGTGAGGTTATTCGTATTCCGATGCCGCCTCTGACGGAGGAAACACGCAAAGGTTACATTCGCCAGGCGCGACAGGAAGCAGAGCATTCCCGGGTGTCTGTGCGCAACATTCGACGCGATGTGCTTTCGGATTTCAAGGATCTGCTGAAAGAAAAGGAAATCACAGAGGACGATGAGCGGCGTGCGCAGGAGGCGATACAGAAACTGACCGACCGGTTTGTCGAGTCAATCGACAAAGTTCTCGAAGAAAAAGAAAAAGACCTGATGGAAATATAACGTTGAATCGCTGTTGGATGATTTCATGACTTCAGTGTCCGCCAAGGATTGCGAGTTTCCCCTGCGCCATGTCGCTATCATCATGGATGGTAATCGGCGCTGGGCCCGGGAGCGGGGTTTGTCTGCGATTTCTGGGCATCGCCAGGGCGTAGAAAACGTACGTGAGGTGCTGCAGTGTTGTCGCGATCACGGTGTCGATATCTTGTCTTTGTTTGCCTTCAGTAGCGAAAACTGGTCGCGACCCCAGTCTGAAGTTAACGCGCTTATGGCCTTATTCGTGAAATATATCCAAAACGAAGTGTCGAAGCTATCTGACGAAGGGGTGCGTTTGAGAGTTATCGGCGCTAGGGAGCGTTTCAGTAACGCGGTATGCCGGCAGATTGAGCACGCTGAATCCCTGACCCGTGAGGGTGATTTCGACCTTGTGCTTGCCGTCGATTACGGTGGTCGCTGGGATATTACCAATGCCGCGCGGGCGCTGGCGGAAAAAGTTCGCGATGGTGAACTATCGGTCGATCAAATCGACGAGGGCGCCGTGTCAGACATGCTCTGTACCGCCGATTTCCCAGCACCGGATTTGTGTATTCGAACCGCGGGTGAGCAACGTATTAGCAATTTCTTGTTATGGCAAATGGCCTACACCGAACTCTATTTCGCGGATTGTTACTGGCCTGATTTTGGTCGAGAGGAGTTTTTCGCGGCAGCCGAGGCTTACAGTAAACGTCAGCGTCGCTTTGGTGTCGATAAGGGTATGCAGGCGGCATCCAGGCGGGGCCGTGCTTAAACAGAGGGTCCTGACAGCCCTGGCGTTGTTTCTGGGCTTTATGGGCGCGCTATTGGGTTTGACGCCGGCGCAATTCAGCGCACTGGTGGCGCTGGTGGCGCTATATGGCGCATGGGAATGGGCGGCATTGGCGGGTTTTAAAACCATCCAGGGTCGGGCTCTTTATGTTACAGCGTTGTTGTTGTGTCTGCTTGCGGTCGCGCGATGGCAGGGATTTGACGAATCGACTATTCACAGCGAGCGGGCAAGGTCGGCCTTGTTCGTCGCCTGCATGTGGTGGGCAATCGCATTGCTTTGGGTTCAGGGCTATCCCAGCAGCGCGATACTCTGGGGGCGACGCTGGTCGCGCGCGCTAATGGGTTGTCTTGTGTTAGTGCCGACCTGGCTGGCGATAACATTGCTAATACATACACCGGAGGGGCCATGGCTCGTGCTGGCGGTAATTGCACTCGTCGCCGCCGCCGATATCGGTGCCTTTTTTTTTGGCCGGGCCTTTGGGCGCCACAAACTGGCGCTTCGGGTCAGTCCAGGCAAAACCTGGGAAGGCGTAGGCGGGGGGCTCGTTGCGATAACAGCTATTGCCGTACCCGCGGCCTTGTCGCTCAACCGGGACGGAGGTGCCGTATTTGTTGGTTTTTGCTTACTGCTCGCCCTGTTGACGGGGCTCGCCTCGGTGTTGGGTGATTTGGTGGAAAGCATGATTAAACGATACAGCGGCGTTAAAGACAGCGGTAGAGTGCTGCCGGGCCACGGTGGTGTGCTTGACCGTATTGATGGCATGACCGCGGCGCTGCCTGTATTTGCTTTGCTTTACTCGTTGCTGCCGCTGCGTTTTTCCTAGGCGCTTTGCGTAAATGTACGGTAAAACGCGCTGGTAACATGCAAAATTTAACAGTTCTTGGTTCCACTGGCAGCATTGGCGTCAACACGCTCGACGTGGTCGCGCGCCATGCGGATAGGTACCGGGTTTTTGCCTTGACAGGCAACTCTCAGATCGACCTGCTTGCCGAGCAATGCCAGCGTTTCAATCCTCGCTATGCCGTCGTGCCTTCAAGGCAGCAGTTGTCCCGATTAAAAAGTCTCGTGCCGCCGGAGACGCAAGTTCTGGCGGGCGTCGAAGGTCTGGAAAGTGTTGCCGCGGATGCGAGCGTCGATATTGTCATGGCGGCCATCGTTGGCGGTGCGGGGCTGGCGCCCACAATGGCTGCGGTCGAAGCGGGCAAGAAAGTGTTGCTGGCCAACAAGGAAGCGTTGGTGATGGCGGGCGCGATCTTTATGCGTGCAGCGCGCCGATATGATGCCAAATTGTTGCCTATCGACAGCGAGCACAACGCTATTTTTCAGTGTCTGCCGGCGATGGGTGCCGAACTAGAGGCTTCACAGGTGTCCCGAGTGAGTGACGGCAAAGGCATCAGGCGCCTCATTTTATCCGGATCCGGCGGCCCGTTTAGAACGACCCCGATTGCGGAGCTGGCGGGGGTGAGTGCCGATCAGGCTTGCGCTCACCCCAACTGGCAGATGGGGCGGAAAATATCAGTCGATTCTGCCACGATGATGAATAAAGGGCTGGAGTTAATCGAAGCCTGTTGGCTGTTTGATGTAAGTGAAGCGGATGTAGACATCGTCATTCATCCGGAGAGCATCGTGCACTCTCTGGTAGAATACACGGATGGTTCAGTACTGGCGCAGTTGGGCAATCCGGATATGCGAATCCCCATTGCCCATGCGCTCGGATGGCCGGAGCGAATCGATTCGGGCGCCGCAAGTCTCGATTTGGTCGCCCAGGGGGCGCTCCAGTTCGAAAGTCCCGATGAAGCACGTTTTCCCCTGCTCGCGTTGGCGCGGGACGTCGCGCGGCGGATGGACGATTGGCCGATAGCGTTAAACGCCGCTAACGAGGTCGCGGTCGCGGCTTTTTTGCGTGGCGAGATCGGGTATCTGGACATCGCCCGCCTGGTCGGCGATGTCATTGCCTGG
>DJFY01000071.1:18498-18864 GCA_002431545.1 Cellvibrionales bacterium UBA5860 | reverse complement strand
GCGAAGCCGATGCCGTGGCTCGGACCATGGCGGCAGAACGACTTGGCAAAACGGGGCGGGGAAAATCCTGGCGCGTCGGTTCTGCTTTCGACAACTTCGAGGTGTCGGGGCGTGATCTGTAAAATTAGCCGACGTTGTAATAGCGACAAACCGGAACTGTTAACCGGGTAGTTGGGTGGTCATGTACTTCATCGAAATGATTTTCTATACGCTCCTGGTGTTGGGCGTACTGGTGACCTTTCACGAATTTGGTCATTTTTGGGTTGCCCGTCGGTGTGGGGTGAAAGTCCTGCGATTTTCCGTGGGTTTTGGCACACCTCTGTTGCGCTGGCGCGACCGCTACGATACCGAATTCGTCATTGCAGC
>DJFY01000071.1:17687-18245 GCA_002431545.1 Cellvibrionales bacterium UBA5860 | reverse complement strand
GGCGGTTACGTCAAGATGGTCGACGAGCGCGAGGGTGATGTGGCAGAAGACCAACTGGAGCAAGCGTTTAATCGCAAACCGGTCGGCGCCCGCATGGCCATTGTCTCAGCCGGCCCTATAGCCAATTTTATTCTCGCGGTGCTGGCGTACTGGATCGTGTTTTTTATCGGGGTGGGGGGTGTCGCACCGGTTATCGATGAGGTCGAACCCGAATCCATCGCCCACGCGGCCGGCCTGGAGCCGGGACAGGAGATCATTGCCGTGGACGGTGTCGCGACACCTACGCGCCAAGCGGTGGTTGAACAGTTGGTAAAGCGTATTGGCGAGGACGATGTTATCCGCTTTACCGTGCGTTACCCGGATTCCAATCTCAAATACGAGAGCGAGGCCGCGCTTGACGGTTGGGACATTGATGGTGACGCGCCGAATCCAATTGGCGGTATTGGGCTTACTTTATACTGGCCGAAAGTACTGCCGGTGGCGAACGAGATCGTATCTGGTAGTCCCGCAGACGTTGCCGGTATACAAAAAGGCGACCTTGTTTTATCCGCTGACGGT
>DJFY01000071.1:17122-17423 GCA_002431545.1 Cellvibrionales bacterium UBA5860 | reverse complement strand
TCGCGATCGAGGATTGGGATGCATGGGTCAATTATGTCCGGGCCCGTCCGGAAAGACCCATCGATATAGAAGTAGAGCGCTCTGGAGAAGTCTTCGCCTTAACGGTTACGCCTCGCAGTGTCGTCGGCGATGGTGCTGAAGCAGTTGGCCAGGTTGGTATGTCGGTATTGCCGCCCGAGTGGCCCGAAGGTTTTTACCGGGAAACCAGCTATGGCCTGGCCGGTGGATTGAGTCAGGCATTAAAGAAAACCGGCGAAACCAGTGTCATGATTCTCGACTCGATCAAGAAAATGATACTGGG
>DJFY01000071.1:14705-16849 GCA_002431545.1 Cellvibrionales bacterium UBA5860 | reverse complement strand
CCCATCACCATTGCTAAAGTGGCGGGCGCTTCGGCTGACCACGGGCTGGTATCTTTTCTGCAGTTTGTTGCATTGCTCAGTATCAGCCTGGCGGTGCTCAATTTATTGCCGGTGCCGGTCCTGGATGGCGGACATCTGGCTTACTACCTGGTCGAGTTGATAAAAGGGAGTCCAGTGTCGGACAAAGTTCAGGAGCTGGGATACCGCGTTGGACTCTTTCTGATTATCGGGTTGATGGGCGTGGCCATTTACAACGACATTGCCCGCCTCTAGCGGTCGTTTGATTATAAAAAGAGTAGATTCAATTTGATGAAGCGACTGTTACTGCCGTTACTGCTTTTTTTTATCTCTGCCACCGCGCTTGCCGAATTTTTTCAGATTGAGGACATTCGAGTCGAAGGTCTGCAGCGTGTGTCCGCGGGGACTGTTTTCTCCGCGTTGCCCGTGAGTGCGGGAGATCTTATTGATAACCCGGGTATTCGCGAGGCCACGCGTGCACTGTTTCAGACAGGTTATTTCGACGATATCCAGATTGCCCGCGATGGCGACGTCCTGATTATTTACGTCGTCGAGCGCCCGGCTGTCGCGGAAATCAATATATCCGGTAACAAGGCCATCGAGACCGAACAACTACTCGAAGCGCTGCGCGGCGCCGGGTTGGCCGAAGGCCAGATATTTCGCGAGGCAGTGCTCCAGGGTATGACCCAGGAGCTGCGCCGGCAGTATGTCTCCCAAGGTCGATACGGCGCGGACGTGATCACCGACGTTAGCGAGCTGCCCCGCAATCGTGTCGCGATCGATCTTGAAATCGACGAGGGTGAAGTTGCTTCGATCAAGCATATCAATATTGTCGGTAACGAAAAGTTTAGCGACGAGGATCTGCTGGGTCTGTTCGAGTTAAAGACCACAGGGTTGCTGTCTTTCTTTTTAAGCGACGACAAATACGCCCGGGAGAAACTTTCCGGCGATCTCGAACGCCTGGAATCCTGGTACCTCGATCGCGGGTACCTGAAGTTTGCCATTGATTCCACGCAGGTCAGCATCAATCCCGAACGCGATGCCGTTTTTATCACGGTAAATGTCACCGAGGGCGATGTTTACACGGTTAACAAAGTGGAGCTGTCAGGCGATCTGATAGTCCCCGAGGAGCAATTGCTGGCGCTCGTCGTCATGCGCGAGGGGCTGACTTACTCTGAAGCCCTGGTGACGGCCACCAAGGAATTATTTACCAAGCGGCTCGGCGCGGAGGGCTATACCTTTGCCGAAGTTGAAAGTTTCGACGAAGTGGACGAAGTGGAGAAAACAGCCACGGTCACTTTTTATGTCGATCCAGGGAAACGAACCTACGTACGTCGCATAGAGTTTCGTGGCAATACGAAAACCGACGACGAAGTGCTGCGTCGGGAAATGCGCCAGATGGAAGCCGCGCCGGCGTCGACGGATTTGATTGAACATTCCAAAGTTCGCCTGGAACGCCTCGGCCATTTCAAAGAGGTTAAGGTCGACACGCGGGAAGTGCCGGGGACCGACGATCAGGTCGACGTGTTTTATGCCGTTGAAGAGCAGCCGTCGGGCAGTATTGGTGCCAGTTTCGGCGTGGCCCAGGGCTCGGGAATCATCCTCGGCGGCAATATCCAGGAAAACAACTTCCTCGGCACGGGTAACGCCGTAAGCTTTGGCGTGAGTCGCAGCCGATACCGGGAAAGTGCGATTGTATCGCTGACCGATCCCTACTTTACCAAAGACGGCGTTAGCGCCGGTTACCGCTTCGCGTTCACCTCGACCGATTACGGGGATTTCGACGTCGCTGAATATACCTCGGATAGCTTTTCCAGCGGAGTCACCTTTGGTCATCCGCTGACGGAGACATCGCGCATATCCTATGGTCTCAGTGTCGAGCGACTAACTATCGATGTGGGCCTGTTTCCCTCCACGGAAATTGTCGAGTTTATTAGAAATAATGGCGACAATTACGATATGTTGACCGGTAGCCTGAGCTGGTCCAGCTCGACGCTGAACCGGGGTATTCTAGCGACTCGCGGTGCATCTCAGCGGGCGGGCGTCGAATTCACCATCCCAGGCGTTGATCTGGAATACTACAAGTTGAGCTACGCGGCCCAGTACTTCAGGCCGATTACCAAAAA
>DJFY01000071.1:8078-14573 GCA_002431545.1 Cellvibrionales bacterium UBA5860 | reverse complement strand
TAGCGACTCGCGGTGCATCTCAGAGGGCGGGCGTCGAATTCACCATCCCAGGCGTTGATCTGGAATACTACAAGTTGAGCTACGCGGCCCAGTACTTCAGGCCGATTACCAAAAATCTGACGTTGCGTCTGCGGACAGATCTGGGCTATGGCGAGGGTCTGGGTGATACGGACAGACTACCATTTTTCAAAAACTACTTTGGCGGCGGTTTCAACTCGGTCCGGGGTTTCAAGAGAAACTCTCTGGGTCCGCAGGACAACCCCTTTGGTGGCTTTGACGATCCCGACCCCTTTGGCGGTAACGTCAAGGTGGTGGCCAGTGCCGAGGTGATTTTCCCCGTGCCCTTCCTGAAAGATAACCGCAGTGTGCAGGCCGCATTTTTCTTTGATGCGGGTAATGTCTTCGACACGGAATGTAGTAGCACGCAAATTAACTGTATCAGCCCCGACCTGGGAGAGCTGCGCTATTCATTTGGCATTGGCGGTACCTGGCTCAGCGGATTTGGGCCCATCACCGTCAGTCTCGCATCGCCCCTGAACGATGACGAGTTCGACGACACGGAAGTGTTCCAGTTTTCGCTCGGTCAGGGATTCTAGTACGTTACAATCGCAATTACCCTCGCAAAGGAGACAGGTGTGAAGAAATTATCCATATGGGCTTTGGGCTTTTTGTTGTCCGGGCTGAGTGCAACGGTGATCGCGGAAACCAAAATCGCGGTTGTCGACGTGGCTCGCGCCATATTCAGCACAGATGTTGCTAAAACCCGTCAGGAGGAACTGCAGCGGACATCTGAGTTTTCCGCACAACAGGCCAAGTACGATGGTTTGATGGCCGATATGAAAGCCCTGCAAAAAGAACTTGAGGGCAACGCAATGACCGCATCGCCGGAAAAAGCCGCAGAGTACAAGAAAAAAGTCGACTACCTGCGGGCGGATATCGAACTGGTTTCGCGTAAGCTCCAGGCCGAAGTCAAGGACCTTGAAAACCGAATTTTGCGGGAAATGCAGCCCAAGGCGCTAGAGGCCGTCAAAGAGTTAGTCGCCGAGGAACAGGTGACGTTGCTATTGCAGCGGGAAGCCGTGATTACCGCGGATCCACAGATGGACTTGACGCCCAAATTGATCGATCGGATGAACAAGAAGACCCAGTAGGCGGTACGCTCAATGGGCGAAGCTTATAATCTGCAGGACATTGCGGGCTTTCTCGGGGCCGAACTTGCCGGCGATGCAAACTGTGTAATACGTCGGCTAAATACCCTGCAGGATGCACAGGAAGGCGACCTCGCGTTCCTGGCCAACAAGGCATATGCCAAGCTGCTGGCTTCGACGCGTGCTTCGGCGGTGTTGCTCGAACCGCGCCACGCTGCGGACTATGGCGGTAACGCGCTGATAGTCGACAATCCCTACGTTGCTTATGCGCGTATAACCGACTGGTTCAAGCCGGTCCGAGAGGCCTGTGGTATTCACAGTACTGCAGTGATTGCGGATTCGGCACATATTGGCGACGGTGTCTCTATTGGCCCCCACGCGGTGGTCGAGGACGGCGTCGCTATAGCGTCGGGGGTTGTGCTCGGGGCTGGCAGCTACGTGGGGCAGGGCAGCTCAATTGGTGCAAACAGTTGGCTTGGCCCTAATGTCAATATTTATCACGGCGTTAGCATTGGCAGCGAAGTAACCATTCACAGTGGTGCGGTCATCGGCGCCGATGGCTTCGGTTTCGCCAATGACCGCGGCGCCTGGGTGAAAATCCATCAGTTGGGCGGCGTCGAGATCGGCGATCGCGTCGAAATCGGCGCATGCACGACCATTGACCGCGGCGCGCTGGGCAATACGGTCATTGAGGATGGCGTAATCCTCGACAACCACGTGCAGATCGCGCACAACGTTCGTATCGGCGAAAACACGGCCATGGCGGCTTACGCCGGTATTGCAGGCAGCGCGGTGATTGGTAAGAACTGCATCTTTGCCGGCCAGTCCGGCGCGGTTGGCCACGTAACCATCTGTGACAATGTGCACGCGATGGCGCGCTGTACCCTCTCTAAATCAATCGACAAACCGGGTTCCTACTCTTCCGGCCTGCTAATGTACGAGACACCGGTATGGCGGCGTAATGCCGCGCGTTTCGGACAGCTCGACGACCTTGCCAGACGGGTTAAAAAACTGGAAAAAGGTCAAAGTTAGCGGCCTCTAACTGCTGACTGCGGTATTGGAAATTCTATGCAAATCGAAGATATAAGGAAGCTGCTTCCGCATCGCTATCCATTTTTACTGATCGACCGGGTCGTTGAAATCGAAATGGGCAAGCGTATACTCGCCTATAAAAATATCACCGCCAATGAAGAAGTTTTTAATGGCCACTTCCCGGAAGAGCCGATTTTCCCGGGCGTGATGATAATCGAAGCCATGGCGCAGGCGGCGGGCGTCCTCGGTTTTGCTACGGTCAACAAACAACCAGATGACGACGGACTCTATCTGTTTGCCGGTGTCGATGGTGTTCGCTTCAAACGGCCGGTTGTACCGGGTGATCGCCTGATGCTCGAGGCCCAGATCGATTCCGCCAAGCGCAATATCTGGCGTTTTAAATGCCGTTCAACAGTAGATGATCAATTAACCTGTGAGGCAACGATACTTTGTGCCTTGCAGGGGTTTCCCAAGAGATGACGGATATCCATCCCTCCGCTATCGTTGATCCGGCAGCGCGTATTGGCAGCAATGTGCGTATCGGACCGCTGAGCGTGATAGACGGCGATGTCGCCATTGGCGATGGCACGGAGATCGGCTCTCACGTGGTCATACGTGGCGGCACCGAGCTGGGGAAAAACAACAAAATCTTTCAATTTGCCACCATCGGTGAGGATAGTCCCGATCTCAAATACCAGGGTGAAGCGACCAGGCTCGTTGTGGGTGATGGTAATGTCTTTCGCGAAGGTGTTACTGTGCATCGGGGTACCGTGCAGGATCGCGGCGAAACGCGTATAGGTGATAACAATCTGTTCATGGCCTATGTTCACGTTGGTCACGATTGCGTTGTCGGCAATCATGCAATTTTGGTCAACAATGCGTCGATTTCCGGCCATATTCACGTGGGAGACTACGTTTTTCTCTCCGGCTACACATTGATTCATCAGTTTGTTCGCATCGGCGCGCACGCTTTTCTAGGTGCTGGCGCCTATCTGAATCAGGATTTGCCGGCCTACGTCATGGCCGCTGGACATCCCGCGCGCCCGCGTACAATCAACAAGCTTGGACTGGAGCGTCGGGGATTCAGCAGTGAACAAATAACCGCGATTAACCGCGCCTACAAAACGGTTTATAGACGCGGTAATAAGCTGGAGGATGCGCTTGCCAGTCTCGAGCAGGAAACCGAGCACGCCGACGTATTGCAACCCTTCATCGATTCGATACGCGGATCCGCGCGCGGCATCATCCGCTAGAGAATAACCCAGGTGTTACGAATTGGAATGGTTGCCGGGGAGGCCTCTGGCGACCGTCTCGGTGCATCCTTGATCCGAGCAGTTCGAGAGCGAGTGCCGGCGGCGCGCTTTGAGGGCGTGGGTGGCCCGCTGATGATCGAGGCGGGATTGAATCCGCTCTTCGATATGGAGCCACTTGCGGTGATGGGCCTGGTGGACCCGATTAAAAAACTGCCCCAACTGTTGCGGATCAGGCGGGGGCTTAACAGACATTTTTCCAGCGCTAAGCCGGACCTGTTCCTGGGTATTGACGCGCCGGACTTTAACACCGGATTGGAACTGTCCTTGCGGCGGCGGGGGGTTCTCACCGCGCACTATGTTAGCCCGTCGGTCTGGGCCTGGCGGTCCGGGCGCATAAAAAAGATAGCCCGGGCGGTAGATCACATGCTTGTTCTGCTGCCTTTTGAAGCCCGGTTTTATGCCGAGCACGGCGTGCCGGCGACGTTCGTCGGCCATCCCTTGGCGGATGAAATCCCCTTGGTCGTTGACGCCGCGGCAAGTCGAAAAGAACTCGGCCTGCCTTTGAGTGGTCCAGTCGTTGCGCTATTGCCCGGCAGCCGGCAAAGTGAGATTAGCCTTCTAGGCAGGTTGTTTTTCGAAACGGCCCGACGTTGCCGTGCAGCCAGACCGAATATGCAATTTGTCTTGCCCGCCGCAAATGCCGCGCGAAAACGGCAAATAGACGCGCTCGTCGCTGATTCCCCTGATGTGCCTGTCACTGTGCTGGATGCGCAGTCGCACCTGGCGATGGCCGCCGCGGATGTTGTCTTGCTGGCTTCGGGTACTACAGCGCTCGAAGCCATGTTGCTGAAGAAACCCATGGTGGTCAGTTACAAGGCCGGCCGCGTGACCCACGCCATCGTTTCGCGTATGTTGAAAGTGCCCCATGTTTCGCTGCCCAATCTGTTGGCGGGCCAGCCACTGGTCCCCGAGTTGTTGCAGGGGGAGGCGACGGTAGAAAACTTGACGGCTGCAGTGCTTCGACTCTTCGACGCGGCCGATGGCAATGGGGCGCTGTTGAAACGCTTCGGCGAAATGCACATGGCGCTGCGTCAAAATGCCGATGAGACAGCCGCGCAAACCCTGCTTGATTTAATTGAGCGTCGACGCGGTACCGGTGATTGAAGTGCCCGATATCGATATGGATTTAGACGCGTGTAAAGATGGCGGTGTCGACATCAGTCTCGGCGCGCCCAAGGGCGCGTTGCTCGCCGGGGTAGACGAGGTCGGGCGCGGGCCCCTGGCGGGCGACGTCGTTGCCTGTGCAGTTATTCTCGATCCCGACAAACCGTTGGCGGGTCTTACTGATTCCAAGCGGCTGTCGGAAAAGCGGCGCGAACACATGGCCGATTCCATTCGCCGGCGGGCGCTTTGCTATAACCTCGGGCGCGCCAGTGTCGAGGAAATCGACGCTATCAACATTCTGCAGGCGACTATGCTGGCGATGGTGAGAGCGGTCGATGGATTGGCGATACAGCCCGAGTACGTGTTGGTAGACGGCAATCGTCTGCCTGACTGGCAGCGGCCGTCGCGGGCGGTGGTGAAAGGCGATAGCAGAGTGCCGGCAATCAGCGCGGCTTCAATTGTTGCCAAAGTGACTCGCGATGGGGAGATGCGAGCCTTAGACGGCATTTTCCCAGGCTACGATTTCGCCGGTAACAAAGGCTATGGTACGCGACGGCATCTCGAGGCATTGGCCCGGCTTGGGCCCTGTGATGCGCACCGGCGATCCTTCAGGCCTGTTATTGAGGCCATTCGGGCAAAAATCCGGTGAATCGAGTCGGCAGTTCATTGCAACATTGTGTCAGGTGACCGAAAATCACTGATTCTGGGATCGACGAAATATATTAAAGGCGAAGCATGCTTTATGCGCAGATTACCGGTTGGGGGCGCTGCCTGCCTCCGGCGCGGCTAACGAATCGGGACATTATGGAAGTGATGGATACTTCCGAGGAGTGGATACTGGAGCGGACCGGTATCGAGACCCGACGTATCAGTCACGTGATGAGTGCCGATCTCGCACATGTGGCCAGCGAGCGCGCCCTTGCCTGCGCCGGCGTGCAGGCCGACAAAATTGACATGATTGCCTTTGCCACGACGACGGCCGACGAAATCGTTCCTAACACAGCGTCCCTTTTGCAAGGCAAACTGGGCGCCACCGGAGCGGCCTGTTTTGATCTTAACGCTGCATGCACCGGTTTTATCTATGCCTTTCAAATGGTGTCGGACATGATTCGCACTGGCACTATTAAATCTGCCCTTGTCGTTGGATCGGAACGCCTGAGTTCACTGATGAACTGGAAGCGGCGAGAATCCGCTATTCTTTTTGGCGATGGTGCCGCGGCGCTGGTATTACAGGCGTCAACGCAGGAAAGCGGCTTTTTCCAGGGCAAGATGGGTTGCATTGAAAACACGCGCGAATTACTCGCTATTCCTGACTATGGCCTGCACGCTATCGCGCAGCACAGACCTCTGGATATCACCATTGATTTTCATGGCAGGGAAATATTCAAAAACGCTGTAAACGAAATGGCCAATGCCTGTACTGAAGTGCTTGAACGCTCAGGTCTCGATCTCAAGGATGTCGATCTGATTGTTCCCCACCAGGCCAATGCGCGAATTGTCGAAGCGCTGGCAAAAAAACTGAATGCCGATCCGGAGAAGATCGTCATTACTCTGGATCGCTACGCCAATACCTCGACCAGCAGTATCCCCATCGCGCTCTGCGAGGCGATTGAGCAGGGCCGGGTCAGGCCCGGTGCGACGATACTGATGACGGCTTTTGGCGCAGGTTTAACCTGGGGGGCCTTGCTGTTGAAGTGGGGTGAACGCATTGCGCCTCTGGGTGAATCGAGTATAGAACTGCCGGCAACGGATAAAACCGGCCTGGAACTTATCAAGGAAGCTATACGACTTCGCGATAAGGTTTGGCACGATAAAAAGTAATCAAGTGGCGCGATAATTAGAAATAGCTGTACTGGGTGTTGTTATGGTACTCAATCCTGCTCCATTGCTCAGTTCCG
>DJFY01000071.1:6747-7763 GCA_002431545.1 Cellvibrionales bacterium UBA5860 | reverse complement strand
TAGTTTCTTTTTGCGACGCATGATTGGACGGGCGGTTTTTGCCGCGTCTTTAGCACGAAAGCGTTGTCGGCGCCTGTACCAGGTGTCCGATGAGCATGAAGGGGCGCGAATATTACGCTCAGGAGAAAGCCCGGCGCAATAGGTGATAGGCTACGCGTAGTATGTGTATAGCCGCGTATTAGCGCAGTCGCGTTTTAACGGTAGTGAAATCGAGGCTCAACGGGTGGCCGATTCTGGAATGTCTTTCCAGATGCGATCCAGGCGTTGCTGGCGGCCGCAATTCCATTTGTAAAATTTAAAGCGTGCAGGGTTTTTCTGGTAATAATCCTGGTGATAGTCCTCAGCGGGATAAAATACTGTGGCGGCGGTAATCGCTGTCGCGACAGACTGATTCAGGACTTCCCCTGATTCCAGGTGACGTTTACTGTTTTCGGCAATTTGCTTTTCTGCTTCGTTTGCGACAAATATTTCACTGCGATACTGACTGCCGCGATCACAGAATTGGCCACCCGCATCCAGTGGATCGATATTGCGCCAAAAGACGTCGAGTAAGCGGGCATAGCTCACTTTGTCCGGGTCATAGGTTATGCGTATCGCTTCCGTGTGCCCTGTGGCACCTTTTGAAACAGCCTTATACGTGGGGTTGGGAACATGCCCGCCAGTGTAACCCGAGGTTGTTTCGACGACGCCTTCGAGCGCATCGAAAGGCGGCTCCATGCACCAGAAGCATCCGCCCGCAAACACTGCCTGCCTGAGGTCCGCCGCGCGGGAATCAGGGAGCGTTAACAACGCGAGGATGATCATGAAGCAGCAGGCAATACCCCGCGCGACTATTGTCGAAGCGCGCATCAGCCCGGTGCTATGATCGATTCTGTCTGTGATGGTCATAAGCAGTTCCGTTAGTGTGCTTGGTTCGACAAGCCGACGGCGTTGATGTTCCGTTTCGGTCGGGTGGCGAGGGGACGGCCAATGACGAAATCAGGCCGATATGCCGTCAGCACTCAGCACTCAGCACT
>DJFY01000071.1:0-6485 GCA_002431545.1 Cellvibrionales bacterium UBA5860 | reverse complement strand
TCAGCACTCAGCACTCAGCACTGCCAATGCCGTCGATACCAAAGTATCGGGGTACGATTTCTGTTGCCGGGCCGTAAATACCCTCCGCGAATAACGTTTCATTCAGGCTGGGTTCAAGATTGAGCTCCACGGTATGGGCCCCATTTCTCCGGGCCGTTTGCACGAAACCCGCAGCCGGATAGACATTGCCCGATGTGCCGATCGAGATAAACAGATCGCAGCTCGACAGAGCTTGTTCGATCTCGTCCATAAAATGTGGCATTTCGCCGAACCAGACGATATGTGGTCGCAATTGGCCCTGGGCCATACACCAGGGACATATGGATTGCGGTGTCAGGTCTTCCCCGGACGCGAAAACCTCCAGGCATTTCTGACAGCGCACTTTATCCAGCTCACCGTGCATGTGAAACAGGTGCCGACTGCCGGCGCGCTCGTGCAGGTCGTCCACGTTTTGTGTGACCAGGCAAAAATTGCCGTCAAAGCGGTCTTCGAACGCGGCCAGAGCGACGTGTGCTGCGTTGGGTTGCACGCCTGCTCGCATGGCGCGGCGTCGCTGGTTATAAAAATCGAGTACCTTTGCCGGGTTGCTGAGATAGGCTTCGTAGGTTGCAACTTCCTCAATGGCGTGATCCTCCCACAGGCCGCCGGTGTCGCGAAATGTGCGAATACCGGATTCCGCGGAGATTCCGGCACCGCTGAGGATGACGATGGATCGATATTTCTCCGCAATAGTCATAGCCCTGTCGCCTGTATCTCTCGTTCTAGTGAGTAACTATACAATTTATGCTGCGGCGACGCCGAAACACGGTCTGGTCTCAGGTAAAAGGGGTTATGATCACGATGCCGCAGGTAAACGTCGCATGCTTATTGAAGACTATGGTGCGTAAACTAAATGAAACCGTGCGACGCGACTCGCATTAATGGAATGGGTTGCCGCTGTTAGCGGGCATTCCCGGCAAACGGCAAATAGAACAACATATGCTTGATACTCGACCGCTATTACTCGAAACCGAATTTCCGGCAATTCGACGCGCAACGCTTACTACGCTCCAGGTGAACCTGGGCTATTTATGTAATCAGACTTGCACGCACTGTCATGTCAATGCGGGGCCAAAGCGCACGGAGTTGATGACGCGGGATACGCTCGATCTGGTTATCGAGGTGCTTGCCAAGCGCGGCATTGCCCAGCTGGATCTTACCGGTGGCGCGCCGGAGATGAATCCAGGGTTTCGCGACCTGGTCGCGCGTGCATCTTCCCTCGGCGTTGCGGTCACGGATCGCTGCAATTTGACTATTCTCACCGAGCCGGGCTATGAATACCTGCCGGGATTTCTCGCCGAACACGGTGTCGCTGTGACGGCGTCATTACCCTGCTATAGTGAACAAAACGTCGCCGAACAGCGGGGCAAGGGTGTGTTTGAAGCCAGCGTCGACGGCCTGCGCTTACTCAACGAGCTGGGTTATGGCCGGGAGCCGGCACTGTCGCTGGATCTTGTTTACAATCCCAATGGCGCTTTTTTACCGCCCTCTCAGCAATCCCTCGAGGCCGAATACAAAGCCACATTAAAAGATGAATACGGTGTCGATTTTAATAATCTATTGACCATTACCAACATGCCGATCAGCCGCTTCGGGGGCATGCTCCTGGCCAAGGGCGAGTTCGACGCCTATATGACTTTGTTGAAATCTCATTTCGAGAGCGCCAACCTGGCGCATCTGATGTGTCGGTCGCTGGTGAGTGTTGACTGGCGCGGTTATTTATACGATTGCGATTTTAACCAGATGCTGGCCCTGCCCATGTTGTCTGCAGCTTCAGACAAGGTGCTTGCGAGTGACCGACCGCGCCGTCACCTGAAAGATCTCTTGCACCACGACATTTCCGGGCAGCCGATTACTGTGGGCGAGCACTGCTTCGGCTGTACCGCGGGGCAGGGCAGCAGTTGTGGCGGGTCATTGTCGGCATAATGGCCCTGTCCCTGAGCATTATATTACCGGTTCTGAACGAGTCTGGGCTGATTCAATCCCAGTTGCAAAAACTGCAACCGTTACGAGAGCAGGGCGCCGAGATTATCGTCGTCGACGGCGGTAGTACCGATGACAGTGCCCGGTTGGCCTCCGGGCTGGCTGACAGGGTGATCACCAGCGAGGCCGGCAGGGCGCGACAAATGAACGCCGGCGCCGAACAGGCTTCCCGAGAATGGCTATTGTTCCTTCACATCGATACGACACTGCCGGCGTCGATGCCGAATATCGTCATGGCGTGGGATTTCTCCCATGCCACATGGGGTTTCTTTAATGTGCGCCTGGACGGCGAGCCGCTAGTGTACAAGGTGTTGTCCTGGTTCATTAACCGGCGCTCCTACTACAGTGGTGTTGGCACCGGCGATCAATGTCTGTTTGTGCGACGCGACGTGTTTTCTGATATTGGCGGATATAGCGATATCCCACTGATGGAAGACATCGAGTTGTGCAAGCGCCTGAAAAAAAAGGCGCGACCGCTGATTGTCGTGTCAAAGGCGACAACCTCTGCCAGGAAATGGCAACGCGAAGGCGTTTGGCGTACGGTTTTCCTGATGTGGCGTCTGCGCCTGGCCTATTTTTTTGGCGCTGACCCCCACCAGCTCGCGCAAAAATACTATGATCGTAAGTATGATCAAGCGGGCGATAAAGGACTTTAATTCGAGGTGCGTCCAGCGCGGAGCAGGTTGCGTTTGTGCCCGGGGCACGAGGTCTTGACCGAATAGCAATGTCCGGCGTTCAATTCCCTGGTGCATTACTGATCCAGTTTGCCAAAAGCCCACGTTTGGGTGCGGTTAAAACGCGCATGCAGCCGACTTTGACGCCTGAACAATGCCTCGATTTACACTGCCGCCTGGTACGGCATGTCTATCGGACCTTACACGAGGCCGAATTGGCGCCGGTAGAGCTTTGGGCGACGGACGAACCCGGTTTCGAGTTTTTCAACACCCTACTGCCCGAACCAAGTGTACGCCTGCAATACGGGAAGGATCTGGGCGCACGCATGTACAACGCCATTGCCGATGGTCTGAATCGTGCTGAGACCATTGTATTGTTGGGAAGTGATTGCCCGTTTTTCAATCGGGACATCCTTTGTCAGGCGCTGTCACTCCTGGACGCTGGCGAAGAGTGTGTCCTTGGTCCGGCCAGTGATGGAGGCTACGTGCTCATCGGTTTGCGCCGCCTGGCACGAAATTTGTTTGAAAATATCGCGTGGGGTACCGAAACGGTCCTGGCAGAGACCAGAACGCGCCTGCGATCTAGCGGTTTTTCCTGGGCGGAAACGGAAGTCTTGCACGATATTGATACGGGGCATGATTTGAAGTACCTCACGGAATTGAAACAATATGAAGATTTGGTCTTAATCCATTGATTAAAATGAAAATAAAGTCTTGACTTGTGCGGATTCTAGATCTAATTTGCCGGGAAGCGGGCGGCATTGGGTCGACCGCATTAACTGAAATCCTACTGCGTTATATGAAGTATCGGGATTGGGAGATTTCGGTATGGGTGATGACGAATTTGACGACATTTTTGACGATGACATGGGCGACGAAGAGGCCGGGGAAGACACGACTTCGGTCAACAGAGAGGTGATCTCGATAGAGACCCGTCGCAAGCTTGAGGAAAAGCTCGAGCTACGCCGCCTGCAAAAACAAATTCAGGACTACGACTTCGACGACCTGGATCTGGCCTGTGATTAGGTAGACGCGTCGTACAGAGATGTTTCATTGAACGGTGGTTGTCCACCGCTGACTGCTGGCGGCTAATATCGCCCGCAATCGCTTTTGGCCTATGGGTCGGCGCGACGGCTTTCGTCTTTTTCAAGCCTGCATCGCGCGGTAATTTCCGGCATAATGCGCCGGTCGCAAGTGTGGAGTCGCCGGTTGACTTCAGCCCCGCTGCTGGAATTCCAAAATATTTCATTCCTCATAGAAGACAGACCTCTGTTTCAGGGGGTTTGCGGTAGCCTGACGGCGGGTGAAGCGCTGCAAATCAATGGCTCGAATGGCAGTGGGAAAACCACATTGCTACAAATCCTCGCCACTCTCAAAACGATGTCGTCCGGAACAGTTTCCTGGCGTGGAAACGTTGCATCCAACAATATTCCTTATCGTCGGGAAATGGCTTATCTGGGGCATCAGGCCGGACTCAAAATGGCGCTGTCGCCGAGGCAAAACCTGCTCTGGTGTAATCGACTGTTTAGCCTTGACCGGTCGGGAGAACAAATAACTTCGGTGTTGCACAGGATGCGAGTACTCAATCGCGCCGACTTGCCTTGCAGCGCTTTGTCCGCCGGGCAATTGCGACGCGTGGCCCTGGCTGCGCTGCTGCTGCGCGAGGCGTGCTTGTGGCTGCTGGACGAGCCGTTTTCTGCGCTCGATATCGAGGGTGTGGATTGCCTGGTTTCGCTGCTTGACGAGCATCGTGCCCGGGGCGGTGTCGTTGTTTTCAGTTCGCATCACGACGCCAGGATGCCGAATGTCGGCGTGTTGGAGCTGGCCGCTCAGGCCGGGAGCTAACGGAGGATGTCATTTGGCAGGATGTTTTTTGGCGTCGTCAGGCGGGATTTTCTCAGTCGCGTCCGGCACGGCCAGGATATCGTTAATCCGCTGCTTTTCTTTGTGATCGCCACATCATTGGTGCCGATTGCAGTCAGTCCGGAGGCAGGTCGCCTGACCCAACTGGCGCCCGGAATGATCTGGATTACCGCGCTACTGTCGACATTGCTGGCGCTGGACGGCCTGTTTGCCGAAGACTATGCCGATGGTTCCCTGGCTCAGTTGATACTCAGTCCCCAACCCCTATGGTTGCTGGTACTTGGCAAGGTTTTCGCTCACTGGCTGCTCACCGGGCTGCCTTTGATTGTGTTATCGCCTCTGCTTGCCTTGATGCTGGCGCTGCCGACTTCCGCCTATATGCCGTTGATGGGCGGCCTTGTCCTGGGCACCGCCAGTTTCAGTTTACTTGGCGCTGTCGGCGCTGCTCTTACGGTGGCCTTGCGGCAGGGTGGTATGCTGTTGTCGCTGATTGTGATGCCTTTTTATTTTCCGGTTTTGATTTTTGGTACAAGCGTGGTGCAGAGTGCGGTGGATGGTGTGGACTTTTTTCCTATTATGGCGCTTCTCGGTGCTTTTTTTGCGTTTTCCCTGGCGCTCGGTCCTATCGCTGCTGCTGCGTCTCTCAAAGTAGGCATCAATGGATAATCGGGTTAGAGGATACCAATGCCGTCTGCAATAAGCCGCTGGTTTCATCGCCTGGGTTCGCCGCGATGGTTCTACCATACCAGCCGCCGGTGGTTGCCCTGGCTCGCAATACTGACGATTGCCTTGCTAGTCACTGGCGTTGTCTGGGGGCTTGGTTTTGCGCCTCAGGATGCCCGACAAGGCAATAGTTACCGCATCATTTTTATTCACGTACCGGCGTCGGTACTGGCACTTGTGGGCTACTACGTCATGGCCGGCGCGGGCGCAATTGCATTAATCTGGCGCATTAAAATGGCAGAAATGGTCATGATTTCTGCAGCGCCACTGGGTGCGGCGCTAACATTCCTGGCGCTGCTGACCGGGGCGGTTTGGGCCAAGCCGACCTGGGGCACTTATTGGGTGTGGGATGCGCGAACAACCTCAATGCTGATTTTACTGTTTCTCTACCTCGGGGTAATGGCGCTCGGTAAATCGTATGCAGCGCGCGAGGTGGCCTACCGCGCCTGTGCAATCGTTAGCCTTGTGGGTACAGTTAATATCCCGATTATTTATAAGTCTGTAGACTGGTGGTACACCTTACACCAGCCGGCGACGATCAAGTTCACCAGTGCGCCATCCATGCATCCGAGCATGTTACAGCCACTGCTGGTGACGACTCTGGGTTTTTACTGTTTCTATGCGCTGGTATTGATGTTGAATACCCGAGCCGAAATCATCGGGCGGGAAAGACGTGCCGTCTGGGTCAGGGAGCTGCTGCAATGATTCCCCTGGCGTTTCAATTTGATAACCTTTCCGGTTTTCTCACTATGGGAGGGCACGGCGTTTACGTTTGGACTGCTTATGCCGTTTCGCTAGTTGTCCTTTCGATGTTGGTGGTTGCACCTCTGCGTCGCAGCCGCAAGCGGCTGCTTGAATTGGGCCGCCGGTTGCAGCAGGAGGAGGCCGAGTGAAACCACAGCGACGACAGCGACTGTTACTGGTGGTTTATATCGTTACCGCGACTTCACTGGCGGTGGGTCTGTTGGCGTACGCGTTGCGCGACAACCTCAATCATTTCTACACTCCCGCGGAAATAGCCGATGGCAGCGCACCGGTGGGTCCGAAACTTCGTGTCGGTGGCATGGTGGTGGCGGACAGCGTGAGCGAAGTTGGCCCCGATTTGCAACGCGAATTCCAGTTAAGCGATGGCCTCGCGACTGTGCGCGTGCGTTATACCGGTATTCTTCCAGATCTGTTCGCCGAAGATGAGGCTGCGGTTGC
>DJFY01000019.1:5131-5334 GCA_002431545.1 Cellvibrionales bacterium UBA5860 | reverse complement strand
TGCTCGACCAGCCCTTCGTCACCACGGCTTTCGACGTTCAACCTGACCAGGGGTTCGGTATTTGACATGCGCACATTAAAACGCCAGTCGGCGAACTCCATACTTAGGCCATCTGTGCGGTCGATCCGGGGATTGTAGCCACTATAGTGGTCAGCGATGGACTCGATCACCCTTTGCGGGTCATCTACGGCCCGATTTATTTC
>DJFY01000019.1:510-4772 GCA_002431545.1 Cellvibrionales bacterium UBA5860 | reverse complement strand
AGCCAGGGAATCATACCGCTATCGCAATAAGCAAAATCCCTGAAGTAATGATGGGCACTCATCTCGCCGCCATACACCGCATCGCGATCTCGCATCACGCGTTTAATAAAAGCATGTCCGGTTTTACTCTGTACCGGCTCGCCGCCATAGCTTTCGACGAGCTCAATGGTATTCCAGGTGAGCCGGGGGTCGTGCACGATACGGCTCGAAGGTTGCTTGCGCAGAAAAGCTTCAGCCAGAAAGCCAACCAGATAATACCCCTCGACAAAATCTCCGTTTTCGTCGAAGAAAAAGCAACGGTCAAAGTCGCCATCCCAGGCTATACCAAGATCCGCACCCGTTTCCCGCACTGCCCGGGCCGTCACCTCGCGGTTCTCCTCGATCAACGGATTGGGTACGCCATGGGGAAAGGCGCCATCAGGCGCGTGATGAATTTTGACAAACTCAAAGGGAAGCTGGCTTTCGAGCAAATCGATAATGGTGCCGGCACCGCCGTTGCCGGCGTTCACCACAATTTTCAGTGGGCGCAGGCGCGCCATATCCACGTAGCTCAGTAAATGCTCGACATAGGCACTTTTGTCCTCGGCCCGTGTCACCTGCCCCTGCCGAGCGGTGGTTGCGAACCCACCGCTCTCCGCTAATGCCTGGATCTGGGGCAAACCCTCGTCACCGCTAATGGGTTTCGCCTGCTCCCTAACGAACTTCATGCCGTTAAAGTCCATGGGATTGTGACTGGCAGTGACCATCAGGCCGCCATCAAAAGCACCGTGGAATGTAGAAAAATAAATCTCTTCAGTGCCACACTGGCCAATATGAACCACATCGCTTCCTGCGTCGCAAATACCCTGAACTACCGCATCGCACAGGGCCGGGCTGGTCAATCGAATATCGTGCCCAACCACCACACGCCGAGCCTGGAGAAACTCGGCAAAGGCGCGACCGATTCGATAAGCGATATCCTCGTTGAGATCATCGGGAACGCGGCCGCGTACATCGTAGGCCTTGAAACAGCTTAAAGTTAGCGGTGTCTGCATCAGGCATCCCGCCCTGCGCAGTAGATGTGTTCGTAGACATAGTTGGTGGCTTCAACATAACCGTCGACACTGCCGCAATCAAAACGTCTGCCCTTGAACTTATAGGCCAACACTTTGCTCGTCCTGGCCATGGTCAGCAGGGCGTCAGTCAGCTGCACCTCACCATTCTTGCCCGGAGGTGTGTGGCGCAAAATCTCGAAAATATAGGGCGTGAGCACGTAGCGACCGATGATCGCCAGGTTGCTCGGCGCGTCTTCCGGGGCCGGTTTCTCGACCATATCGTTAACGACAAATAAACCCGGCTCGACCTCCTTGCCAGCGATCACGCCAAATTTAGAGATGTTTGCTTCATCCACTTCCTGGATCGCAATGACAGCGCAACGCTCGCGATTGTATATATCGACCAACTGCGACATCACGCCTTGCTCATCACAGACGCATAAATCGTCCGCGAGGATAACCCCAAAGGGTTCGCTGCCAACCAGCAGTTCCCCGGTGAGAATCGCATGACCCAGGCCGCGCATTTCCGATTGCCTTGTCGTGGCAAACTTGGCTCGGCTGATGATATCCCTGATGCTACTTAGATACTGTTCTTTTTCAGTACCGGCAATTTGGTGCTCGAGCTCGTAACTGATGTCGAAAAAGTCGTTGATCGCGCGCTTGCCGCGCCCGGTGACCAGGCAGATCTCATCGAGACCCGCGTCCAGCGCCTCTTCCACCCCGTACTGCACCAGCGGTTTGTTAACCACGGGGAGCATCTCCTTGGGCATGGACTTGGTAGCAGGCAGGAACCGCGTTCCGTAGCCAGCGACCGGGAAAATACACTTCTTAATCATTAATCACCCCAACTACTTTTATCCCAACGCTCTGGTGCTCTGGAATCTAGCAATCCGTCTCAATTGCGAGCATTAATTTAGATGCGCGACAAACCAAATTACAGTCGCATTAAAACCCTGGAATATGAAAATCCCGAGTATCTTACCGGCATCCCAGTCCCTGGTGAAATGATTCGGGCCAATTACTGGGGGATCCAACAATCAATCCGGGGATATTTGGACTTGCCGAGCCGGTACGCTAGAATGTCGCGTCTTTTTTGCCCTGTTTAAATTCTGCTCCCGTATTAAAAAACCCTCGAGACAAGCCATTGACCACATCGGACGCCCACGAACGCAACAGTTTTGACTACAACGACCTTATTGCCTGTGCCGAAGGCAGGCTATTTAATGAAAACAGTGCGCGACTGCCCTTGCCAGACATGTTGATGATCGATCGCATCACTCATATCAGCGCTGAAGGTGGCGCACACGGCAAAGGTGAAATTGTCGCAGAAATGGACATCAAACCGGATCAGTGGTTTTTTCAGTGTCACTTTCGAGACGACCCCGTTATGCCCGGCTGTCTCGGCCTGGACGCACTCTGGCAACTGACCGGTTTCTTCCTGACCTGGCGCGGCAACAATGGCCACGGGCGTGCACTCGGCTCGGGTGAGGTAAAATTTTTCGGTCAGGTCTTACCCGACGCGAAACGAGTAACCTACAAACTCGATGTGGCCAGAGTGATCGAACGCAAGCTGGTTATGGCAATCACCGACGGCACGGTACTGGTAGACGGTCGCGAGATATACACCGCCAAAGGTCTGCGCGTCGGGCTGTTTCAGTCAACTGACAATTTTTAACAAGTTTCAGTACAATCCTGCTCGCTGCGCGACCAAAACGAGCCATCAAAAAAGAGGTTTTATATGCGACGTGCTGTTATTACCGGAATGGGCGTAGTGAGTTGTCTAGGCAACGATACCAGCAGCGTGCTGGATGCCCTGCGCAACGGTCGATCCGGCATCCGCCCCAAACCACTGTATGCGGAAATGGGCCTGAAGAGCCAGATATCAGGACAGCTCGAACTCGATCCCAAAGACCATATCGACCGCAAGCACCTCCGTTTTATGAGTAATGCCGCCACATATGGCTATGTGGCCATGCAGCAGGCGATCGATGATGCGGGACTGGAAAAGAATGACATCAGCAACCCCCGCACCGGCATCATCATGGGTTCCGGCGGCATATCCGGTGAAAAATTTGTCGAATCGATCGATACGTTGCGAGCAAAAGGCGTACGCCGCATGGGCCCCTATCGCGTTACGCAAATCATGAGTAGCACCGTGGCCGCCTGCCTGGCAACGCCGTTTGAAATCAAGGGCCTGAATATCTGTATCTCGTCCGCCTGCGCTACCAGCGCCCACTGCATCGGCGCGGCACTCGAACAAATTCAACTCAACAAACAAGATATCTTGTTCGCCGGTGGCGCCGAGGAAGAACACTGGTCAATGGCGAGCATGTTCGATGCCATGGGCGCCCTATCGACGAAATACAACGACACGCCGGAAAAAGCCTCGCGGCCCTATGACGTCGACCGGGATGGCTTTGTCATGTCCTGCGGCGGCGGCTGCTTCGTGGTGGAAGAACTCGAGCACGCGCGAGCACGCGGTGCAAAAATTTATGCGGAAATTGTCGGTTACGGCGCCACATCGGATGGCTATGACATGGTCGCCCCGTCCGGAGAAGGTGCGGTTCGCTGCATGCGACAGGCGCTGGAGACAGTGGACGGCGGTATCGACTATATCAACACCCACGGCACCAGCACGCCGGTGGGCGATGTCGCGGAAATCGGCGCGATTTTGGAAGTGTTTGGCGACTCAGCACCCCCCATCGGCTCCACCAAGTCGCTGTCCGGCCACTCGCTCGGCGCGGCGGGCGTCCACGAAGCGATATATAGTTTGCTGATGATGGAAAATGACTTTATTGCGGAGTCCATCAACATAGACAATCTCGACCCAGAGGTCGGTAAGGCGCCGATTGCCACCCAGAGAATCGACAATGTGACGCTCAACCGCGTTATGTCTAACAGCTTCGGTTTCGGCGGCACCAATGCCACTCTCGTCCTGCAAAAATATGCCAACTAACTGAACTCAGGGTAAGTAACGCCACCCAGGTACCTGGCTTCGAGGTACCTGGCGTATATCGTATATATAGTCCGTTTATACACATCAGCGTAATGCTGGTAGATCGTTCGGGCCCTGCACCTTTAACCCGTTGAGGCGGACCAGACCCCGAGGAAGCGGCCAAGGCGTCGAAAGACCGACTCCCGCCGCAGAAGCGCCGCACCAAATATTCACCTTGAAGCGCTCTCTGTAATTCAGAGTGCCTTCATACCTTCATACCTTCATACCTTCAT
>DJFY01000019.1:0-277 GCA_002431545.1 Cellvibrionales bacterium UBA5860 | reverse complement strand
CCTTCATACCTTCATACACTGGCTTTATACGCCCGCTTTGATACGCAGCTTTTTAAATATAACCGTGCTTGCTCAGGTATTGAATCATCTGATCGGTACAGGCTTTGAGGTCGTCGCGACCTGCATCGACCACCAGTTCCGGGCTTTCAGGCTCTTCATAGACTGAATCGATGCCAGTGAAGTTGGGAATCTCGCCTGCACGGGCCTTCTTATAGAGGCCTTTTGGGTCACGTTCCTCACAGACATCGAGCGCGGTCGATACGTGCACTTCCAGAAA
>DJFY01000049.1:5443-26314 GCA_002431545.1 Cellvibrionales bacterium UBA5860 | reverse complement strand
AAACGCGGTAGCCACCGTTTTTTATTTCTGGCTCTTTAGCATTGTTGCTCAGACTAAGCAGTATTCAACGTTTACCGCGACAGTTAAACCGCGCCGCTGCACATATGGCCTTACCTCCTCGCCCTGGAGATTCGAATAACCAACTTACCGGTCGCCGTAGCCTGACCATCGGTAATCGTATAGTGCAGAGTGTCACGTCCGCGCAGACTACCAGCGGCGTAGCTGATACGATCTCCGTTTATCGACACTTGGCCCCGGTTAGCAGAGCTCACACTAACCAGAGAAAGTGTGTCACCGTCCGCGTCGTAATCATTGGCCAGTACATTTATAAGCGCTGATTCGCCAGTGTTGACGCGCGCATAATCTGTTTTGGCAACCGGCGCTGTATTGTCTCTGTCTCCCGCGGTAACTTCGACCGTAACCCTCGCCGTGCTGGTCAGGCCGTCCGGGTCGGCAATGGTATAGCTGAACGTATCCGTTCCCGACCAACCCCGATTGGGGGTATACGATGCCGTTTTGCCATCGGTCGAGGTGACACCGTTGGTCCCGGCGGAAATTTCAATTATCGACAGCACATCGCCGTCCGGGTCGCTGTCATTGCCCAGCACGCTGACTTTAACCGGGTTGTCAGCATGGGTTTGCGCGGTATCGTTTACCGCTACAGGTGGTTGATTGCCCGCCGCGATATCGACGAAAACCGTTGCAGTACTGGTAAGTCCCGCTGGATCCGCTACGGTATAACTAAAACTGTCGCTACCCGACCAATCCGGGGCAGGCGTGTATGTAACGTTTACACCGTCTGTGGATGTGCTGCCATGTGCGGGCGTGGCGACACCGGTGACCTGCAGCCGGTCACCATCCGGATCTTCGTCATTGGCAAGCACCTTGACAACAAGCGGAGTGTTTATTTCCCCGGTAGCCCTGTCGTCACGCGCCAATGGACTCGCATTTCCCGCATCGACGGTCACTTTCACCACTGCCGACGCACTGGCGCCAAAGCTGTCGGTGATTTCATAAGCAAACTCATCGGTACCAGACCAATCGCGATTCGGGGTATAAGTGATGGTAGTCCCGTTGGTATTGACACTACCGTTAGCGGGTGAAGCAGCATGACTCACCGAAATATGATCCCGTTCAGGATCGCTGTCGTTTGCCAGTACGGCAACGGTTATGTTCGTATTCCGGCCCCCGGTCGCCGTATCGTCTTTCGCGCTCGGTGCCGCATTCGCCAACGTGGTCGCGTTCACCACCGGGCTAGGCTGAGTCACATTACCTAGCGCATCTCTCGCCGTCACGTGAAAGGCATAGCTTGTGTCGGGATTCAAACCCTCGGCCACGTAGAACGTCTCCGCCTGCCACGGGCTGGTATTGCAACCCGGCCCACCAGCTGTGCAGGTGAAGCGATATTCGACACCACCGGAAGCGTCGGTCGCGCTAACCGACTTCATTTCTATCATGTCCCGACCAGCGGCCTGCGGCGCTTGCGACCAGGCCATGGGATCTGGATTCGGTGGCGTGGTATCACCCCCGTCATCTGCCACCGTGCCGACAATGAAATACTGGCCGAGACTTCCGTAATCGGAATAAGGCGAGCTATCGCTCCCCGTCCCCGTGATGTCGACAAAATAAGTCCCAGCCGCAAGTGTGGTCTGGATGCTGGCTTCTGTGACATCCTGTCCATCGCTAACGGCAATAACCTTCGAATCGCTGTACAGGGTCATCTGGATATCAAGGTTGGCACCGCGACGCCCGTCAAGCTGAAAGGCATCCCAAGCAGGCAAAGCATTTATCTCGACGGTACCCGCTCCGGTCGCGAAGGAAAACGTATCGACATCCCCCTGTTGTTCAATAATGCCTTTGTTGTGAGGCACGGTGTTGTCGGGATCTATTTCAGGATTTGTGCTGTCAATACGATTTCCGTCTGTTAGCACCAGAGGTGTTGCGTTATTCGCGTCATCGCCGTGGTCGTCATCGCGATAACCGAGCTTGCCAGCTATAACATTAATGTCATTCTGTTTTTGTGTGGCGCCACTGTACTCACCCTTGCTCCATTGAGTCACGTTCTTATAGTAGCCAACACCCATAATCGGCGCCCAGGAGACGTCACCCGAGCCATGCCCTGTGTAATAGGCATTGCTGGCGTCACCATCGTGCGACAGGTTTAGGTTATGCCCGGCTTCGTGGGAAGCCGCTTCAGCAATGTAATTCGCTGATTTACCGAGATTGTCGTAGTAGACCAGAGCGGGCGAATAATAGCTGTAGTTGGACCGCCCCCAAACGCCCACGTAGGCAACACCGCCCGCAGTATCGTGGGGCATCGCCGTGTCATTCAAATCCCGATCGCGGGTAATCAGAACATGGCCGGTGGTGCTGTTAAAACTTGACGGTTCTTCGGTGGTGACATCGATGTCGAAAGGCGCGAAGTCTTCGGCAACGCGATGCCACATTTCCTGAATTTTCGCGCGTTCCGTGTCGGAAAAACTGTAGTCATCCCCATCCAGACTAAACGGCGCCGCACGATAACTGGAGGCGCCACCGGAATTCCATGCCGTTCCACTGATGGTGTGCCCGTCGAAATCCAGAAACAGTACGTTGCGCGCCCCGGGTTTGCTGTGCAAGGCAAAGACATTAGCAGCTGTCGCCTGGATGCCGGTGTCCGCGTCCGCTTTAGAAGGAGAATCAATGGGATCAACATCAAAATCATCGACATAAAGCACGCCGCCATCTCGATCGAAATCCATGTAGGACAGATCTCTCTCGTGAAAAGTAAATTCACCCAGCCACGCCAGGGCTCTCTCACGGGCCCGCGTTTGCAGCTGTTCCAGACGATCTCGAGCCCTGCCTCGCGGCAGGTCTGCCAGACGGGGCACAGAACCGGCCCTGAATACCCGGTTCCTTACATTGTTTTGATTGTCTGCGTGCCACTGCTTATTCGCATAGAGTGAAGCCAACAGACGCGAATCGCCCCAGTCAGCGTTGGTAACAGGCCCGGCAAAACCGGGAAGAGTGAGGGCAAGAATACACGCGCCAACCAAATATTTTTTTTTCTTCTGCGAGAAAAATGCAGACATCGACCGTCCCCCGTAAAGCAGAAAATTGCTGCCTGAGTGTGAATGATTGAGGGGTCGAGGCTAAAGCAGTTTGCCCGCGCGATCTGTGATGAGCGGCACAAAACAGCCGACCGGCGGGAAGCCATCAATTTCGCCGAGTTAATCCATTGAGTGAAATCGGACAAAAAAAGAAAGGGCGCCTACGCGCCCTAAGGGGGGGGTAATCAGATTCGGATGGATTATGTTACTGGCGTAGAATACTTATTCGTGACTACAAGGCGGCAACAGGCAACAACGCAACCGGCATAAAAATCGACGAAGAAGGAATAAACTCGTCACTTGCAGGTACGTTTTTCGAACTAAATTGCCGCGGGGTTTGACCACTGGGAAGACGGTGCCAAAGCGCTCGCTTCAGTTTGATAGCCGCTGCATCGGCAATATGCTGAGCGTAGCGCGGCATATTGTCGTAATAAACCAGAGCCGGGGAATAATACGCAAAGTCGTAACGACCCCAGACACCGACATAGGCTACGCCACTGGTCTGATGGTACGGCATGGGCTCACCATGGGCATCTATGTGGCGTGTGATGATGACATGCCCAGTTGTCTTACCGAAAAATTCGGGTTGCTCGGTAGTTACGTCAACATCATAACCGACAAAGTCTTTGGCGATCTGACGCCAGATTTCGTGGATATTTGCTTTTTCTGCGCCGGAAAACTGTTTACCGTCGCCATCCAGATTAAATGGCATCGCTTGATACAACGTACGACCCGTTCGGTTCCATGCGGTGCCGCGGATCTCGTGACCATCAAAATCGATGTACAGCACGTTCTCCGAGCCCGGCTTACTATGCAGTCGAAAAACATCGATAGTATCGTCGACATAGGAAAAGCCATCATGACGCAAGACTTCGTTCTTTGTCTTGGCCGGGGCCTTGTCGGTATAAAACACACCACCATCGCGATCCAGATTCAGCGAGTCCAGATCTCTCTCGTTAAAAGTAAAACTGTTAAGCCACTGTAGAGCCCGTTCCCGGGCGGGACTTTGCAGGGCCCGTAAACTTTGCTGGATTCGACTCCGCGGCAAGTCATCCATCGTCAGGGCCGCCCCCTTTTCATACACTCGCTGCGCTTCTTTGGTATCGCCAGACTCGGGCAACGCTTTCGCCAGAACCACAGAACCCGCGCCACCAAAAAGTATCGCAACCACGAGTGTTATCACACACTGCAGTTTGTTCATTACCGATCTCCGAATATCTCTTTCATGTTCAAACGTTCGTTATCCATCTACAAGCAGGCCATAACAATAATCGCAATGGCTTCGATGCTCAGAAGCACCCGAGCAAACGGTCGCCCCCGGCTAACGTTGTGCAACACTAGCCAAGCACTGTCGGCAAAACAGTGATCGATTCGGCAATATTTAAAGGGGACGTTCAGATTGTGTTGGGTTTTTCTCGAGCGGTTGAGCGTTAGGGACAAACGGTGAAGTTCACGGGCAACGGCACGCTACACCAGTGTGACCTGACGCACATAGGAGTGACTTTGGAGGCTGTTTAAAACACGTGCCCTCTTCTACGCCAAGTAACCATAATCGGTAGCAAGACCATCAATAGTGGTTAGCCGTCCTATTTACCTTCGGTTTCGGATTCATCGGAATCCACATCAATCTTTGAGGTGCGATCCGATATCAGGTCGATTTCCAGGTCGGCGCGATCGGTGAAGTACTCGGGTAATTCGTGACGAATCGCCGGCGCCAGTTTCTTAAATTCGCTGACCTGTTTGACCAGATTCCCCTTGCCACTTAAGAGCTGGCCTTCCGCTCTATCGTAGGCCTCGTGGGCCTTCTCCAAACCGTTTTTTATGTTTTGGAAACTAGCCAGGAAAGTGTTGAGTTTTTTAAATACGCCGTCCGCTTTTTTCGCCAGCTCGGCGGTGTGCTTATTCTGATCTTCGTAGCGCCACAATTGTCGGACGATATTCAAGCTGGTCAGCAAGGTGGTTGGCGTGGCGATTAACACATTTTGCTCGATGGCGCGCAAAAAAAGAGTTTCATCGGCCTTCAGGGCTTCGACAAAAGCCGACTCGATCGGAATAAACATAAAGACAATCTCGGGCGAATTCAGGCCCGGCAAATCGTGGTAATCGCGCTCCGATAATTCACGAATTCGCGCCGCTACCGCGTCGATGTGCTCCTTCAATGCAACACTGCGCTCGGCCTCGTCCTCACTGTTGACGTAGCGGGTGTAGGCATTGAGCGACACCTTGGCATCGATAACCAGGTGCTTGTTCTGCGGTAGGTAAACAATGGCATCGGGACGAGAACGACCACCATCTTCACGAGCTAGCGCCACCTCGCGCCTGTAGTCCCGGCCTTCCACCAGGCCCGATCGTTCAAGGACATTTTCCAACACCAACTCACCCCAATTACCCTGCATTTTTTTCTGCCCTTTGAGCGCTGTCGCCAGAGCGTGGGCTTCCTCGGTGATCTGTTTGTTGAGCTCCTTTAACTGGCCTAGCTCTGCGCGCAGATGAGCCTGCTGCTGGGTGTCTTTGTGATGGATGTCCTCAGCCTGTTTTTTAAACTCCTCTATCTGGCGCTTAAAGGGCGCAAGCAGACCGTCGAGAGACTGCCGGCTACTCTCGGTAAAAGCCTTGCCCTTGGTCTCAAAAATACGATTGGCCAGGTTTTCAAATTCGACCTTGAGTTGGTGTTTATTCTGCTCCAGTAAGCGCAGCTGATCCTCGAAATGCCTCTGTTTTTCTTCCAGGCTGGTTTTCAGACGCGCGTGTTCAGTGTCCAGCTGGGCAAACCTCTCCTGCAAGACCCTGTTATCCTCTTCGCGCGCGACCAGAGTCCGTTTGAGCTCTAAAAGATTTTCCTCACACTGTTGCGCGCGCACTTCGAAAGCCCTGGCCTGTTGCTGAATCTCACCGCCTTTGGCCTGTTCCTGTCGCGCCAGGTCGCGCTCCGCGGCAAGTTCGACCGTCAAGGCAGCTATGCGCTCGTCGCGCTCCGCAAGGCGCTGATCGGCGGCGCGCACCACCGCAGAAACCTCCGCGTGGCTTTTTTCAATCCGGTGCAAACGACTTCGCGTCCACCAGATAATAGTTGCAGCCGCGACTAAAACTACGGCGAATCCGGCATAAGCAAATAAATTGGTGTTCTCGAGCATGTCTCAGTCGGAGTATTCGGAACTGTGTATCCTAGCAGATAGCGCTATTTTGAGCGGCGGGCGATTCGATGCGCCGCCCAATTGCTAACCTGAACTCTGGTCGCTCTCCACATCTGGAACAAGACGTAAAATTTGACCGCTGTCGGTCGAGATATAGATCCAACCGTGCCTGTCTTCGATGACCTGTCGAATACGCTCATTCAACGAGCCCAGCAGGCGCTCTACTTCTCGCAGCTCACCGTCGACCGACTGACGCACGCGATTCAGGTGAGTCAACTTGAGCGCTCCGAGAAAAAAATCCCCCTGCCAGCGAGGGAAAGCCGCGCCGCGATACAGCATCAGGCTACCAGGCGCGATGGAGGGCACATAAACCAGCTTCGGGTCTTCCATGCCCGGCAGCGAGGTTGCTTCACCCACGGCAAACGGCGCCAGATACTCCCGTCCCCGGGAAACCCGTGGCCAACCATAGTTTTTGCCCTTTGCTACCAAATTGATTTCGTCACCCCCGCGGGGCCCGTGTTCACTGAGCCACAGCTTCTCGCCCTGCAAATCGAACACAATACCCTGCGGGTTCCGGTGGCCATAGCTCCATATCTCGTCCAGTGCGCCCACCCGGCCGACAAATGGGTTGTCTTGCGGCACCGAGCCGTCCAGGTTGAGGCGAAGCACCTTGCCCGCGTGGGTCATCAGATCCTGGCCATTCGGGCGATGACCGCGATCGCCGACGGTAAAGAACACATGGCCCTCATTGTCGAAAGCAATGCGACTGCCAAAATGGCGTCCAGTATCGGTAGCGGACTCAGTCACCAGCAGGGTTTGCCAATGCGTCAGCAATGCCCCGTTTAATACGGCCCGCGCCAGCACGGTAACACCCTGCCCGCCTCGCCCAGCCGCATAGGTGAAATAAAGCCAACTTGTCTTACCGGCGTCTCGCTGCACCTGCACATCCAGTAAGCCGCCTTGCCCTTCTGCCCAGACCTCGGGCATACCCTCCAGCGGCATTACCGAAGCACGTTCTGTATCGAGCAACCAGGCCTTACCAGTACGCCCGGTAACAACCATAGAGGTATCGTCGACAAAGGCCATCCCCCACGGCACGCCAAATCCCTCGGCCACCCGTTCGATTCGATAATGCATGCCTTCGCTGACGCCTCGCCCAAGTATCGCTGGCTCAGCGGATCCGGCTGCGATGGCCACGACCCACAAAAGGCATATTGCCGATAAGCGTGGCGACCGCAAAGGAGTAGTAGACAGCGCATTACTTACTTTCTTTAACGCATTCGAAGCTTCAAGCCAAAGCCTGGTAATGCGCTTTAAACAAAGCATATCGCGTCCCCGGGTGATGAATGTCCTAGCCTCACACAGGAAGACTGTCGGGGCAAGGTACACAACCCGATGTGCCAGACTCATCGAGTTAAGCAGCGCAGCCGCTTTGGGGCACCGAAATGGCCCCGTCGGGGTACGGGGCCCATTGCGCGGTATTAATGTTAAGATCGTATCCAATACAAAGCACAGGCTTTTCTGGCCGCGGCTTTTCGGGCCGGAGCTTTACCGAGGCACGCCGAACCTGCCGGGGTGCCCGCAGGCCAGATCGACAGAAACACGATCGTTTTCCAGAAGCAAGGTGACCCATGTCCGTCGAACAAAAAAAAGACTCTCCTGAACAGGCCGAATTTCGCGCCTATTGCCAGGATTGGTTGAGCCAACACCAGCAGGAACCGCCGCCGGTACGCCTGCCTCAGTCGGCTATCGAAATCATGCACACCGAACAAATGGATTACCTGCGCAACTGGCAACGAGAAGCCTATGACGCAGGCCTGATCGGTTGTGATTACCCGGTAGCCGAAGGTGGCGGCGGTCGCACCGACTGCCAGATAGTCGCCAACCAGGAAATGCAGCGTGCCGGCAAGCCCTTCCTGCCCAATATCCTCGGTTTGGGCATGGCCGCACCCACCATCCACTTTCACGGCAAGCCGGCCTTGAAAGAACAACTGCTGCCGCGTTTATTTTCCTGTGAGGACATCTGGTGCCAGGGTTTTAGCGAACCGGGCGCCGGCTCAGACTTGGCCAACGTACAGACCTTTGCCGAGCGCAAAGGCGACAGGTGGGTAATCAACGGTCACAAAGTCTGGACCTCGCTGGCACATTTTGCCGACTGGATGATTCTTTTACTGCGTACCGACAAATCCAGCAAATACGACGGCCTGTCCTATTTCGTCGTACCCATCAAGTCGGAGCTGGGCAAGAGCGTCGAAGTGCGACCGCTGATTAAAATTACCGGAGAGACCGGCTTCAACGAAGTGTTCTTTGACAATCTGGAAGTCTCGGAAGACTACCTGCTCGACGAGCTCGGCAAAGGCTGGCAGGTGGCGCAAACCACCTTGTTACACGAGCGTAGCGCCGGCCCTCTGGTGACTCCGTCCAGTGGTGGCGCGACGAGCAACCAGCAGACCAACGTCGGTAACGCCTATGCCTTGATGGACCTGGCCCGGCAGTCGCCCCGTCATGGCGCCACGGCCGCCGATGATCCAGTGATACGCGACAAAATAATGGAAATGATCATTCGTCAGGAAGGCTCGCGCCAGGGCGCGCGCCGGGCGCGCGTGGCCGGTCTGTGCGACCACCCCATGCGTATTCCCCTGCAATCGAAACTGGTGATGTCCGAGATACGTCAGGATTGTAGTGCGCTGGCCATGGAAATAGAGGGCGCCGCCAGCTCACTCTACCTCGGCGACGCACACGCACCTGTTGGTGGCGAATGGCCTCTGTCCTATATGAATTCTTACGGCGTCACCATAGCCGCCGGCACCAACGAGATTCAGCGCAATATTCTCGGCGAACGCGTGCTGGGCCTGGCCAAATCCAAGTAGAAAAAATATCGGGCACGATTTCAGTTAGCGAACGAGATAGAAAGCACATGACTCAACCCAAGAATTTCGGCTTTGGTGAAGACGAAAAAATGTTACGCGACACCGCCAGGAAATTTCTCGAGGACAATCTGTCCACGGACCGCCTGCATGCACTGGTGGCTGACAATCCGGACCCCGGGCGCAAGCCCGACTGCAAATGGGACCAGGATCTGTGGAACAACATTGTTGAACTCGGCTGGACGACAATTGTCGTTCCGGAATCCGAGGGCGGCATTGGCATGAGTCTGGTGGCCCTGGCTTCGGTCGTAGAAGAAACGGGACGCGCCGGCCTGCCGGCACCTTTCATTGCTACGGCCAACAGCAGCCTGGTGCTGCGCGAGTGCGATACCCCCGCCGCCCGGTCTCTATTGAGTGCTGTCGCGGAAGGACAGGCGGTAACATTGGCTGCGACACCCCGATCCGGTTCCTGGCTCCCGGACGACACTGACGCGACCTATGCCAACGGCAAACTCTCCGGTAGTGCCTGGTTCGTTCAGGACGCCCGCAAGGTCGACACGCTCATAGTCAAGGCGAAAGCGGCCGACGGCATCATGCTGATCAGTGTCCCGGCAGCCGAATCCGGCGTCGAAATCACTCCCGATGCGATCATCGACCTCACCCGGGATCAGGCCCACATCGAGTTCCGAGATGTCGACGTATCCGACCACCAAATACTGGCACAGGCTGGCACCGGCAACGCGGTGCTCGAGCGAGCCGAGCCCGGCATTTTGACCCTGGTTGCGGCAGATATGGTCGGCGCCGGCGAATGGCTGCTGCAGACGACCGTCGAGTACGCCAAGGTTCGCCATCAGTTCGACCGGCCACTGGGCTTTTTTCAGGCGGTCAAACACCCGCTTGTCGACTTGATGATCATGATCGATCACGCCAGATCGCTGGTATACAACGCGGCCTGTGCTGTCGATAGTGAACCGGAGAACGCCGCCAAATTCGCTCGCATGGCCAAGGCCAGAGCGTCGGACGTGGCCGCCTACTCGTCGAACCGGGCCATTCAGTTTCACGGTGGCATCGGCTTCACGTGGGAGTGCTATGTGCATTTGTACAGCAAACGGCAAAAGCACAATCAAATGCTCTACGGGGACGCCAGCTACCAGCGCGCCAGGCTTGCCGATTTGCTGATGGGGCCAACCGGCGGCTAACCGGCCTGGGATTCGGTCAGCGTGCTCAATACCGGCTCGCCCTATTACCTCACCTGGGAGCCCCTAACAGCTTTAGTGACCCAAAGATCAGAACACACCAAGAGTTATCCATGACCAATGAAGAAGTCGACGTCCGGCGTTTCGACAACAGCGAGAGTTCACCACGCATCGGTAGAATTCCCACCCCGACCGGATTTCCCGGCCTTGGCGACATAAACAGTTATCTGATATTCCCCGAAGACGATAGCGGCGAATTGATTCTGATCGACACCGGCGTCGCATCGGAAGAAGCCTGGCAAGCCCTGACCCAGGGGCTCGAAAAGCTCGACTGCCGTGTGGCAGACATCGGCAAAATTATCCTGACCCACGGTCACACCGACCACTACGGACAGGCGCACCGAATTCAACAGACTTCGGGTTGCGAGCTTTGGGCCCACGAAAACCTGTGGTTAACCGTAGAGCGCATGCTGCCGCCTCCGGAACGGGTGGCACTCGAAAAAGAGTTTTACGCCTACTGGGGCGTCGACAGGGAACTCGTCGACGCTGCGCTCGCCCGCCGCGCAGCGGTCGCTAAAAGTTTTAAACCGGTGGAACCCTCGCGCTTGCTGCAAGATGGCGACGTACTCGATATCCCGGGGTTTTCCCTCGAGGTAGTCCATACCCCGGGCCACTGTCCAGATGAAGTGATCTACTGGCAACCGGAAGGCCGCGTTATTTTTTCCGGCGACCACTTATTACCCAATATCACACCGGTTTGCCTGCTACAAATCCCCCGCTCACGCGATGAGGCCCGCGCCCGGTCGCTGGTCGAATATCAACAATCGCTAGCCAAAGTGGCGCCTTATCCGGCACGGGTGACTTATCCCTCCCACGGGCCGCCGATCGACGATCATCGCGAACTGATGGCCTCATATCATCTGTCGACCGATCGCCGCCTTCTGAAAATCAGCCGGATTCTGCAAAAGGAGGAATGGATGTCCCCCATGGATATCGGCAAGGCACTGTTTCCAAAAGCCTGGAAAGAACAGATGGTACCGGTTATGTCGGAAGTGTTGGGTCATTGCGACGTGCTAGAAGCCGGTGGTCACGCGGCCTCGGAAGACCGCGATGGCGTGATTCACTACCGATATATATCGACACCGCCACCCACTGACACCCGCCGCCTTTTCGGTTGACGGAGGGCGCTTATTTAGTGGTTACCGGCCTCGGTATGTCGCGAGCGTTGATGCGACTGAAGCAAGCTATTTACTTGCAACCACAGCCCTCGCGACTTCACCCCAGGGTCCTATGGTGGCTGGATCGCGGGCGTAATCCATACCCGCGGTATAGATGATCAGGCGCTCAGCGACACCGCGATAGCGACTCACCAGCCGGTCGGCCAAATCGTCCCAGCGGGCTTCAACGGTAAAGTGGCTCAGAATTTCGTCGCTGATAACAGCTGACATCCCGGCCATATCGCCGGCTTTTTGCCGTTCCCTGATTTTGGCAGTCGTGCCGGCGAAGCCGAGCAGATCGAACTGAAACGCATAGTTGGGTGTAGACCCGTAAAATGCGACCTGTTGCCGACAAAATTCCCTAGACGCTGCCTTTTGTTCTTCGGTATCGCCGACAATGGTCAGCACGGGCACCAGTAAATCGACGTCGCCAGCTTCTCGGCCCGTCCTGTTCGCGCCATCGGCAACAGCCGGCAGTAGTTTGTCTTCAATATAGCGCTGACTGTGAAACGGATGCACCTGTACACCGTCGCACAGCTCCCCGGCCATCTTTAGCATATAGGGGTTAACGGCGGCAGCATCAATCGCAGGATCAGGATAGTCAATCGACCCCGGCGACCACATGTTATTCAACAGTGTCAATTTGTAATAGGTCCCGTCGTAATTCAGTTTTTCTTCACCACGATAAGCTCTGAATATTGCCTTAACTGCGCTAATGTAATCTCTCATGCGCGGGCCAGGCGGATCGAATTCGACGCCGTAACGCCGTGTAATATGAGCCCGCACCTGGGTGCCTAGGCCGAGCCGAAAACGCCCCCGGCTGGCCTCCTGAAGCTCCCATGCGGTAGCTGCGGTAATCATCGGGCTGCGGGGGAAAGCCACAGCAATTCCGGTGGCAAATTCAAGACGTTGCGTAACCAGAGCCGCCGCCGCGACGGACAGATAGGCGGTGCGTCCGCCCTCAGTAAAGGTAATCCCGCTAAAGCCCGCTTGTTCCACCTCGCGTGCCATACGTTGAATAGCATGCAGTTCCAGTGGATTACTCATCATGTCGATTTTCATGCCCGGCCCCTCTTGTTTTTTTGTGTGCCATGTAACGACAAGTTCAACCGCCGGCAATTTATGCTTGCGCCGGCGCCCGCCGTTTAACCTTGGTTCCAGGCATAGTAGAATCCGCCCGGCTCGCCATGTTAGCAATGAGATACCGGGTTATAAAAGAAAACCTGCCTGCGCGTGGCGCGGGCCAGCAATCCCGGAAAAACTCTTGAAACAACTCAGCAACGAAGTAGGTCGGCATAATGAAGTTGGAAGCCCTCATCGAAAAAACCATGTACAGATCCCGCTGGCTACTGGCGCCGATCTATCTGGGTCTGTCACTGGTGTTGCTGGCGCTGGCCATCAAATTCTTTCAGGAAATCTTCCACCTGCTGCCACATGTGATTGAAATGGCCGAGGCCGATATGGTGCTGGTTGTACTTTCGCTTATCGATATCGCGATGGTCGGCGGCCTAATCGTCATGGTCATGATGAGCGGTTACGAAAACTTTGTATCACAGCTCGACGTAGACGAAGGTGAGGAAAAGCTGGGCTGGCTGGGCAAGATGGACGCTTCCTCACTTAAAATGAAAATCGCGGCCAGCATCGTCGCCATCTCCAGCATCCATCTGCTGAAGGTGTTTATGAATGCGCCCAATA
This sequence comes from Cellvibrionales bacterium UBA5860, assembly GCA_002431545.1. Classification (GTDB taxonomy): domain Bacteria; phylum Pseudomonadota; class Gammaproteobacteria; order Pseudomonadales; family Porticoccaceae; genus HB2-32-21. The sequence goes on along the minus strand of DJFY01000049.1, from coordinate 13,116 downwards.
TCAGCAACGACAAACTACTCTGGTACGTAATTCTGCACCTCACTTTTGTCTTGTCGGCCTTCGCTATGGGCTGGCTCGACCGCATCACCAAACACTCGGGAACCGGCTCGAGTCAATAACCTGCGTCGTCCTTCGCGCAATGGCATACCCCTGATCTGGGGTCGTTGCAGGGCGCGATGCGCAGTCCTAGTCCGTCGCCGACGCGTCCGAAGCCGCCGTTTTTTCGGCAACAACAGATTCTGGCGCCGCCGTTGACGCCCCGGTCGGGGCCGGGGCCAGACGGCCCAGTATGGCGCGGACGTCTTCTGCTATCAGTATCAGTGCGGGCACCAGAAAAAGAATGACCAGGCTCGCATAGAGGATGCCAAATGCGATACTGATCGCCATGGGAATGAGAAACCGGGCCTGCAGGCTTGTCTCCAGCAACATCGGCAGCAGGCCGAAACTGGTCGTCAGGGTAGTCAGTAGAATCGGCCGAAAGCGCCGGGCCACAGCCACCACCAGTGCTTCCTGCACACTCAACCCACGTTCTTCGCGCACGTGATTGTAATAGTCGACAAGCACAACGGAGTCATTGATGACAACACCGGACAGCGCGATCATGCCGAAAACCGAGACAAAGGAGATATCGAAGCCCATTACCAGGTGACCCAGCACTGCGCCGACAAATCCAAACGGGATCGCGGTGATGATAATGACTGGCTGAATGTAACTGCGCAGTTGGGATGACAGCATAACGAACATGACCATCACGGCAATCATCAGGTTGCGTATCAGGCTGGCCATGTCTTCCCTTTGATTGCGATTGACCCCCTCGAAGGTATAGGAAAGCCCCGGATACGCCACAAGCAGATCAGGCATCATGTCATTGCGGATTTTCGTCACGACATCGTCCGGCGTCGTCTGGGTTTCCTCGACATCTGCGCTGACACTGACAACGCGACGCCCGTCGACGCGCTCGATCCTGGAATAACCGCGCTGTTCACGAATAACTGCCGCCGTGCGCAGATCCATTTCCGAACCGTCGGCAAGTCTGATCCGCGTGTTGTAAAGGTCGTTCAAGGTACGCCGCTCGGTTTCGGGATAGCGCACCATTACCTTTATTTCTTCGCGCCCCCGTTGCACCCGTTGCACCTCGGCACCGTAGTAGGCAAATCGCAACTGACGGCCGATATCCGCCGGCGTCAAGCCCGCTGCCAGACCGGCGGCAGTGATGTCGAAAACATACTCCCGCTTGCCGGGTTCGAAACTGTCCTCGACCTCGCTTACGCCTTCGATCCCGGACATCAGAAGCTTGAGCCGCGTGGCGGCCTGGGCGAGGACATCTTCGTCGCGATGGGACAGTTCGACATTGACGTCGTCGCCAGCGCGCACCAGACTGCTGCGAAAAGTCAGACTTTCCGCACCGGGCACCGGTGGTGCTTTCCTGCGCCAGATGCGCTCCAGTTCGCTCGACGAATATACCCGTTCGTTCCCCGGCACCAGTTCCATGCGAATCTGCGCCAGATTGGTCGCGTTGCTCCCCGCGTTGCTGGCCAGCGGCCCCGTGGTATCGGACGCCTGGCTACCCACCGTAAACGACGACGCCTCGACTATCGAACCGACCTCGTCAGCGTCGCTTGCTGCGACCTCGGCGTCGATCTCACGGGCCATCTCATTGCCGGCCTCAAAGATCCTGCGCGCGTAAGCGTAGGTGGTTTCAAAGGGCGTGCCCGTCGGCATTTTCAGATTGACCGTGATGTGGTCGCTGTCGATTTGAGGAAAAAAAATAAAGCGGACGATACCGCCCTGGAAAATGCCCAGCGTTACGATAATAAAGGCGGCACCGATGGCGACGCTGACATAACGATAGTCCAGGCATAGCTGGATGGCCGGTATCAGTCGGTTGTCGACAAAGGATTCGAGCGCACCGTGCGTGCGATCGCGCAGGGTCGCCAGCACGCCGCGGCTCCACCGCTTATTGCCGGCCAGGTGCGCGGGCAAAATGTAAAACGCCTCGACCAGCGAGATCGCCAGAATACCGATGACCACCACCGGCACCGGGATCATGATTTGCGCCATGGTGCCGGTGGAAAAAATCAGCGGTGCAAAGGCGGCTATCGTCGTCAGTACGCCGATGGTCACCGGCGCTTTGACCAGAAATACGCCATCCAGAACCGCGTCCGGATTATTGGGGTTTCGATGTTGTTCGTTATAGATGCTTTCGCCGACCACGATGGCGTCATCGACAACGATACCGATGACAATGATCAGTGCAAACAGCGTGATCATGTTCATAGTGATACCGGTGGTCGACACCAGCAACAACCCACCCATAAACGAAATGGGAATGCCGAGGCTGGTCCAGAAGGCCAGCCGTAAATCGAGAAACAACAGCAGACATAAAAACACGAGGACGTAACCGAGAATACCGTTGCGTATCATCAGGCTGATACGGTCGCGCAGAACGTCGGTGGAGTTGCGCCAGATATCGAGATGCATACCGGCAGGCAACTGAAGGGTCGACAGGTAGGACTTAACCGCCCGCTCGATCTGCAGGGTATCCTGGGTATCACTGCGCGTGATGCGGATAAACAGGGCTGGCAGACCATTAAAGTGGTTAATGATATCCGTATCTTCAAACGCATCCCGAATGTTTGCGATATCGCCCAAGCGCAGTTTGGCACCATCGATGGGACTGCGTACCGCGATATTTTTGAACTCCTCTCCCGTGTAGCGTTTATCCTGCACGCGAATTAGGATATCTCCCGCCTCCGTGCGCAGAGTACCGCCCGGCAAATCGACGGAAAACTCGCTTACGCGCTGCGAGATATCGCGCAAAGTAAGGCCGTAGTGGCGCAATGTATCCTCGCTGACCTCAATAGAAATCTCGCTCTTGCGGCCGCCGGCAATGTCGACCAGGGTGACCTCGGGAATCTGCAACAGGTCGCTCTCGATACGCCGCGCCCAGTAATGCAAAGCTGCCTCGTCAACCTGACCATACAGGGCAAGGGACATCATGCTTGCGGTCCGCTTGGTACGCACGATAGAGGTTTCCTCGGCGTCTTCCGGGGGAAAATCCGCAATGCCATCGACTTCGGTCTCGACGTCGTTGAGTACCTGACTATGGTCGGCGAAGTCCTCCATCTCTACCGTCACCACACCGGCACCTTCACTGGCGCTGGACATCACGCGCTTGACCCCCTCGATGCCGATCACAGCCTCTTCAACCCTGCGAGTAATGCTTTCCTCGACATCGTATGGCGTCGCCCCCGGATAGGGTGTGGCAATCGTGATCGTGCGGGGGTCGATGGTCGGAAAGGTCTCGGTAATCATGTCGCTGGTACTGAGAAAACCGCCGACGAGCAGAAACGCCATGACAATATTGGCCGCCACCGGATTGCCGGCAAACCAGGCGACGAGCGATCGGCGTTTTGCCTGCTGCACTTGCTGATCCATGCTAACGCCCTCCCCCGCTCGATGCGTGCATCATGGCGCGATCGCGGTTTGCGCTGACGTGGGAGCGTTTGTGTCCGTCAAGTCCACTACCTCTACGCGAGCACCCTCGACGGCACCGTTTACCGGTGTATCGACCACCCGCAAGCTCGTCGTACGCGCCGGCAAACGCGCAATGACACTGTCCGATAACGTCGCTATCACCTCCGGCTGAAGTCGCTCCAACTGGCCCGCATCGTCGACGATCCAGATATACTGGCCCTGCAGGGCAGGGATAGGTATTTTCCAGGTACCGGCAACCGGCGCGCTGGCGAGAACCACCTCTGTGAGCATGCCGGGAATAAGCGGACTGTCATCCAGCGGTTTAACGACAATTTGCTGGTAGCGGGTCGCTTCGTCGAGCAGCGCGCCCAACCGGATTATGCGGCCTGACACAATCTGGGGTCCCTGTCCGGAAGCCGCATCTTCGAACCGAAGCAAGACTTCGGCCTGCTCTGGGTCGAGAAACCAGCGTATATCCGAGGGCGCCAGCGAAAGGGAAATTTCCAGCGACTCCCGATTGTAAATTTCGCCATAGGGTTGACCGGAAACGACAAACTGGCCGACCTCCAGACTGCTGGACATGACGCGACCGGAAAATGGCAAGCGGTAACGGGTTCGGGATAAATTCAGTTCCGCCTGTGCCAGGCGAGCCCTGGCCGCCGCCAATTCTGCCTCGGCCTGGGCAATCTGGGGCTCGCGACTGACCAGAGGTGGCGCATCCTGCCCCTCGTTGAGCGCCCGCCATTCGTCGAGGGAAGCCTCCGCTTCGGCATGCTCCAACGCCAGATCCGTGCGGGCTTTGGCCACGGCAGCGCTTTCCCGCGCCACTTCGTTTTCATAGTCAACCGCTTCGATGCGAAACAGCACGTCGTCTTCATCGAGATAACCACCGCTGTACATCTGGTCGCTGATCCACTGTACACGCCCCGACACCTGCGGCGTGATCGCCACGGTGCTGCGCGGTGCTACCCGGCCGGTGGTTACCACACGCACGGGGTATGCACCGCGACGTAACTGGGTCACGGTGACCGGCATGCGCACCTCCTGCAGCGCCGTTTTCGGCAGCGTGCGGGTAGCCACCAACGCGCGCGACAACACCAGGGCGCCGACAATAATTGCGACCACAAGGAAAAGCTGGCGATTAGCCGGATTCCATAACTTCTTCATATCGCTCTATTCATAGTTATCGGCTGTTGTTTAAGCTCAAGGCCGGTGCTGGCCAGCGTGGTCCCAGCGCCAGTTGAAGATTAATTCGGGCGGCCCAGGCCTCGCGCTGGGCTCCCAGCAGGGCCCGTTCTGCTACCTGCCGGCGACGCTGGGTCTCCAGTAGCTCGAGCAGTGGCGAAATCCCCCTCTGATAGCGCGCTTCGGCGAGTTCACCCGCCTGACGAGCCGCGTCGACGCTAATACGCAACTCGTTGACCCGTTGCCGCAGGTATTGTTCCTGCACCAGTGCTGTCTCGACCTCGGCCACCGCGGACAACACGACACGAGCGTATTCGAAGGCCAGTTCACGCGCGCGCGCTTCACTCTGTCGAATCTGTGCGCGCAAGCGCCCACCTTCGAACAGCCTCGTGGTCAACTGACCCGCCAGGGCGCCTACGGCATTATTGTTACGCAATAATCCGCCCGCCTGATCACCGGCAAAACCGCGGGTGAGGGAAAAGTTCAGATCCGGAAACAAATCGGCGACCGCGACGCCGATGTCGGCATTTGCGGCCACGACCCGAAATTCGGCGGCTTTAATATCAGGCCGCATATCCAGCAATTGTGCCGGCCGCGCCACATCGGGAATCTGGGTCGGCGGCATCGGCGGAAAAAGCGTGTCGGCCAGGCTCGTCTGGTCTCGGTACAGGGTGCCCGGCTGCAAATCGAGTAGGACATCGACAATCAGCAGGGTCTCTTCCAGCTGCTGCTGTAGCAGCAGCAATTGCGCCCGCGCCGAACTGGCATTTTCCCGCGCGGTAAACACGCCGACCGCCGTCGCATTGGGAACCCCAAGCCGATAGCGCCGCGCAACGGTTTCCAGCGTGCCCTGCCGACTATCGACAATCTGCTTCTGGATGCCGATCTCCTGCAGCAGCAAGACCACGACAGCCCGACGATTAACCAGTTCGGCAATTAGCGAATGTTCCAGCGCGCGATAATCGGCTTCAGCCGCCAATGCACTGTATCGCGCCGATGCGACAGCGCTTTCAATGCGACCAAATAAATCAGCCTGCCATGAGATAACACCGCTGGCCTCGATCGTGGAAGTGTAGGTTCGCTCGTCGGGATTGAGCAAATCAGGTGCGAAACTGCGCCGCCCACCGGCATTGACGCCGAGCGCAGGCCACCACCCGGCGCGTTGCACGGCTACTCGCTCGCGCGCCTGCAGCAAACGCTCTGCGAGTGATTTAAGGTCCAGGTTTTGCTGCTGCAAGCGCTCGACCCAGGCCGCAAGCACCGGATCCCGATAATCCAGCCACCAGCGCAGGTCGGCCTGCTCGCGCATGCCCAGTTGACCAACACCGACATATTCAGCACCCAGTGTCGCCCTGGTCTGCGTTCTGGAATATTCCGGGCCGACGCTGCAAGCGCCAAGGATTAACAGAACAGCGCTCACAGATAAGCGCTTCAACACGTGCAAAAATCTCTCTCCTGGCGACCTTGGACAACTACCGCGCCCCAGTCGAAAATCATCGCCTGACCCCGCGCATTCAGACCAATCCTTTGCGTCGAAAAGCACCATCGATATGCCGGCAGCGACGCCAAGAGGCTGCGCCGTGTCTGGCGCGCTCCGGTCGTCTGCCCTTCCGTTAAAAACACAATCTAATACAGACGTAATCTATTACGAGGGCGATGCTCCCAAACGCGCCGATCCGCGGTTATTCGGGAAATAGGCGTGGTTTTCGGTCAACGCATGCCCGAGCGGGGCGCGGCGAACAAGACCAGCATGGTCATGTCTTCCTGAACCTCAAAAAAGGCGTGTTCTTCCGAGGCCCGGACATACATGATAGCCCCCGGCCCCACTTCCCGCGCCTCGTCACCAACGCGGAGACTGCCGCGCCCTTCTATCACCACATACAGTTCGTCTTCGTCGTGATAGCCCTGCATGTCGGTGGAACCGGCCTTGACGTAATAGATACCACAACTCATGGTCGGTTCCCGCAGGAACTCCTGATAATCGACATTGCCCTGATGGCCTCTCGCCGTCAGCGCCTTAAGATCAAAAATTTGCCACGCTGGACTGGACATAACACTTCCCCCTGGTCGATGCCCACCGCACCTTATTGCGGTGCAGCCGGATTGATCAGACCCTTGCCAACGGTGTTCGGTAACAGGGCCTGTAGTTTGTCCTGAGTCCAGGGCTGGTCGCTAAAGACGCTGCGCTGTTTACCGGGCAAGGACACCAGCGTTATTTCGCCGCCACCGACGATGAAATCACGCCCGTTGATGTTGGCTGCCGCATCGCTACACAAGAACACCACCAGGGGCGCCACCTGCGCGGGGCTGAATGCCTCAGAATCTTCCAGCATGTCTTCGATTTCAAACATGAATTCCGGCAGGGGCAACTTGCCCGCGCGGGCCAGATCGAGCGCTTTTTTCATATCCACCGCTCCCGCCATACGGGTACCGGCACGGGGTCGAATGGCATTGGTGGTGACACCGTAGGGACCAAGCTCAAGAGCCAGCGTTCGGGAAAAGCCGACAACACCTTCCTTAGCCGCCGCATAGTTGGCTGCGGCATAGCCGCCGAGACCGGCCTCGGACGCGGTATTGACGATGCGCCCACTGCGTTGTTTGGCAAAAATCTGAGCCGCGGGATGGGTTACCGTATAGAGCGCCTTGAGGTGCACCGCTATGACGCTGTCCCACTCTTCCTCAGACATCTTTACGAAAAGCTGATTGCGTATATTGCCTGCATTATTCACGACAATATCGAGTCGCCCGAAATGGTCCATGGCCTGCTCCACCATGGCCGCGCCGTCGGCGACACTGGTGACATTGCCGAAATTTGCCACAGCATCACCACCAGCAGCGCGAATGTCGTTGACGACCTCCTGCGCAGGGCTTTCGTCGGCGCCTTCACCGACCACTGTGCCTCCCAGATCATTAACAACTACCCGCGCGCCCTCTGCGGCAAGTGCCAGCGCGTGGGCGCGCCCCATGCCCCGACCGGCGCCGGTAACGATCGCCACTTTATCCTGTAGTAA
>DJFY01000049.1:0-5208 GCA_002431545.1 Cellvibrionales bacterium UBA5860 | reverse complement strand
CTTAGTCATACTTAGTCATAAATGTCGTGATTAATTTGTGTTCAGACGCCCGCCACATGTTGGGTCGCAAAGATCGATGGCGCATTGTAGGCTGCAAATTGCGCCGGCAACAACGCTTAATAATTGCGGCGGATCAAGGGCGAAGCCGCCAATTACCTGTTGAAACACCCGATTGCCCGGTCGATACCAGTTCGTTACTTCGTCGTCGGCATCGGCCTGCGTACCGCTCGTTGTCTCATACAAAGCAAGTCACTATGATCCTGCGTGATACTTGCGTTCTGCCCATTTGTGGCATATCGGCGGACAAGGGCCATATTCGATAACAATCAGCCCGGGGAGGTTAAGGTGAAGAGAAAGAAAAAACATATTCTGGACGGTATTCGTGTACTCGATTTTTCGCAACACGTGGCGGGACCCGGGGTTACCCGGATGATGGCGGAGATGGGTGCGGAAATCATCAAACTGGAGCTGGCGCCAGCCGGCGAACAGATCCGCGCCGTTGGCATGAAAATCAACGACCGGAGCGTCTATTTTATTCAGCAAAACCGCGGTAAAAAGAGTATCTGCGTCGACATGAGAACCGACGCGGGCAAGGCCATCGTCTACGACCTGGTCAAAAAAGTGGATATCGTGCTGGAAAACTTTGCGCCGGGGGCCATCGGTCGACTGGGTCTGCCCTGGGAGAAAGTGCACGAGCTCAATCCCGACTGCATCATGTGTTCGGTCTCTACGTTCGGCCAGGATGGCCCCCTGGCGACACTACCAGGTTACGATTTTATCGGGCAGGCTTATGCCGGCATCACCAGCATGATCGGCGATCAGGAAAACGGGCCCTATATCCCCCTCGCCGCACTCGGCGACACCATGACCGCAGCACATGCGCTGGCGGCTATCAACGCCGCTTTGTACGAACGCGCCACCGGCGGCGGTGGCCAGTTTCTCGATATCTGTCTTCTCGATTGCTACTTTCATTGTCACGAAATGAATGTCGGCATGGTCAGTGCGAGCAAAGGCGAATACAGCCCGATGCTCCCCGGCCGTCATCACGGCGCGGTCGGCCCACTAGGTGTGTTCAAGAGCAAAGACGGCTACATTATCCTTATCGCCATACTGGGGCGCTGGAAAGATTTCGTGGAAGTGATGGGCAAACCGGAATTACTCGAAGACCCGCGCTTCGTCGACGACGCAGCACGCGCGGCGAATCAGAATGTCCTGACGCCCATCATCGAAAGCTGGCTGCAGGAGCAGGAAAGCGACGCCGAAGTGATTCGCCTACTCGGCGAACGCCATATCCCCGTAGCGCCGATACTTTCGATCGAGCAAGTCCTGCAACACCCGCATATGCTTGAACGTGGCACCGTGCGCACCGTGAGCGATCGCGGCGCCGGCGAATTTCAGATGCCAGGCACGCCCCTGCGATTCTCGGCTTACGCCAATGACCTCGACCTGCAAGCCCCCTACCTGGGCGAGCACACGGAAGAAATCCTTAGCGGCCTGCTCAATATGAATGCCGAGGAAATCAGCGCGCTGGTTGAAAAAGGTATCCTCGTTCGGGAAGCCATTCCAGAAGCCGCGTTAAAAGCCGGCAATCAATAACCATTCACAGGAAGTTAACCATGTCAGGAACAGCATTAGTCACCGGCGCCAGCCGGGGCATTGGCCGGGCCATAGCCCAGGCACTGGCCGAAGAAGGGTTTACCGTCGCCTGCTTTGCCCGAGACAGAGCCAAACTGGAAGAAACCCAGGCCCTGATCGAAGCAGCGCGCGGCAAAGCCAGCGTCCACACCGGCGATGTCGGCAGTGACAGCGATCTAGAAGCCCTGGTCGAAGAAGTCAATGCCACCCACGGCAGCCTCGATGTTCTGGTCAACAATGCCGGCATTACTGAAGGTGAGCCGGCCAGCAAAATCTCTCCGGAACGCTTTCGGGAAATACTCAATATCAACCTGGTCGCGCCCTACGTGCTGTCCCGCGCCGCCCACCCGATTATGAAAGCCCAGGGCAGCGGCGTGATTATCAATATCAGCTCCGTCTATGCATCCCAGGGTGTGGCCAACAACTCCCCCTACTGCACCTCCAAGGCCGGCCTGGAAGGCATGACCCGCGCGTTGGCCAGAGAGTGGGTCAAGGATGGCGTGCGCGTGCTGGGTGTTGCGCCCGGCTTTGTCCGCACCGATATGGTCGCCAATGCCTTTGGCGGTACCGAAGTGGAAAAACTCGTGGTCTCGCGCATACCCATGAAACGCTTTGGCGAGGCCGAGGAGATTGGGCGCTTTGTGGCTTTCCTGGCGACCAACAAAGCGGGGTTTGTTACCGGGGAAACGCTGGTGATTGATGGGGGGCAGCGGTCTTTACTATAGAAACGCCTGACCCAAGCGTTGGGATCAAGAGCCTTTGGCTCGACATCATGGAAATTGATAACGACCAGAGTCGCAGTTTGACCGATACAAGCCTGCATCCTGCGCTAAAACATCCCGTAACAGTTTATCCTGGCCCAGCCACCGCCCCCGCCTCTACCAGCAAACCTAGAACTGCCTCGGCCATACGCTGGTAGCCCGGCTTATTTAGATGAACCGGGTCGGATTTCATGGCCGGGTCGGTTTCGAGCTCGCCAAGGATATCCTCATCCAGGGGCACATCGAATTCATCCGCCAGGCGTTTATATAACTCCGGTGGATTGGCCCAGATGCCGGGAACTGGTACGCCAATTAGTGCAACGTCTATCCCTCGGGACTGTACCTCGCTGATCATCTCGCGGAGGTTGGCTTCGGTTTGATCTTCGGGTAGCCGACGCAGGAAGTCGTTGCCACCGTGGCAGATCACCACCAGTTGAACGCTGTGTTCGTCGAGCAGGCGCGGCAGACGGGCTTTACCTTCTTGCGTCACTTCACCGGGCACACCGGCGTTAATCACTTTGCGCTCAAGCCGCGTGGCGAGCACTGCGGGGTAGCTGTTTTCGAAGCTAACGCCGGTACCGGCGGTGAGGCTGTCGCCAAAGGCCAGGATGGTGGCATCGGCAGGCAGGACCTCCAGTTTAGGGCCGCCGCAGGCTGAGAGCAGCAGTGCGGCGCAGACAAGTATCAGACCCGAAACTTTTGCCGGCACGGGTTTGTCAAACCACGATCTAAGATTAGCCATTTGTTTTGCGCTTATTGTTAGTGCGCTTTCCATTGCCGATCACGCCGCACCGCCGGCTTTCAGCGCGCCAAAGGCGGCAAAGCACGAGTTTTTATGCAGTAACTCCACCCGTTCAAAACCCACCTCGCGAAGCAGGTCGAGCTGGAAGGTCACGGGCCGCGGCGTGTCCTCTTTTTCGATATAGGCGAAGACTTTGTCTCTATAAGCTTCGCCATCCAGGTCGCTCAGATAATCCCCGTAGCGCTGCCACATCATCTGCTGGACGCCGGGTGTGTCGTGACTGACCAGATCACTGATCCAAACGCTGCCGCCAGGCGCAGTCAAATCGTAGATTTTCTGGAAAGTTGCACGCCAGTCGGCATCGTCCCGCAAATGGTGGAGAACGGCCGCCGCCAGAATCACGTCGTAGTTTCCATCCAGCGGAACCTCGCGAAAGTCCCCCTGGAAGCACACAATTCGGCGATTGTTGACCGCGCGCACCCGAGCCTCCGCCCGCGCCAGCATGGGCGCGCTCAGGTCGAGCAGATGACATTCGAACTGGCCCGCCGCCTGCAGCAGTTTGAGGGTGTTGTTGCCGGCCCCACAGCCAATGTCGAGCACGCGAGTAATACGGAGCGTGGAGCGCAGCGCGGCCTGTGTCATAAGCTCCAGAACCAGTGCTGCATCTACTGTAGAGACCTGGCCGGTGTCCAGACTGGAAAACCGTTCGACGTCGGCATCGAAACGCGCTCTAATCTCGTCAACCGTGGATTTATGTTCAAAAGAATCTGACACCGCAATTCTCCGTCAAGAAGAGGACACCTGGTAAATGACCCGGCCTCGGGCCAGAGTAAACATTTTCGTCGGCAATAAACAGCTGATCAGGACCTACCCCGGCAGCCGGCGCAACGGCGAACCGTGTTAACTGAAAGCCGGCCAAACCGGGACCGGACGTCGTCCGGTTTTGCGATCGCGACCGATAAATCATTAACATAGCGGGATCAACTCACCGGGTTAACCCTATGTTCGCAAGGCGCATCAACCGCTGTTTTAATCTCGAAGACTTTCGTAGTGGCGCCAAAGCCCGGCTGCCGACTCCGCTTTATCACTATATCGAAGGTGGTGCCGATGACGAAATAACGCGCTACCACAACACGGCAGCGTTTAACCAATACGCATTAATACCTCGCTGTCTCGAGGAAGTGACGACAGTCGACACCAAAACAACCGTCCTGGGTTGCGAAGTAGACTGGCCAGTCATTCTCTCGCCTACCGGAATGACGCGTTTTTTCCACCACGAAGGTGAACGCGCGGTGGCTCGCGCCGCGGAACGTTTCGGTACGCTCTATTCCCTCTCTACACTGTCGACGACCAGCATCGAAGACATCGCCGCGGAAACGAGCGGCCCCAAGTTATTCCAGCTTTATGTCTTACGCGACCCCGGCATCAATCGCGAGCTGATCGACCGCTGCCGAAGCTCGGGCTTCAATGCCTTGTGTCTGACTGTCGACACGGTCGTACAGGGTAATCGCGAGCGGGACTTGCGCACGGGAATGACCGTGCCGCCGAAACCTACATTGGCCAGTCTGGCAGCCTTTGCCGCACGCCCGCGCTGGGTATATCGCTACTTCACAACGCCACCTCTGGAAATGGCCAACCTGTCTCGGCATATCGCCGAGGGCAGTTCAAAAGTAAGTTCACTCGGGCATTACATCAACGGCCAGTTCGACCGAGCATTAAACTGGTCTGCTGCGGAAGCAATTGCCCAACACTGGCGTGGTGCCTTTGCTATCAAGGGCATTATGTCGGCGGAGGATGCGAAACGAGCGAAAAGCATTGGCGCGACGGCTGTGATCATCTCCAATCACGGCGGACGGCAACTTGACACTTCGCCGGCGCCCATTGAACAGGTCGGCGAAATAGCGGACGCCGTCGGCGGCGAAATGGATATTATCGTCGATGGCGGCGTGAGGCGGGGAACCCATGTATTAAAAGCCCTGGCGCTCGGCGCCACCGCCTGCATGATAGGGCGACCCTATCTCTACGGCCTGGCAGCGGGCGGGCAACCCGGGTTATCGTCGTTCCGGTGTC
>DJFY01000133.1:1361-4558 GCA_002431545.1 Cellvibrionales bacterium UBA5860 | reverse complement strand
TATCCCCTCGATATGCGCTACGCCGGTCCTCGCGAAGCGCTGTTGCATGCATTGTTCCGGCAGAATTACGGTTGCACGCATCTTATCGTTGGCCGTGACCACGCTGGGGTCGGCGATTACTACGGCCCGTTTGACGCCCACCAGATTTTTGACGAAATTCCCGCAGATGCGCTGGAAACGGTGCCTTTGAAAATCGACTGGACGTTCTGGTGCAATCGTTGTGGGACGATGGCGTCAATGCGCACCTGTCCCCATGAAGCAGAGGATAGAGTGCTGGTTTCGGGCACCAAGTTGCGCAAGGCCCTTTCAGAAGGTGGTGAAGTGGAGGAGAACTTTTCCCGGCCGGAAGTGCTTGAGGTATTGCGTGCTTACTACGCGGGTCTCAGTGAAGACGATAATGTCGAAGTTAACCTGTCCGGCCACTCCGCGCGCTAAGGCGAGCCTTGAGGTTGATAACTAAGCAGTGGCAGTGGGTTGCCCTTTGGTGGCGGGATATATTCGCCTGGGCCGTCGGTCAGCCCGCTTTGAGGTTCGCACTTTTCGAGGATCCAGTCTCCTCGCCGGTGTAGTCGGATAATTCCTCGACGGTGCCATAGCCGTCTTCGAGGATGCCGCCACCGGGCGCATAGTCTTTAGGTGCCTGTGCCTGTTGCCCTTGTTGGGGAAGTATCAATTCCAGTTGTACAGAGCCAGCTTCGGCAATTTTGCTTGCAGTCTCTGCATCGGCGAGCTTTGAGGCGCTATCTGCCAGGTGTTGGTGAAGTTCCGCATAGCTGGCAGTGAGATTTTTTATCAATTCAGAAGTTTTTACAAAATGCTCTGTCACGTCGTGGTGGAAAACTTCTGAACTTTGCTGATTTTGTTTGAGTTCTTCCGTAAGCATACGTTTACGTTGGGCGGCGCGGGAAAAAACGCGGCCCGCGAGATATCCGAGCAGTAGGCCGGTAACCAGCGCGATCACCAGTAAAACAATTGTGTCAACATCCACGTCGAGAAACCCCGGATTCAAATCTGACGCCGATTTTATCCTGATTTGCCATGCGGGTCGATCTGAGCCGTTGATCCAGGGCGATTACGTCTGTATTTACCCTGCTAAAGCCGGGCCTTATAATGCGCGGTTTCCACTGTTCTGCGGGCACGGGGTCTCTCCACACGATGCTGCGAATCGATCAGGAAGCACTGACCTTTGACGACGTCCTATTGCTGCCCGGTTATTCCGAGGTGGTGGCGTCGACGGTCGAACTGAAAAGCCGCCTCACACGTCAAATCGATCTTAATATTCCGCTGGTGTCCGCGGCGATGGATACTGTGACTGAGTCCCGCTTATCCATTGCGTTGGCCCAGGAAGGCGGCATCGGCATCGTCCACAAAAACATGACGGTTGCCCAGCAGGCGCTGGAAGTCCGGGCGGTCAAAAAGTTCGAAAGCGGAGTCGTCAAGGATCCAATCACTATTGAGGCTGGCGCCTCGATTCGCGAATTAGTGGCGCTCACCCAGGAGCATAATATCTCCGGCGTGCCTGTCATTGAGGGCGGAGAGCTGGTGGGTATCGTGACCCGCCGGGACGTGCGTTTCGAGACCGACCTCGACTTGCCGGTTACCTCTGTGATGACCCCCAAGGAACGCCTGGTGACCGTACAGGAGGGCGCCGGCGCCGATGAGGTTAAGCGGTTACTGCATAAATACCGCATCGAAAAAGTCCTCGTCGTCAACGAAAACTTTGATTTGCGTGGCCTGATTACCGTTAAGGATATCGATAAGGCCGAGCGCTACCCCAACGCCTGTAAGGACGATCAGGGCCGCTTGCGAGTGGGCGCATCGGTGGGTACGAGTCCGGATACGGAGCAGCGGGTCGAAGCCCTGGTTAGCGCCGGTGTCGATGTATTGATTGTCGATACCGCCCATGGCCACTCGCGTAACGTGATCGAGCGCATCAAGTGGATCAAGTCGAATTATCCCGATGTCGCTGTGATCGGCGGCAATATCGCCTCTGCCGAGGCCGCGTTGGCCTTAAGCGAGGCCGGGGTCGACGGTGTTAAGGTTGGTATCGGCCCGGGTTCTATATGTACCACCCGTATTGTGACAGGGGTTGGTGTCCCACAGATTTCTGCTATTGCCAATGTCGTTAACGCATTAAAGGGCACAGATATTCCCGTGATCGCCGATGGCGGCATACGTTTTTCCGGTGACATTGCCAAGGCCATTGTGGCGGGTGCCGAGTCCATCATGATCGGATCTCTTCTTGCCGGCACGGAGGAGGCCCCAGGTGAGATAGAGCTCTACCAGGGTAGAACGTATAAGGCCTACCGCGGTATGGGGTCATTGGGTGCGATGGCGCAAAATAATGGCTCCAGCGATCGTTATTTCCAGGATGCCAGCGCCGGCATGGAAAAACTGGTGCCGGAAGGTATCGAGGGGCGCGTGCCCTACAAGGGCCCGGTTTCGGCCATTATCCACCAGTTGATGGGCGGCCTGCGCTCGGCAATGGGTTATACCGGCAGTGCCGATATATCTACCATGCGGTCGAAACCAAAATTTGTCAGGGTAACGAGCGCCGGCATGGGAGAGAGCCATGTCCACGATGTGCGCATTACCAAGGAAGCGCCAAATTATCCGGTCGGCGATCATTGATATTCGCGGTATACACGATCGCTAAACAACGGGGCCGTTTGGCTCCGTTTTTGTTTTACACCTGTACAGACTAGCCCCCGAGGAGATCATCCAGGCCCATGGCACACGACATCCATGCCGAAAAAATACTGATTCTCGACTTCGGTTCCCAGTACACCCAGCTCATTGCGCGCCGGGTGCGGGAGGCGGGAGTCTACTGTGAAATCTACAGCTGCGAAGTGGACGATGCACAGGTGCGGGCGTTTGCTCCGCAGGGCATCATTCTTTCTGGTGGACCGGAATCGGTAACCGGCGACAGATCGCCCAGAGCACCACAGAGTGTCTTTGATCTCGGTGTGCCGGTACTGGGTATCTGCTACGGCATGCAGTATATGGCACAGAAATTTGGCGGCAAGGTTGAATCTTCTGACCAGCGCGAGTTTGGTTATGCGCAGATTAAAGTGCGCGGCCAGAATCAACTGTTGAAAGATATCAAAGATCACGTTGACCATGCCGATGGTGCGGCGCTGCTGGATGTCTGGATGAGTCATGGCGACAAGGTCGTGGAGCTGCCAGCTGATTTTGAG
>DJFY01000133.1:0-1058 GCA_002431545.1 Cellvibrionales bacterium UBA5860 | reverse complement strand
GCCGGTATGTACCAGCCCGAGAAAAACTACTACGGCGTGCAGTTTCATCCAGAAGTGACCCACACCCTGCAGGGCAAAAGGGTTTTTAGCCATTTTGTCCATGACATCTGTGGTTGCGCGCCACTCTGGACGTCGGCCAATATCATTCAAGATGCCATCCAGCGGGTGCGCGACCAGGTGGGGCAGGACAAGGTGCTTCTAGGTCTTTCTGGTGGGGTTGATTCTTCTGTGGTCGCGGCGCTATTGCATCAGGCGATTGGTGATCAGCTCACCTGTGTCTTTGTCGATAACGGCTTGCTGCGGCAGGAGGAGGGCGATCAGGTGATGGATATGTTCGCCCGCAATATGGGAGTGCGGGTGATTCGCGTCGATGCGGAACAGGAGTTTCTCACCGCCCTGGCCGGGGTCAATGATCCTGAGCAGAAACGCAAAATTATCGGTAATACCTTTATTGACGTATTCGACCGTGAAGCGACGCGGATTGAAGCAGTGAACTGGCTCGCTCAGGGCACGATTTACCCTGACGTGATTGAGTCAGCCGGTGCCAAAACCGGCAAGGCCCACGTGATCAAATCCCACCACAACGTGGGCGGGCTTCCGGAGGATATGAACCTTAGTCTGGTCGAACCACTGCGTGAGTTGTTTAAGGATGAGGTGCGGGAAATTGGCCTTGAACTGGGCCTGCCCTACGACATGGTTCACCGCCACCCGTTTCCAGGCCCTGGACTCGGGGTGCGCATCCTCGGTGAAGTAAATAAAGAGTATGCCGACCTGCTGCGTCGTGCCGACCATATCTTCATTGAAGAGCTGCACAAGGCCGACCTCTACCACAAAACCAGCCAGGCCTTTGCCGTGTTTCTACCCGTTAAATCAGTCGGTGTGGTGGGCGATGGCCGCCGTTACGAATATGTGATTGCATTGCGGGCCGTCGAGACCATCGATTTTATGACCGCCCGCTGGGCGCATCTGCCTTACGACTTCATCGAACGGGTCTCCAACCGCATCATCAACGAAATCTCCGGCATCTCCCGCGTGGTTTATGACGTCTCCAGCAAACC
>DJFY01000027.1:9848-10039 GCA_002431545.1 Cellvibrionales bacterium UBA5860 | reverse complement strand
TCACCCAGGGTAAACAGGGCCTCGTGACAACCGGCTGCGGCGCCCTGACGCGCCACCTGCAGAATCTGCTCGGGCGTCATATACGCCTGATCCAGTGTGCGTGGCGGCTGCGCAAACGTGCAGTAATGACAGACGTTGCGACACAACTGAGTCAGCGGGATAAATATCTTGCGCGAGTAGGAAACCAGGCC
>DJFY01000027.1:4702-9608 GCA_002431545.1 Cellvibrionales bacterium UBA5860 | reverse complement strand
CGACGCTCTTCCGATCTGGAAACCTCGGATTAGCCTGCGCTGTCGCGCAGGGCCGCAGCGCGCGCCATCAGCCCGTCGAGATCGACCTCACCAGCCAGCGCCAGGGCCGCGCCCGGGCTCAGCCGCTCATCGCTCAGGACAGGCGCCATGCTGTTCATCCGGTTTGCCTTCCAGGTATTACCGGAGTTTCCTGGATTCGTGCCACAACGCCACTTTTCTCCAGATATTCCTGGGTTCGACAGGTCACTGGCAGGGCCGCCAATGCCCTCAAGTCTGCGATTGTATCGATATCCAGCGCAAAGGCCGGGTGTTGAAAAAGCGTCGGAGAGGAACCTGCCTGCTCGGCCAGTTCGATATGACGCCGGCAACTATTATGTCCAAAAGCGGTCACGATCGCCCGTAGCGGCGACAACATCAAAGCGTTGGTGCCGCCGTCGCTGGCCGCGGGATTCAGGCTGATCCCCGGGCGCTGGTGGCACCGCCGCATCGCGTCAATCGCGTCAGGCGTGACCAGGGGGATATCGGCGGGCAGCAAAAGGACATCCGATACGCCCATGTCTTCCACTGCCTGGATACCTTGGGCGAAAGCGGCGTTCAGCGCGGTGCTACCCGGGCCCTGGGTATCCGATGCTTCGGCCAACACCATAGCGCCAAACCCGGTGGCCAGTTTTTTCACAGCGCTATCGCTAGTCACAACCACAACCCCGGACACGCTATCGCTAGCCACTAAGGCTGAGAGCACATCCTCGACCATAAGCGACATCAGTCGGGCACGCTCCGCGGCTGAGAGCACCGTCGATAAGCGCTGTTTAGCGCGGGCAATGGATTTAACGGCGATGACGGCTTTCATGAATTCTGTTTATCCTGGATCATGCTGATCTATCTTGCTTGTCAGACTCTTGTCGGCCTGATTTTGGCATTGGCAGTTGACGCTCGTCGCCACCCGACATTTTTTCGGTAGCCAACATCGCACAGCATCCGACATCGCGAACAAGAGTGCCAACAGGTTTTCGAGCCAAACCGCCAGATACTGGTCGCCACATAATAGCACCAATTGGATCCACTACCTGTAACCCTCGATCCGCTACTCTGGCCGCCCCGAGCCCAGCTGGAGGGAGATTCCGCTCAGGCAGCGACACACCGGCCGGCCAGCGCCAGCACCTGTTCGGCCAGAGCGATTTTCCTGTCGAG
Organism: Cellvibrionales bacterium UBA5860; assembly: GCA_002431545.1. Lineage (GTDB taxonomy): Bacteria > Pseudomonadota > Gammaproteobacteria > Pseudomonadales > Porticoccaceae > HB2-32-21. The sequence continues at coordinate 8,417 of DJFY01000027.1, read as the reverse complement.
ATTCACCATCAGGGTGTCGCCGATGCTGACGTGCGGTACCAGGCGCTCAATAGTACGCTTACAGGCTGCATCCCGCTCATCCAGAACAAAGCCTTCGAGCAATCCAGCGTAGTGTGTCACCACGGCGGCAGGCGTGACCGCCACATTCAACTCTGCCATCATTTTTGCCGTCGGACCTTTGACGGCAGCGCCACCGACGATGGGTGAAATAGCGACAACGGGCGCGGTACAGCGAGTCAGGGCTTCTCGTAAACCCGGTAAAGCCAAAATCGGATCGATGCTGACAAAGGGGTTGGACGGGCAAATGACCACGGCCTCGAGCGCCGGGTTTTGAAGGGCCTCGACAATACGCGAGTGGGGACTGGCCCGATCGATTCCCTGGAAACGAAATCCGGTCACCGCAGGCTGGCAGCGCTCTCTGACAAAGTAGTGCTGAAAAGCCAGCTCTCCTTCCTTTGTCGCCACCTTGGTCGCCACCGGGTCGTCGCTCATCGGCACGATATTTACCGTTACGCCCAGCCTGCACGCAAAATCGGCAGTAATATCGCTCAGCGTTTCACCGTCGCGCAGGCGTCGCGTGCGCTCGACATGCAACGCCAAGTCTCTGTCGCCGAGAAAAAACCAGTCTTCGCCACCCAGGGACGCGAGCGCGGCCATGAACTCGCCGGTTTCCCCGGCCCTGCCCCAGCCAGTTTCCGGGTTCACGACACCGGCCAGGGTATAGCTCACGGTATCTATATCCGGACAAACCCGCAGGCCGAGGTGGTCGAAATCATCGCCGGTATTGACCACGACCATCAGGTCTTCTCCGGCTACGATATGGCTCAGGCCGAGCACCAGCTTGGCACCGCCGACGCCGCCACACAACGCCAGCACACGCGGCGAAGCCTGACTCATGAGCGCAGGCTCACCAGATACTGGCTCGCGGGGACAAAGCCTCGACCAAACGCAGTCATCGAAATAAGTCCCGCTCCCGGGGCCGCAACAGGGCGGCGGCACTGTTGTAATTTTTCGGACCCAGTGCAGCCAGGTCGAGGCCGCGCACCAGCACCACCGGCTGCCCCTCGTCGCCCTCTCCCTGGACAATGGCTGCGGCACTGGCAAGTTCATCGGCAAGTGCAACTTCGGTCACTTCCAACGTACGACCGAACAGGTCGCTTTCGCCGCGCCGATCTTGCAGTGCGGGCAGTCCGGCAGCGCCAAGAGCCAGCCCCACCGTACCGTTGCGCCAGGCACGACCGACGCTGTCGTTGACGATTACGCCAATATTGACGCCGAAAATATTGACGACCTGGCGACGCAACTGGTCGGCAAAGATATCAGGCGCCTCCGGCAGCAAGAGTACGCGCTGCTCCCCGGAGGCACCGCACTCGATATTTGACGCATCAATACCCGCGTTGGCCATGACATAGCCCAACTTGTGTTCGACGATCAAAACCCCCGGACAATGGCGTACGACGGCATTGGATTCACGCAATATCAATTCGACCACCCGCGGGTCTTTATCGACCTCTATCGCCAGATCGCGGGCGCGCGCTGACGGCTCGACCTGGCCGAGCTCGACAAAGCGATTCTCCGCCTTGGACAACACCTTTTGCGCGACCACCAGCACATCGCCGGGCTCGAGCACAAGGTGCTGACCGGCGAGCGCAGACATGATCAGTTGACCCAGATCATCGCCCGGCGCCACCAAAGGAAAGTTCTTCAGTGCGATCAGCTGTAATTGATCGAGCGGCATGGCCGGCGCGGGCTTTAAGCGCGAAACAGACGTGGCGCCTTCAGGCCGCCGGCGTGCCGGTAATACGAAAACCGGACCCGGGGATTTTATAGCGGCGGTTGAGCGTGATTAGCACCGAAGTCATGGCTTCCGCCACCACGGCATTGGCGATCGGCCCGGCGTGCCAGCCTTTCATGCCAGCAGCCTCGGTCAGACCTACCACTATCTGACAGGCGTCTTTGTCGTCGCCGCAAACCAGCACATCACAATCGGGATCGTGGCTCAGGTCGTTGAGGTGGTCGGCGGCAACATTCTGGTATGCCGACACCACGCGAACGTCGCTACCCAAATAAGCCTGGGCGCGCGCACTGGCGCTACCGCCCTCCGGCAACTGCACTGTCCCGACTTTTGGCGGGACCAGCGGCACGGTGACATCGATAAAAATCTTGCCCTGCACCGCATCCCTGATGGACTCCAGCGTGCTTTGATGATTGGCAAAGGGCACCGTCATAACCACAATTTCGCCGGCTTCGGCCGCATCCTCGTTGGTCATGCCCTGCACCGCATGCGCAATATCATCGCGGGAATTGAGCTCGGCAGCAGCCGCAGCAGCCTTTTCCACAGTGCGCGATCCGATGATCACGGGGTATCCCGCTACCGCCCAGCGCAGCGCCAGGCCACCGCCCAGCGCACCACTGGCACCCAGAACAGCAATCAGGGGTTTATTTTCGGTTTCACTCATCGAACGACTTCCTTAATGCAAAGCAAGCATATTCCGCCCGGCACGCAGGCCGGAAAACAAGTATTCAGGAGCAACGCGCTTTCAACTCCGGCATCACTTCTTTAGCAAACAATTCGATACTATTGCGCGTGCGCCGTGGGTCTGCCCCAGGCAGGGACATCATCAGCGTCAGATGCGTGCCGGGGGACTCCTGATGCGCGGCTGTTAGTTCCTCAAGCACGCTTTCGGGGTCGCCAATAATAGCGGAGCGACCAAAACTTTCACAATATTGAGTTGTGCGCAGTTCATCCGGCGACGGCACCCTGACCTCGGCAATACCATCGCCGGTCACGTCCCCGGACTCCTCCGCCCAGGCCTGATACTGTGCCATAACATGGTTGAGCGGCCGGGCGCAGTCTTCCCAGGCCCTGTCTCTGGTTTCAGCCACATAACACATCAACAGGTGTCCAATATTGAAATCTGCCGGGTTGCGCCCGTGGCGCTTTAACGCCTCGATGTATTTCAGCCGATGCTCCACAGCGCCGACAGAGGCCAGGTGACAACCCAGTCGCGCCGCACGATCGAGCGCTTTATCACCACGGGCGCCGACCCAAACGGGAAAGGGCTGTTGCACAGGCGGGGGGAAAATCTGCGCATCGCTAAACTGATTAAAGCGCCCGTCGAGGTTGATTTTTTCTCCGGCCAGCAGCGACTGGACAACCGGCAGGCCCTCGGCAAAGCGCGCTGCGCGCTCGCTGGAAGGAATACCCATCCCGGTAAATTCGCCCGGTCGATAGCCCAGGCCCATGCCCAGGTCAAAACGCCCGTTAGAGATGACATCCACAGTCGCCACGTCCTCGGCAACTCGAATCGGGTTGTGCAGTGGCAACAACATGACGTAACTGCCAATCCGGATTTTTTCAGTTCTCGCCGCAATGGCGGCGGCGATTGGCAGCAGCGACGGCGAATAACCGTCTTCAACGAAATGGTGTTCTGTCAGCCAGACGTGATCGTAACCCAGCGCTTCCAGCGCTACCGCGTGATCCAGCTCCTGCTGATAAATATCGGTCCAGCTCGAGCGATTAAAAGGCGGATTGCGAAACATAAAAATAATGCCGATATCCAGCATATCCCCTGCTCTCCCGGTAGCCTATTGGGCTTATCGTCGTTATATTGCCTGAACAACTTAAACCGCCACCGACGGGATTACAATGTCGGCGACAATGCGTCTAGGCTTTGGGCGATACGCTAGGGCCTGTTAATCCTAGCCACTTTGA
>DJFY01000027.1:0-4424 GCA_002431545.1 Cellvibrionales bacterium UBA5860 | reverse complement strand
TGTTAATCCTAGCCACTTTGAATAAAGTACTCTAAATTCGCACGCAATCAGGAACCGAAAATGAAACTTGGCTTGATGACCGGTTATTCCGGCAGCACCCTTAAAATACCCCTCGATATCATCAAACACGCGGAAAATCTGGGTTTCGATTCCGTCTGGACCGCCGAGGCCTACGGCGCCGATGCCGTGACCACGGCAACCTGGATCCTGGCCCATACCAGCAAGATCAAGGTGGGCACCGCCATTATGCAGATGCCGGCTCGCAGCCCCGCCATGGCGGCGATGACCGCGATGTCGTTAAACCACTTGTCTGGCAATCGTTTTATTGTCGGTCTCGGCGCATCCGGCCCACAGGTAGTCGAGGGCTGGCACGGCGTACCCTATGGCAAGCCGGTAACGCGACTCAAAGAATATATCTCTATCATGAAGCAGATATTCGCACGCGAAGCGCCGGTCACCTTCGACGGCGAAATGTATCAACTGCCTTACCGGGGCGAGGGCGCTACCGGTCTGGGCAAGCCTCTGAAAAGCATTCTGCACTGCCACCAGGACATACCAATCTTTTCCGCCAATATCACGCCTGCGGGGGTCCGTGCGGCTGCCGAAGTGGCCGATGGCTTCTTCCCGGTGTGGATGGACCCCGAGCAATTTCACGTATTTGAAAAGCCGATTGCAGAAGGTCTGGCTGCCGCTAAGGGAAAATCCCTAACCGACTTTGAGATCGCCCCTTTCGTGCGAGTTGTTCTCGGTGACGACATCGAAAAATGCATGCGCCCGCTTAAAGACAACATGGCGCTGTATATTGGCGGCATGGGAGCACGCAGTAAAAACTTCTACAACGATTACGCCAAACGGCTCGGGTTTGAGGAGCAGGCAGTAAAGATTCAGGATTTGTACCTGGATGGCAAGAAAACCGAAGCTGCGGCCTGTGTGCCCGACGAACTGGTCGATGCCTGCCATCTGGTCGGTCCCGCTGATCGTATTCGCGACCGCGCCCAGCGCTGGCTCGAAGCCGGCAAAGCGGGACATGTGACGACCATGCTCCTCGGAGCGGATACGACAGCCGAAGGTCTGGAGTTGCTCGCCGGCATCGTCGGATAAACCCAAAGCGCCGGGTAGCCACCCGGCGCTCCCGCGGGCGAAGCCACGTTGTGGGTGGGCCCGCGCCGACAATCTCGTAGCATCAGCCCGTGAATTCCTGCACCATCGCCCAGGCGCGGTCGGCACGGTTGCGACATTCGTCGGCGTATTCCAGCGCTTTTTGCGAACTGGCGTTACCATCCAACCCTCGTTTGTACACGCCCTGAACAATAGCGGCGGAGCGAAACAGGTTGTAAATAACGTAAAACTTCCAGTGCTCTATTCGCTTGCGACCGGAAGCTTTGCAGTATTCCGCCACCATCTCTTCTTCTGAAGGAATGCCCAGGCTCTCCCGGTCCGGCCCACGCAGCCGAACCTCGCCATAAAAATCCGCGTTGTATTCCATACAGCAGTAACCGAGGTCGGCCAGTGGATGGCCCAAAGTGGACAGCTCCCAATCGAGGACGGCCACGATACGGGGCTCTGTGGGGTGAAAGATCATGTTGGCAAGCCGGAAATCACCGTGGGCAATGGTGGTCTCATCGGATGTCGGCAGATGTGCCGGCACCCATTCCAACAGCTTTTCCATACTTTCCAGATGCTTGGTTTTAGAAGCGTTGTACTGTTTTGTCCAGCGCGAGATCTGCCGCTCGTAATAATTACCGGGGCGGCCAAAGGTTTCCAGCCCCACTGCCCTGTAGTCCACGGCGTGAATCGCGGCAAGTACGCGCATCATGTCGAGATACATTTCCCGACGCTCTTCGCGCTGGCAGCCAGGTAGCAATATGTCCGAGAAAATACGCCCGGCCACCAACTCCATGACGTAGAACTTGGTACCGATCACCGACACATCCTCACAAAGAGCGCACATCTTTGGTACCGGTACCGGAGTCTGCCACAACGCGTCCATGATGCGGTATTCGCGATCCACCTGGTGCGCCGAGGGCAGTAACTCTCCAGGCGGCTGCTTGCGCAGTACGTACTCGCCCGAGGGCGAAGTCAGCTTAAATGTGGGATTACTTTGTCCGCCATCAAACTGGAGGATAGCCAAAGGGCCCCGAAAACCCGCCACATTGGCCTCGAGAAAATTCAGCAGGGCCTGCTGGTCAAATTCGTGACCAGCACGCACGGCAGTAAGTTCGGTGGCAGTATCGCTAGACGCAGCATTGCTCATGGTCTTGTTCACTGATAGTTTGTTATTCAACAGATGCTCAAGAGCATAGCGCTTGAAGCGAACCGGCGCAAAATGGGAGACTGTCCTGTAACGTTTTAAGTAAGTCGCATCGCAATGACCATACAACGCAGAATCGCCATCACCCTGCCGGCCGGCCCGCGCGTTCAAGATACCATCGATCGCGCGCAATGGGCCGAGGCTGAGGGCTACACCGACGCCTGGTTTGCTGACGCCGGAGCACCCGATGCCCTGACCCTGGCAGCGGCTTTGGCAAGAGAAACCAACACACTTCGACTCGGGGTTGCCGTCACGCCGGTGTTTACGCGAACACCGGCCGTTCTCGCCGCAACAGCGAATACCCTGGCACAACTCATGCCGGGACGTTTTGTACTCGGCCTTGGCTCATCGAGCCAGACCATGATGGAAAACTGGCATGGCCAGACCTTTGACAGACCGCTGACACGAGTAAAGAACACCGCCCTGATGGTGCGCGCCATGCTGGCCGGACAAAAAACAGCTTTCGACCTGGACGGTTTACGTAGCCATGGTTACCGCCAGGAAGCGATCGAACCGGCCCCTCCGATTTTCATCGCGGGGCTGCGGGCAAAGATGCTTGAAATGGCCGCCGAAGTCGGCGACGGCGTTATTATCAATTTATGGCCCCGACGCGCACTGCGAAAAATTATCGACCACATCAATGCCGGCGCCAAAGCCGGCGGCAAACCTGCCGGCGTCGAAGTCGTCAATCGGGCGATGGTTCTGGTAACCGACGATAAACCCGCCGCCCGCAACCTGTTTCGAGCAGCCTTCGCGCCCTATTACGCCACTCCGGTTTATAACGCTTTTCTCGCCTGGGCCGGATTTGACGATGTGGCGCGGAACATCGCCGAGGGTTGGGCTGCCCGCGACCGCACTAAAACCAGTAATGCTCTAAGCGACGATATGGTCGACGAAATCGCTGTTATCGGCAACGAAGACGAATGCCGGGAGCGCATCGCGGCTGATATGGCTGCGGGTATTCACACCCAGATAATCGCCCCGTTGGCGGGTGCCACCGACAATGATGTGCAACGCACACTGGCGACTTTTTCTCGGAAGGGTTTCCCTTACGGGGAGTGAAGCATGGCTATCGGTATCGGCCTGGGCATGGCCCGATTTCCCTTTGGACACGTAGAGAATTTCTGGCGCTGGGTAGAGCAATGCGAAGCCGGTGGCGTCGATTCCCTGTGGCAAACCGATCGTCTGGTATCCACCGAACCTTTTCTGGAATGCATGACCACACTTGCCGCAATCGCCGGCGCCACCCGCCGCATCAAATTCGGCATGAACGTGGCATCAGTGGCCCTGCGCGACCCACTGGTGCTGGCCAAAGAATGTGCCACGATAGATTACCTGAGCCAGGGTCGGCTGCTGCCCGCCTTCGGCATCGGTACCGTCAACGCGCCGGAATGGCATGCGACGGGACGAGAAACCCGTGGCCGGGGCCAACGCACCGACGAAGCACTGGAAATCATCGCTGCTTTATGGCGCGGAGAATCGGTGAATTTTCGGGGAAAATACTACAACTACCAGGATGCCGTCATATCGCCATTACCAGTGCAGCAACCCTTACCACTCTGGATCGGTGGCAGTAGCGAAGCAGCGATTCGCCGCACAGCAAAAATCGGCACCGGGTGGCAGGCGGGACTGGAATCGCCGCGGCGCGCAGGCATTGCAAAGAAAGCCATCGTTAAAGCTTTACGGGAAACCAACCGGACTATTGACGACGACCACTACGGCACAGGCTTCTTTTTCCGCTTTGGCAGCGTCGATGACCCGGCCTGCCAGCGCGAGCTTGCACGCTTCCAAAAACTCGCGCCAAAGCAGGATTTGTCGCATACGCTCGCTGTCGGCAGCCACCAGATCAGCGAGCGCATAAAGCAATACGCCGACGAAGGCATCGCCAAATTTGTTCTACGACCGCTGGGTGAAAACGACCGGGATTTGTCGGTGCAAACTTCGCGGTTGCTTGACGACGTGCTGCCGAAAATAAGCGGCTGAAATCAGGTTTTTACTATCCGGCACTTATCGAAAAAATAAGTGCCTATCGTCTAAAACTGTAGGCGGGCACAGGCACTACAGAAATATATCCAGGCAAAAATAGCGCCCAACATAGAACCTCATTCGGCGC
>DJFY01000069.1:9770-15491 GCA_002431545.1 Cellvibrionales bacterium UBA5860 | reverse complement strand
GCCGGAGCGGAAGACCCGCATCGAACGATGACAGCGCTGTACTGCCGAGTGGCAACGCGGATTACTTTGATCGCAGATTATCGCGGGCTCCAGCCTATCTCGAAGTCACTCCGCTGCGCCCAAAACAAGACCACCGTTCGACACGTTTTGCTCACTGTTCGATGGTCGTACAATTAAACGAACGCAATGCGCCCCACCCACATCTTCGACGGTAAGCACTTTACTCGCTCAGATACCGGCCGCTGCTATAGCTACGGCCGGTATTCCGCTAAAGCCAGGGTCGAAGCGCCACACAGACACTGCTTGTCCCCCAGAAAAGAAAAGGCTCTCAGTCGCGAATCACGATTTCGACCCGGCGATTTTTTAACCGTCCGGCGCTGGTAGTATTATCGGCGATGGGCCGCGACTCTCCGTAGCCGATGGTTTTTATCCGCGCGGGCTCAACGTCCTCCTCCATGAGAGCAATCCTCACAGAAGCTGCGCGTCGTTCAGACAAGCTCTGGTTATAGTCATCCGTGCCCACGCTGTCGGTATGGCCTTCGATCAGAACGGTCTTGCTCGGGTATTCGGCAAGAAAATTTGCCAACCGTTCGATCGTGCTCATAGCCCCAGGTTGCAACTCCGCCTTTCCGGTCGAAAACAACACATCTTCCAGTGTCATTACGATACCGCGTTCGGTTTTTACTGCCTGCAACTCTTCGAGTTCCTTGCGCAGGGTTTCCGCTCTTGCCAGCGCTTCTTCCCTTTCTCGTGTCACGGCCTCGGCTCTCGCCAGCGCCTGTTCACGCTCTTGCAGCGCCTTTCCTTTCGCCTCCTGTTCGTAGGCGATTTCTAATTCCCGGGCTTTCAGCCTTTCCGTATTCTTGATTTGGCCCAATTCATCCAGCTTGACTTTGGCCGCTTTTCTCTCGGCAACTGCCACCGCGGTCAACGTGCGGGTTTTCCCTATATAGGCCAGGGAGGCCATCTCCTCGTCAGACTCGGCTGACGCGGCGAGATTAATTGCCTTCTCCGCCCGCTCCAGCTCTGCTGGGGCGTATTTGAGGACGGTTTCGTTGCGTTTTGCTTCGGCATAGGTTTTTTCTGCTTCCAGCAGGGGCTGGTTTTTTGCCAAACCACCACAACCGGAAACCGCCGCGAGCGCCAATATAATTAGCGCCCATAAACTATTTGCATTTAACCGCATGGATTCCTCCCTTACATTCGGTATTTGAGATTAATAACCCCTGGCACGCCTGATTTCTTCACGCAGGATCTGAATACTGCTTTCCAGCTCGCGTACCGCTGTCTCCGCCTGCGCTTTGTCGGCCAGTGCCTGGGCCAGTTCGGCGTCCGCCTGAGCCTCTTCCGCCAGGCGCCTGGCTTCCGCATACTGTTCCTTGCTCGCGGCCTGATTTGCGCGCTTCAGCTTTTCTTTCGCCCGATCCATGGCAACGGGTGCATATTGCGTTGCCTCCTTGCTTTCAGCGCTCGTCAACGCTGTATTTGCGGCCGATAATTCGGCAACAGGTTTTGGAACACTGCTGCAGCTTGTTACGGATATCGACGCAATCGCCATAATGGCGGACGCCTCGAGCCACCTCAGCCGAGGCTTGGTTTTTTTCATCATTTTCAAATACTCCAGAGGGAGGTTCAGGATTTTGACAAAACTGAGGTAGTAAGTAATAACTGCAGCCAGGTTAAGTTGACATCGGACAAGATTCCTCAAGAAAAGATTCAGCCGCTAATCGGCAGCTTTCGACATTGCAATCCATCGATCTTTGACTGAGCAAAGAAAGCAATAAATGGCTGCTACGCCGGCGCTCCAGATTACTCGTCCCGGGTCCGACGTATCATTTTGGCGATGCGGAAGAAAACAAGGCCTGCGCGCGCCGATTGACCTCCTCGACAGTCAAATCCTCCTTGCGGGTAGCGAGGAACCAGATATGTCCGAAGGGATCTTTTAGCATGCCCGTGCGGTCACCATAGAACTGATCTTCTACGGGTCTGATTTCAGTGGCCCCTTCTGCAAGCGCCTGCGCAAACAGGCTGTCGACATCTTCTGTATACAGATGCAAACCCACCGATGAACCGTCGAGCACATCCGGACTAAAGATGGGGTTATCCTCACAGGCATCGGCCAGCATGACATGGGAATCGCCGATAACCACTTCGGCATGGGCGATCGAGCCATCCGGCGCAGTTAAACGCGAGACCTCCACGGCATTAAACGCGCGCTTATAGAATTCCATGGCCCGAGCTGCGCCACGGATAGTGAGATAGGGCGTGACACTGTGAAAATCTTCCGGAACCGGTTTTACCGCCATGTTTCACCTCCATTGCTATTGTTTCGCCATCAACGAGATCTTCGCTCACGGTGCCGGGTAGCCCCGCCAAGAACACTCACCGGCAAGAACCAGGGGCCGCGTCTAGAGCCCGACATGAACGTCCGGCCTGCAAATTTGTGCGTATAATCTTGCGCTTTCGTGACAACTCGAGGCAACGCCGCCGGTCAATAAAACTACAATCCGCTGTGACCGGCACTTTCAGGCCATCAAGCGCACTTGTAAATCGACCAGGACACACAAGTCAGCCAATAGCATGTTTTCACGCAGAACTTTTCTCACACTTTTCTCCCTGATGCTGGCAAAGCCCTTGTTTGCCCGAGCAAACAGGGCGCCTTCCGCGGAGCAGCGAGCGGCCATATTTCGCGCGCTTTGCGATCAATTGATCCCCTCCTCCGGCAGCAATATGGGCATGGTCGCCCTCGGCCTGGATAAAAAACTGGCCTTTATCCTGCAGCGCTCGACGGCCGGCAGCGAAGCCTACCGAAAAGTGACCGAGGGGTTCGGCACGCCTTTCCTGGCGCTCTCACACGAGCAACAGCAAGGGCAGATCGAGGCCGCGCTGGCCGGCGGGCCTTTGGCTGAATCCCTGACCACAGTGCTCAGGTACAGCGCGCATATTTACTATTCCCACCCCCAGTCCTGGAAATCTTTCGACTACAAAAAGCCTCAACCCGGTGGCTACCCGGACTACGCCAGCCACTGTGTCAACGACAGGGTATAGCGTGGCACTGCCGGAAACCGATATCTGCATCGTGGGTTCAGGCGCCAGCGGCGGCGTGCTGGCGCGCGAACTCTCGCTTCAGGGGTTGAGTGTCGTCGTGCTGGAAGTCGGCCCCTGGCTCGACCGCTCGCGCATACCCACCGACTCCGCCCAGTGGGAATTGCTCACGCAGCAGTATTTCTACGCCGACGACAGCGCCGAGCAATTGCGGCGGGATCGCGTCACTTACACCGCGAGCAGCGATCCATCCTTTAACCTTTCCCGCGTCAAAGCCGCCGGTGGCGCCACCATGCACTACGAAGGCTTTTGTGCACGCCCACACCCGGGCGACCTGCGGCGAAAATCGCAAACCGGGCTCGCCGTCGACTGGCCTCTGTCTTTCGAGGAACTCGTTCCCCACTACGACCGGGTAGAAGCCATGCTGGGTGTGTCCGGCAGGCTAGACAACCCATTCGAACCGCCCCGAGCACCTTATCCCAATCCGGCAATCGAAATGAGCTGCGCGGTAAAGCGCGTCAAAAAAGGCTGCGACGCACTTGGCCTGCACGCTGCCCACGCGCCGATGGCAATCCTGTCCCGGGCCACTAACAATCGCGCGCCCTGCAATTTTTGCGGCGGCTGTTGGTCCGGCTGTTTTATGGGTGCCATCAGCAACATGGCCCAGACCTATTTGCCGGCGGCGCAAAAAACCGGTGCCGAGATCCGCACCGGCGCCATGGCAACACGGGTGGTGGTCACCAAAAACGGCAAGCGCGCTGCCGGCGTCGAGTATTTCGACGCCGACAACAACCTGCAGTTTCAGCCTGCAAAAATTGTCGCCCTTTGCGGCAACGCGGTAGAAACCCCGCGGTTGCTGCTGATGTCCGCTCGCAGCGATCACCCGGACGGCCTGGCCAATTCATCCGGATTGGTCGGCAGGTATTTTTCCTGCCACACCATCGCCAGTGCCAACGGTTTTTTTAACGAACGGATAGATGCCTACAAGGGTCCCAACATCAATGGCATGGTGCAGGATTACTACGATCACGACGACAAACGGGATTTTGCCGGCGGCTACGTGATCGCCCTGCGCAACGCCGAGGGTGGCCCCCTGCGCTTTTATAAAAAGTACGCCGCACCCAAAAACCTTTTCGGCAGTGACCTGGTAGCCTTTGTCGATAACCAATTCGGCCGCTCTGCCTCGATATCCGCCTACGGTGAACATTTCGCCACCGAGGCCGACCGCATCACGCTCGATCCGCAAGAAAAGGACACCTACGGCCTGCCGATCCCCCAGTTGAACATCAACCTGCACGCCAACGAGCACGCCATGCTGCGGCATATGAAGAAAACTGTATTTGACATTCTCGAAGCCGCCGGCGCGCGCGATATCGGCGAGGCTTTGGCACCGGGATTTCTCGGTACGCACCTTATGGGCACCTGCCGCATGGGTACGGACCCGTCGACGTCTGTTACCGACCCTTACGGCAAATGCCACGACATCGATAATCTGTATATCGCCGACGGATCGATCTTCCCCACATCGACCGCCGGCAATCCCACTATCACGATCCAGGCCCTGGCCACTCGGGTCGCCCAGCGTATCGGGGAGACGCGCCGGCGCTGAACCGCGCTGCACTCCAGGGAGTTTACCCAGACGCTTAACCCGGGCGCGCACTGCACCAGGAGCCACCCCGCCGAAGGCACCTGACTCCGACGCCGGTGTAAGCATGGTTTCACAGTACAGGAATATTTTTCGTCCCTACCGCTACTTTTGCAACAAACTGGCTTTAAATTTGCAGGACAAGCACCACGTAGGAATTGCTCGCCGTACCCGTCCCACCACCACTGCAGAAAGGAGCGCTGAGATCCGTGAAAGCTACTGACCTGATGGTCGCCTGTCTCGAACAAGAAGGCATCGAGTATGTATTCGGCGTGCCCGGAGAAGAAAATGCCGACTTCATGCTATCCCTCGCAGAGAGCCGCTCGATTCGTTTTATCCTTACTCGCCATGAACAGGGCGCCGCTTTCATGGCGGAGGTCTATGGCCGCCTCACCGGCAATCCAGCGGCCTGCCTGGGCACACTTGGGCCTGGCGCCTCAAACCTGATTACCGGCGTCGCCAATGCCAATATGGACCGCGCCCCCATGTTGGTACTGACCGGTCAAGGCTCGACCAGCCGTCTGCATAAAGAGTCTCACCAGATCATGGATGTGGTCGGCATGTTTGAACCCGTTACCAAATGGGCGATTTCGATACGCCACGCCGATACCATTCCAGAAATCATCCGCAAGGCTGTACGCATCTCGCGCATGGAAAAACGCGGTGCAGTGCACATCGAACTCCCTGAAGACCTCGCGGACCACGACACCAGTGAACGTCCGATGCCACCTCGACGCTTTTACCGTTCGGAACCGGTCTCGGCTATCGTCGAGCGCGCCTACGAGATGCTGATCGCCGCCAAGCGTCCGGTGATTCTGGCGGGCAACGGCTGTGTCAGGGGCCGCGCCTCCGAAGAGCTGCGACGTCTGTGCGAAAGCACCGGCATCGGAGTTATCAGCACCTTTATGGCCAAGGGCTGCGTCGACATGGATGCGCCCTACTGCCTGTATACCGTGGGCCTGGGCAGCAAGGATCACTCCAACTTTGCCCTCGACAAAGCCGACCTGGTGCTTACGCTGGGCTTTGACATG
>DJFY01000069.1:9254-9594 GCA_002431545.1 Cellvibrionales bacterium UBA5860 | reverse complement strand
GATTACGCTGGGCTTTGACATGGTCGAGTACCACCCCATACTGTGGAACGCCGACCGGGACAAACGCATCGTCCACGCGGATTTTCTGCCGGCGGAAATCGACCAGTGTTATCACCCGGAGATCGAACTGGTGGGCGACCTGGCCGCGATGCTGGGTGAACTCAACCGGCTTGTCGAAGCCGGCGCAAAATGTGATTTCGATCTGTCGATCCAGCACAAGGTGCGCACCACCATGCAGCGCGAGCTGGCCGAATATGCGGAAGATGACACGACCGAATCGATTCGGCCGCAAAAAATCATCTGGGACGTGCGTCAGATCATGGGACCGGACGATATTTTG
>DJFY01000069.1:0-8949 GCA_002431545.1 Cellvibrionales bacterium UBA5860 | reverse complement strand
GGCGCCCACAAAATGTGGATCGCGCGCCACTATCACTGCCACCAGCCCAACACCTGTCTGATTCCCAACGGCTACTGCTCCATGGGCTTTGCCCTGCCCGGCGCTATCGCCGCCAACCTGGTGCATCCGGATCGACGCGTGCTCGCCATCGCCGGAGACGGTGGTTTTTTGATGAACTCACAGGAGATGGAAACCGCGCGCCGCCTCGACAGCAGGATTGTGGTCATGGTCTGGGAGGATGGCGAGTACGGCTTGATATCGTGGAAACAGGACACGGAATTCAAACGCCACACGGATCTCAGCTTCGGCAACCCGGACTGGCTGAAACTGGCCGCCGCCTTCGGCTGGCAGGGCTATCTGTGCAAGGAAAGCCGCGCTCTGCAAGCCACCCTAGAAGAAGCCTTCGCCTACGATGGTCCGAGCCTGGTGGTAGTGCCCGTCGACTATCGGGAAAACCCGCTGCTTACAGAGCGTCTGGGTAAACTTAACGCCGAGATGCTGCAATAGCCGGCTATACTTTTTTGGCTTTTTCTGTGCCTTTGTGAGGGCTTTTTTATTTCGCTAAATTCACATAACGATTTATCACATCACGATCACCTGGCGCACACCTTCACCGGATGCCAGGCGATCGAATCCTTCGTTGATCTGCTCTAGGCCCAGGGTATGGGTCAGCAGGCGGTCCACGGGCAACCGGCCCTGCTCGTATAAAGACATGTAGTGCGGCAAATCGATACTGGGCACCGAAGCGCCGATATAACTGCCTTTGAGGGTTCTTTCTTCGGCGACCAGGGATACCGCCTGTATCGACAGCATGCGCTCCGGATGGGGCAAGCCGGAGGTGACGGTAACACCGCCCCTTGCCGTCACCCCGTAGGCCAGTTCCAGGGCCGGCACCGAGCCCGCCATCTCAAACGCATACTCAACACCACCACCGGAAATTTCCCTGATGACCTGAGGCGCGTCGGCGTCGCCGGCATTGACTGTGTGCGTAGCCCCCAGGGATTTGGCAAAACTCAGTTTTTCCTCGGACAGATCGACGGCTACCACCTGCCGTGCCCCGGCCAGTTGCGCGCCGAGCAATGCCGCGAGTCCAACGCCGCCAAGACCGATCACCGCAGCGGAAGCACCCGGCGGTAATTTGGCACTGTTGACCACGGCGCCAACGCCGGTGAGCACAGCGCAGCCAAACAATGCGGCCTTGGTCAGGTCAAAATCATTGGCGATCTTGACCAGGGAGTGCTGGGATAGCGTAGCGTGGCTGGCGAAGGCGGAAACGCCCAGATGGTGATTGATACTTTGACCGTGCCGATGCAGTCGCCGCTCGCCATTGAGCAAAGTGCCCGCAGCGTTGGCCGCTGCACCGGGTTCACACAAAGCCGGCCGACCGCGCGCGCAGAAGCCGCACAGGCCGCAACTGGGTACGAACACCATCACCACGTGGTCTCCGGGGGTAAAGCGTGTTACACCCGCCCCCACTTCCTCGACCACCCCCGCGGCCTCGTGGCCCAGCGCCATGGGTAGCGGCCGGGGCCGGTTACCGTCGATCACTGAAAGATCCGAGTGACAAAGCCCCGCAGCGGCGATCTTTACCAGAACCTCACCCGGCCCGGGCGGATCGAGTTCAACTTCGTCGATCACCAGAGGTTGTGATTGCGCGTAGGGCCTGGGCGCACCCATTGAGTGCAAAAGTGCTGCTGTCGCTTTCATGCTTTATCCCTCATGAATATTTGCTGCCTTGAGCGTTCTGCCAATATTCGACGTCGTCCGCGGCCAAGGGGAGCACCGCGCGATGTTGCCTGCGATGCCATAACGCAGAAATCGCAGAAAACAAGTCAGGTAAAAGGATGCGATATATGTGCCAGAGCGAGCGCCGCTTACCATACTCCGGACACCGGGCACCATGAAGCCGAAACGAGGATTTTTCTCGTGCCAACACCAGCACCGGCTCGATACTCGAATAAAAAGAACAGGCTTCAGTGGCTTGGACCACCGAACGCGGCGAGACGTTCACAAGTGGTCGGAGCGTATCACCAGCATTTTTTCGATCTGCATATCGGCGAAGGTACCCGGTATGCCACCGACGCCCATACCCGAGTGGCGCAAACCCGAGAAAGGCATCCAGTCGACGCGAAAAGCAGTGTGGTCGTTAACCATCACTGCGGAGGCGTTCAGCCGCCGATAGGCATGCATAGCGGTATCGATATCGCGGGTAAAGACAGCCGCCTGAAAAGCAAAGGGCACCGCGTTGGCGCTGTCGATGGCCTCGTCCATATCCTTGTAACTGTAGACACAGATCACCGGCCCGAAAACCTCCTCACAACTGACCTCGCTATTGGCAGGCGGGTCGAGCAGCACCGTGGGCGCATAGCAACTCTCGCCAATTCTTTGCCCACCACAGATCAACTGCGCACCTTCGGAGACCGCCTGCGACACCCAGCGGTGCACACGCTCGATTTCGCGCTCGCGAATCAAGGGTCCGATGCCTGTCGAATCCAGCGCCGGGTCGCCGACGGACATAGCCTCACCGGCTCGCGCCAGGCCCTCGGCGACCTGTGCCGCCAGCCCGGCCGGTGCGTACACCCGCTGCACTGAAATACAAACCTGCCCGGCGTGATAAAACCCGCCCTTGGCCAACAGCGGTATGGCGCCCTCGAGATCGGCATCAGGTGCCAGCACGACCGGCGCTATGCCACCGTGCTCGAGCGCGCAGCGGGCACCGGGTGCCAGTTTTGACCGCAGCATCCAGCCCACGTCCGCACTGCCGATAAAACTGAAAAAGGCGACTCGATCGTCGCTGACCAGGGCTTGCGAAACGTCGTGACTGGTTGTGGAAATCACCTGGCACCAGGCCGGCGGCAAGCCCGCCTCGCGAAACAGCTTGACCAGTTCGTAACAAGACAGGGGCGTGTCGTTCGCGGGTTTGACGATAACCGGGCAACCGGCGGCGATAGCCGGCCCGATCTGGTGCACAATCAGGTTGATCGGATGATTGAAAGCACTGAATGCAAGCGCGACACCGATGGGCTCGTGTCGTGTCACCGCCAGGCGGTGCTGGGAAGCGGCATTGATACCCATGGGTATCTCCTCGCCGTGACTTGTGCGAATACACTGTGCACACAGATGGATACCGTCGATCGCGCGCGCCATTTCGACACGGGAATCAGTCAGTGGTTTGCCGCCTTCACGCACGGCAATCCCGGTCAACCTGTCGGCATCCCGCGTCATCAGCTCAGCCATTCTTTTTAAAATGCCGAGTCGTTGTTCGCCGCTCAACCACTGGTCGCGGTTTTCAAAGGTCTGGTAAGCCGTACGCAGAACCTGCTCGATACCCGGTTCGTCGACGGTTTCAACTTGCGCGAGGAGGCGCCGGTCGTAAGGGGAATAAACCTCCAGCACCTTCTCACTCGGAGAGACATCGGGCGCCATTACTGCATAGCGAGCTGTCGTCATAGATCCTCCTGTCGCCATAGCTGCTGTTCCGGCGACGGCGTCAAACCCCGACGGACGCCGCGGCTGGCGGCTCAGCAGTATCATTGTCGCATCGGGCGCGGTTTGTCTTCCGTGACCTATGACCATAGATCACGTCATCGCTCCGCTTGTCACAAACGCTGCAAATATTAAGCCATCAGCTTGTGCATTTTGACACCGGCGAAGCGGTCAGACGACGCATCAGTTCGGAGACGAATCCTGTCCCCGAGCGGGGCGATTGCGCGACTGCCGTCTGTTTCGCGCCTCCGCATCCTGGCGGCGGGCCTGGGCGATTTGTCCGACAGCCAGTGACAATGCAGCTTCCAATTGCTTGACGCTGGCGCGCAGAGGATGCAGGTTGGGGTGGCCAGAAGGCTCTTTCTGCGTGGCGCGATAAGTCGACCGCAGGCGTTCCAGCGCTTGCGCCACCGGTGCCAGCTGCTCAATCAGGCGTTGCGCTTTTTCGAGATCCGTTTTCGGCATGCGATGTCCGTTTTGCCATGATATAGACGCGCAATACTTATTATTTAGAGGCATGTGGAGACGTTCAGAGGTGGCCGCCACCACGGGAAATCAGCCCCATTATGCTCACAGCGCGAGATCGGGCACAAATCCACCATGTCACCAAACTGACACACCAAAAATCGAAAATATAGTCTTGTCGACCACCTGTTTACAACGATGCCCCAGTTGCCTCGATATAGACTGTATACGCTCACCGGCGCAGCATTGGTGCTAATTGTCGTCGGTCTCGGTTCCGTCCACCTGTTAAACGGTCCACAGGCCGGTGCCGATGGCGATCTCCTACACTACCGGTTGCACGGCGTCACGGCCATCGACGGTATCGACAATAATCTGTCGGGCATCACCTGGAACGCGGATACGCAAACGCTGTTTGCCATCGTTAACAGCCCCACGCTAATCCTCGAACTCGATCCAAAGGGCGCGGTACTGCGACGCATATATTTGCACAATTTTGTCGACACCGAGGGCATTGTCCATATATCGGGCCGTCTGTTTGCCGTGGTCCAGGAACGACAGCGGCGCATTTCCTATGTTGAAATCAACCGCCACACTAGCGAGATCGACGCTACCGCCTGGCCCTATGTGGAGATAGCCGGCACTCCGGATAATCATGCACTCGAAGGCATTGCCTGGTCGCCTCGCAGTGGATTATTTATTGCCGAAGAAAAATCCCCGAGGCGTATACATACACTGGCCGCAAATTCTCTGAAAACTGCGCAGGCTACTGAGGCTGGTGAATTTTCGGTACACCTACCCGTGCGCGATATCGCCGGCCTGCATCTGGATCAGATCGGGAATACCCTGCTGGCCGTGTCCGAGGAATCCAACCAACTGCTGCAATATTCTCTCGACGGCCATCTTCTGTCTACGCTCAGTTTGAGCCGCGACCCCTTTGGCCTATGGCCGTTTATGGAGCAACCGGAAGGCGTCGCCATGGACGACAGCGGCACGATCTACCTGGTCGGCGAGCCCAATCAGCTGGCTGTCTTACAAAAAACCGGCAAGCGCCGAAAACCCGGCAGTCTCAAATAGTCGGGCCATTCACCGGCCGCCGGTCTTGCCTTTTGGCCGGCACTTGACCACCATCCTTGGCATTACAGGGGGATGATATGGTCGGAGACACTCAACACGCGGATGTCCTGATCGTCGGTGCCGGCATTAGCGGCATTGGCGCCGCTTACCATCTGCAACGCGATTGTCCTGGGAAAAGCTACGTCATACTGGAAGGGCGGACCGACCTGGGCGGCACCTGGGATTTGTTTCGCTATCCCGGCATTCGTTCCGACTCCGACATGTACACCCTGGGTTATGCCTTCAAACCCTGGAAACAGCGTAAGGCGATCGCCGACGGTCCGGCCATCCTCAAATATCTCCACGAAACGGTCGAGGACAATGACATCGAGCGCCATATCCGTTTCGGGCAGCGCGTCAGGTCCGCGTCCTGGGACAGCGCCACTTCGCGCTGGTCAGTCGTCGCCGAGCACGGCGACGGGGCCTCGCCGACAGTCTGGACCTGTAATTTTCTTTTTTTGTGTGGCGGATACTACAGATACGACACCGGGTATACACCGGATTTTCCCGGTATTGGAGACTACCGGGGCCAGGTCGTCCACCCTCAGCACTGGCCCGAGGATGTCGACTACGACGGCAAAAATGTAGTCGTCATCGGCAGCGGCGCCACTGCAGTGACTCTGGTACCGGAACTGGCAAAAACGGCGGCCCACGTCACCATGCTACAGCGCTCGCCAACTTACATGCTGTCGCGCCCCGCCGAAGACCGCTGGGCCAGGCGCTTACAGAAACTCCTGCCGGACAAACTCGCTTACGACCTGATCCGCTGGCGCAACGTATTGCTGACCATGTTCCTCTTTGGCTTTGCCAAGCGCTATCCCGGCCGAATGAAGCGTTACCTGATCAAACATGTGGGGAAACGCCTGCAGCCGGGTTTTGACGTCGCCACTCATTTCACCCCCGGCTACGGCCCCTGGGACCAGCGCCTGTGCCTGGTGCCCGACGACGATTTGTTCGAAGCGCTCAACGCCGGCCGCGCCGAGATTGCGACCGATCTTGTAGATACTTTTTACAGCGACGGTATTCGACTCAAGTCAGGCCGCGAACTCGGCGCCGACCTGGTCGTCACGGCTACCGGCCTGACTCTCGAGGTCTTTAACGGCATCGCTATCGAGGTCGACGGCACGCCGGTAAACCCCGCCGAAACTTTTATGTACAAAGGCATGATGTATAACGATGTACCCAATCTGGCCACTTCGTTTGGTTACATCAACGCCTCCTGGACGCTGCGCGCGGATCTCACCTGCGCCTACGTTTGTCGCTTGTTGAACCACATGGATAATACCGACACACAGGCTTGTGTAGCGCGACTAAGCGACCCAGATATGCCGCAAACGGCCTGGTTTAACCTGTCCTCCGGTTACGTGCAGCGATCGGCCGACAAGCTACCCAAACAGGGTGACAGAGACCCATGGCGAGCACCGCAAAACTATTTGCTCGACATCCTGTACCTGAAGTTCAAGCGGGTCGACGACGGCACCATGGAATTCAGCAAAACACCGAAAACCCGGTCCGAGCGCAACCAACACGCACCACCAGCGACGGAAAACCCGCTCGCCGGCTGATACCTACACTGACATGGCCCGTCGAACGAATGTTTCTGTACTCGGCAGCTTTTCAGCCAGTGCAGGCGAACAGGAGATGGCCCATGCCCTGGGCGCTGGCCTGGCTCCACTGGACATCAATGTGATTTCCGGCGGCCAACAGGGCGTCATGCTCAGCCTGTGCCAGGGCATTCGGCAATACCGCCCCGCGGGTTACCACGGCGCTTATATCGTCGGCATTCTGCCCAACAGCCATTTCGAAGACGCCAATCCCTACCTTGATCTGGCACTGCCCGTAGGTGCGGCACATCTG
Source organism: Cellvibrionales bacterium UBA5860 (assembly GCA_002431545.1). Lineage (GTDB taxonomy): Bacteria > Pseudomonadota > Gammaproteobacteria > Pseudomonadales > Porticoccaceae > HB2-32-21. The sequence continues at coordinate 2,028 of DJFY01000069.1, read as the reverse complement.
CAAAATGCTCTCGTACCCCTGTCGGCAGACATCGTCGTTGCCATTGGCGGCGCGGCAGGCACGCTCACCGAGGTCGCCCTCGCCTGGCAATATAAAAAGCCGATCGCCCTCCTCGGTAAAGAAGGCTGGTCCGGCAAACTCGCCGGCATGCGACTCGATGACCGCCGGGAAGACTCTCTCGCTCATTTTACAACCGTAGAAGGGACGCTTGAGTGGATCGCTCACACCATGGCGACACTGGCTTAGGCACCGCGCTCATCGGACCAGGCTCTCTGGAAAACAGGGCCTGCCATAATCCGCAGCGCTTGGTGAATTTTGGAGGATCCGGCACGACGCTGGTTGGACCAAAGCTGTAAAAAACTAATAGTCCATAAAACTGTTGATATCGCGGGAAAACCGTACCGTCTGTCGACAATAAAATAATCAGGACGGAGTGAATATAAATGCCAAAAATCACTTTTATTCAACACGATGGCGAGCAACAAACCGTCGAAGCGAAAGCCGGCTCGTCGGTTATGAAAACAGCGCTGGCCCAGGGCATATCAGGCATTGATGCCGACTGCTACGGCCAGTGCCGCTGCGCCACCTGCCACGTCTATGTCGACGAGACGTGGCTACCCAAAGTCGGAGAGCCGGGCGCAACCGAGCTGTCCATGCTAAATCTCAACCCGGACCGGCGACCAAGCTCCCGTTTGGCCTGTCAAATAGCCATTACCGAAGAGCTTGACGGTCTTGTCGTGGAGATACCTGAGTTCCAGTACTAAAACTAAAAAAAGATTAAGGAGCAAAAATCATGACCGAACTACCTGAACCTCGGACCACCATGGTCGGGAAAGACCCCTATGCTATTCCCCTGGAAGATTTCGATGTCTCCCAGCGCGAACTTTATCGAAGTGACACGCTATGGGGCTTTTTTGACCGTCTCAGAAAAGAAGACCCGGTGCATTATTGCCGAGACTCAGAATTTGGGCCGTATTGGTCGGCCACCAGATTCGACGACATCATGGCTATTGAAGGCGACCCCGACACCTTTTCCTCGGAACCCGCGATCAGTATCCAGGAACCCGACACCGATTTGAATGTTTCAATGTTTATCGCCATGGACGAGCCTGAGCACAGCCGGCAGCGCAGCACGGTGCAAAGCGCAGTCGCTCCGCGCAATCTGGCCAATATGGAGGACCTGATTAGGGAGCGGGCTGGCAATATTCTCGACTCTTTACCGGAAGGCGAAACCTTTAACTGGGTCGACAAAGTGTCTGTTGAATTGACGGGGCAGATGCTGGCCACGCTATTTGACTTTCCTCTCGAGGAGCGGCGCAAACTGACTTACTGGTCGGATGTTGCCATGTCGGTGCCTGGCCCGGACGGGATTGTCGAAACCATTGAAGAGCGCAACCGGATACTGACCCAGGAATGCGCGCCAACATTTTTTGCCATGTGGAACGAGCGCGCCCAGGCGGAACCAAAATTCGATTTGATTTCGATGATGGCCCACGGCGAATCCACCAAAAACATGGCCTATGAAAAGCCCATGGAGTTCCTGGGGAATCTTTTACTACTGATCATCGGCGGCAACGACACTACTCGGAATTCGATTTCCGGCAGTGTGCTTTTTCTCAACGAAAACCCTGCCGAGGATCAGAAGCTCAGAGCCAACCCGAACCTCATAGATAGCATGGTGCCGGAAATCATCCGATATCAGACTCCAGTGGTGCATATGCGCCGCAATGTCACGAAAGACGTTGAATTCCGCGGCAAGCAGTTCAAAAAAGGCGATAAAGTCGTGATGTGGTATGTCTCCGGCAACCGCGATGATGAAGCCATTGAAAAACCTTATGAGTTTATTATCGATCGCGAGCGGCCGCGCCACCATCTGGCCTTTGGTTTTGGTATTCACCGTTGTATGGGGAACCGCCTGGCGGAAATGCAGCTTCGCGTTGTCTGGGAAGAGATTCTCAAGCGCTTCGAAAGCGTTGAGCTTGTCGGCGATCCAGTCCGGGCCTACTCGAATTTTGTCCGGGGCTACAC
>DJFY01000097.1:97365-102365 GCA_002431545.1 Cellvibrionales bacterium UBA5860 | reverse complement strand
CCAACCAGCTTGTCGTGCGCCTGTTATCCTCCATGGGCAAGATTGATCAGACGCTGATTCGCAACGGTAAGCTCGGACCCGACGATTTCGCTCGCCTTTCCGGCGCAGCGGCGCGACTCAAGGACCGCCCCCTGTACATTGATGACACGCCGGGTATTTCTCCTCTCGAAATGCGCAATCGAATCCGGCAGTTATCCAGGGAACACGGTGCCCCGGGGATGATTATGGTGGATTATCTCCAGTTGATGAGTGCCAGCACGCCAACCGACGGGCGCGTACAGGAGATATCGCAAATATCCAGAGACCTGAAACTTATCGCGCGGGAATTTTCCTGTCCGATGATTGCCCTGTCCCAGTTGAGTCGAAACGTTGAACAGCGCCCCAACAAGCGGCCGGTCAATTCGGATCTTCGCGAGTCCGGCGCCATTGAACAGGATGCCGACGTCATTCTGTTTATTTACCGCGATGAGGTCTATAACAAGGATACGGTCGACAAAGGCGTGGCGGAAATTATTATCGGCAAGCAACGAAATGGCCCGATTGGTACGGTACCCTTGACGTTTCTCGATAAATACACGCGCTTTGAAAACCTGGCGCGCGACTATTTTACCGACGCGGACTGAATATGCTCGCTGGATACGCTACCGATGGATGCAATGGTCACCGATAACATGAAAATTTTCCACACCATCGCCGGTGTGCGCGAAGTTCTGCGTGAGCGGCGCCGACAGGGTCAAAGTGTGGCCTTTGTGCCCACGATGGGCAATCTGCACGAGGGCCACCTGCAACTGGTCCGTTTGGCCCGCGAACATGCCGAAGTCGTCGTGGTCAGCATATTTGTCAATCCTCTGCAATTTGGCCTGAACGAGGATTGGGAGCAATATCCCCGTACTTTTGAAGATGATGCCCGCAAACTGGAGGAAGAAGGCTGCGACTTTCTGTTTTCCCCGGACGAAGGTGAGATTTATCCCAACGGCATGGCGGACCAAACCCGCGTTGTCGTGCCGACCATGACTGACATTCTCTGTGGCGCCAGTCGTCCCGGGCACTTCGAGGGTGTGACCACTGTGGTATCCAAGCTGCTGCATATCGTGCAGCCGGACAAAGCGATCTTCGGGGTAAAGGATTTCCAGCAGCTGGCAGTCATCCGGCGTATGGTCGAGGATCTGTGTATTCCGGTTGACATTATCGGTGCCGATATCGCGCGTGCCAGCGACGGGCTTGCCCTGAGCTCCAGAAACAGCTATCTGAGCGAAGACGAAAGGGCGCGCGCGGTGATTCTTTACCAGGCGCTGTGCTGGTGTCGAGACGAAATTACCCAGGGAGACCGGGATTTCACTGCGCTGGAGGCGGCGACAGGGGAAAAACTCGAAAAAGGTGGATTTACGACAGATTATGTTAGTATTCGCAACGCCAGAAATCTGGAACCGGCCGCGCACGACGACAGGGAGATCGCCATACTGGGAGCAATGTATGCCAGTGGCGCGCGACTGATCGATAATGTTACGTTGAGTCTGACGCCCACTGAGGCCGAAGATTAGGGGGACAGCGTTATGTTGAGCAATATGCTGAAAGCCAAACTGCACATGGCAACGGTTACCCAGGCCGAACTATGGTACGACGGTTCCTGCGCCATCGATAGCGATCTGCTGAAACTGGCGGGTATGCGTGAGTTCGAGCAGATTGACGTCTACAACGTCAATAATGGCGAGCGGTTTACCACTTACATCATCAAGGCGGAAGCCGGTTCCGGTACGATTTCGATGAACGGCGCGGCGGCGCGGCGCGTGCAGGTTGGCGACCGCATTATTATCGCGACCTACGGGCAGTTTGCTGAAGCCGAGCTGGAAAAACATAAACCGAAACTGGTTTATTTAAATGAGGACAACAGCGTCGAGCGTACCGCCAATACCATTCCCGTTCAGGCTGTGTCCTGATTCCGTAGACACCATCTGACCCCGGCGCTCCTCGCGCCTACCCGATAGATTCCTGTCCCCACCCCTCCGTGGGGCTGTCTGGTTCGGGTGCCGATATGGCCCGAACCCCCTGCATGTGCCAGAATGCTGGCCCCGAACATCAATCAAACGCCTAAAATTTACTCTTGCAGGAGAGCTAAGATGTCAGAGTTCCCCGTCCATCCGGTGTCCGAAGAGTGGGCCCGAGAGGCCTTTATTGACCATCAGCGTTACCAGGAAATGTATCGTCGTTCGATCGAGGAACCCGACGCGTTCTGGGCCGAACAGGCCGAGCAGTTTATCAGTTGGGATCAGCCCTGGGGCAAAGTCTGTGAGTACGATTTCACTAAGGGGCATGCGGCCTGGTTTAGCGGTGGGCGGCTCAATGTCACCGTCAACTGCATCGATCGTCATCTGCCGACCCGAGCCGCACAGACGGCGATCATCTGGGAAGGCGATGACCCCTCGGTAGATAAGAAAATTTCCTACGGCGAACTTCACGCCGAAGTTTGTAAGCTGGCGAATGCCCTGCGCAGCCGGGGTGTGGCGAAAGGTGATCGTGTCTGTATCTATATGCCGATGATTCCGGAGGCGGCCTATGCCATGCTCGCCTGCGCCAGAATCGGCGCAGTTCACTCGGTGGTCTTTGGCGGTTTTTCCCCAGATGCCTTAAAAGACCGTATCCTGGATTCCGACTGCCGCGTGGTCATCACTGCGGATCAGGGTATTCGTGGTGGCCGCGAGATTCCGCTCAAAGACAACACCGATAAGGCGCTTGCTCAGTGCCCCGGCGTACATACTTGCCTGGTGGTGGAGCGTACTGGTGCCGAAGTCAGTATGCGGGAAGACCGCGACATCTGGTATCACGAGTTGCTGGCGTCGATGTCAGACGAGTGTCCGCCGGAATCTATGGAGGCAGAGGATCCCTTGTTTATCCTCTATACTTCGGGATCCACCGGCAAACCGAAGGGCGTTTTACACACCACCGGGGGTTATCTGCTGCAGGCGGCGATGACCCACAAATATGTTTTTGACTATCACGACGGCGACGTTTACTGGTGTACCGCCGATGTGGGCTGGGTCACCGGCCATACCTATATTGTCTATGGCCCGTTGTGCAACGGCGGTATGACGTTGATGTTCGAGGGTGTGCCCACTTTTCCCGATGCATCGCGCTTTTGGCAGGTCGTCGACAAACACCAGGTCAACCAGTTTTACACCGCGCCGACAGCACTGCGAGCCCTGATGGGCGCCGGCAATGACTTTGTCGAAAAGACTTCGCGAGCTTCTCTCAAATTACTGGGCACTGTCGGCGAGCCGATTAATCCGGAGGCCTGGGAATGGTACTACCGGGTGGTGGGCGACTCCCGTTGCCCGATTGTCGATACCTGGTGGCAAACCGAGACCGGCGGCCACATGCTAACACCGCTGCCGGGCGCCATCGACCTGAAGCCGGGTTCGGCCACTGTGCCCTTTTTCGGTGTGCAGCCGGCCTTGCTGGATGGGGATGGTAAGGAAATTGACGGACCGGGCGAGGGCAATCTGGTGATCAAGGCTTCCTGGCCGGGACAGATTCGTACCGTGTTTGGCGATCATCAGCGACTTATCGATACTTATTTTTCGACCTACCCCGGTTATTATTTTGCCGGTGATGGCGCGCGTCGGGATGAAGATGGTTACTACTGGATTACCGGCCGGGTCGACGACGTGCTCAATGTGTCCGGGCACCGAATGGGCACGGCCGAGGTGGAAAGCGCGCTGGTGTTACACGAAAAAGTAGCTGAGGCCGCTGTCGTCGGCTTTCCGCATGCTATCAAGGGCGAGGGTATCTACGCCTACGTGACCTTGATGTCCGGTGAAACGCCTTCGGAGGCCTTGCGCAAAGAACTCATCGACCTGTGTGTTAAAGAGATCGGCGCCATTGCCAAGCCGGATGTGATCCAGTGGGCGCCGGGTTTACCGAAGACCCGCTCGGGCAAAATCATGCGCCGTATTTTGCGCAAGGTTGCGGCCAACGATCTGGACAATCTGGGCGATACTTCGACCCTGGCTGATCCCGCCGTGGTCGAGGAGCTGGTCGAGAACCGAGTCAATAAGGGTTAAAGCATTCGGGATTGCCCCTAGCGGCCCATGGAGCGACGCCCCATTTGGGGCGAGCGTCGGCAGTTCCAGTACATTGCGTTATTCCGGGAGCAGATCATGGCTTCATTGCAAGGCAAAATAGCCCTTGTCACCGGCGCCAGCCGGGGTATTGGGAAGGGTATCTCCCTCGCGTTGGCGCGTGTCGGATGCGAGGTGTTTCTTGCCGCTCGCGACGAATCGGCGCTTGCCGATGTGGTTGCTGATATTCAGGCAGCCGGCGGCGTGGCAGAAGCGGTGGTTGTCGATGTCACGGACGAGACATCGGTATCGGCACTGTTTGAGCGGATCGCCGCCCGGGGGCGCCTGGATATTCTTGTCAACAATGCAGGTATTGCGGTGGCCGGCCGCATCGACGAGCTGAGCCTGGCCGATTGGCAGCGCGTACAGGACGTCAACGTGACCGGGGCTTTTCTTTGCTGCCGCGGTGCGGCGCGAATCATGAAGCCGCAGGGTCAGGGTCGGATCATCAACATTGGCAGTATTTCCGGGCAAATGCCGAGGGTGAAAAGCTCACCCTACACGACTTCGAAATTTGCTTTAAGCGGGCTGACCAAGGCTCTGGCGCTGGAGCTTAGGCCCTACAATATCGCGGTATGCGCGCTCCATCCCGGCAATGTCATGACCGATATCTGGGAAAAAACACCGCAGGTGCCCGAGCAGGAAGGCGTTATTGAAGTCGAGGATCTGGCCGATGTGGTGGTCACAATCGCCACCTTGCCCGATAACGTCAATCTCTTTGAGTCTATAGTGTTGCCGGTCTCACAACCCTATCTGGGGAGGGGATAAGGCGAACACGTCACGCACAAAAGGGCTACCGTTGGGGCAGGTTTTTTCCGGTGGCAGGAATCCCCGGCGGTGGTGTATAAAAGACGGCGGTCATTCTCTTGTCTCTTGTCTCTTGTC
>DJFY01000097.1:55815-97109 GCA_002431545.1 Cellvibrionales bacterium UBA5860 | reverse complement strand
GTCTCTTGTCTCTTGTCTCTTGCTTGGGCTTTTTACGTAACCCGACTAAAAATCTACCTCGACACCAATTGAAAGCTGGTCATTGTGGTGGAACTGGCCGAACAATCCGGTTTTGTCGCCGTAAAAAATGTCACTGCCCACCCAGGTTTTGAAGTCGTCCTGCCACTCGTAACTTATTTTTGGCCGCAGCAGGCCATCGCCGGAATTGAGACTCCCCAACCAGATCACCTCGAGTGTCAGCGTGTCATTCCAGAACAGTCGTTGGGCGAGGAGGGTGGCATTGGCCTCTTTCTTGTCGCGCACGCTGTTGTTCTCGGAAAAATGACTCTGAAAAAGTTGCGCGCTGATAAGGGTATTTGACAATCCCGACCAATCCAGGCCGAGGACGTAGGCAATTTCGTTGCCTTTCGTGATGCCGTCGGTATTGCCGACGTCGTTGCTTAGCAGATAACGATCCGTCGAGTAACCCACCTCGGTACGCAATACCCAGTCCCCGAACGCATTGTTGGCGGTGCCTCCAAAGGTGTGGGTGCGATGGTATTTCGGTGTCAGTACGATGCCTGGCGAGGGTCCCGGCGTGGCCCTGCGATGCAGCACCGGCAAGTCATCGTAGTGGTAAAAATAATTCAGACTGAAATCCCAGCCACGCCAGTTATTGGCAAGTCGTAAGCCGGTATCGGCATCGCGAATATTTTTACCGGGCTTGTCCGTTTTATCCATGCGCACAGTGGTATTTGGCGCCAGACCGGCAGCACTAGGCACTAATTGGGGTGACGAGAAAGCCCAGGTCGAGCCGTCTTCGGGTAAGGCGTGATACGTCTGGTCTGGAATCCACAAAAATTGTGTGTCCCAGCCAGCGACCACGGTTTCCAGGTTCACCATCCAGGTTGGTATGCGCGATTGCTCGAACTCCTCGAGGATAAAATATTGAAAAGACTGGGGGTTAACGATATCGAGAACTTTAAGCCCGTCTGCCTCTCCCCAGACAACCTGCTGTTTGCCCAGCGTCAAATGGATGCCGGATATTTCGGTTGCGATATAGAGCTCTCTAAGTGTTGCCGCCGTGCTGTCGCCGATGATCTGCGGGCGGGTTATCTGATCAAAGGCGGATAGCGACAGGTGGTCGAAGCCCGCGGTATTGTTATCTTCCGTACGCAGGTGGCCGATGGCAGTCAATTCGACGCTGTCCCCAAGGCTCAGGTCCAGTTGCGGGCTCAGGTCTAGGCGTAAAGACTGATCCCGCCCGGTATCGATATTCCCGGCCCACTCAGTTCGCAAGGTCGTTTGCCAGGTGTAATCGATCGCCCCTGCGGGCAACGTAACAGTCAAAAAAGTCAGGGTGAGTGCTGTGGCCGTTGTTAACCGGCACCCATGCCGCGACGCGGGTGAGCAGCGCGTCATGGGTTTATATCCCCCGTTTGAGCGCAGTTTTGCTAAAAATACTGTCTTCGATAGGGCTTTGGTAATCGATTTCGCTGAAAGTCAGCAGGGTCGTATGCCCGGTCTTGTGATTCTCGACGCTCAATTTATGTTGTGTCCATATACCTTGAACCTGACGAATATCTTCCGCGTGGACGGTTTTCAACAAATTGCCGCGAATATCCCAGAACCTACTACGCCGGGCCATCCAGATTTCAGCGTCGATACAGGATTCGACCCTGCTGTAACCGAGTTCGCGTGCCGTAGTTTCATCGACTGGAGTCGCTTCGATGAGAAAACATTCGTGGCCGTCGACCTCGCTCTTGCCCAATGTTTTGTAATGATAGTCCCGTTCGGAAACCCGAGTTTCCAGTTTCATATCCTCATACGTGAGATCGGTGCCGAGGAAGTAATCACCGCGATCGCTAGCCGAGATGCGCCTGACCTTGCGCATGGCGGGCAGGTACAGCCACTGGTCATCCTCGCGCTCCGAGTCAGCGTAGTCATAGGTTAAAAAGGCGGTATCTTTGACATTTTTCGGCGACAGATAAAACAGAATCGTGTGTTTATCGACATCGTAATATTTACGATACCCCCGGGTATTTCGCTCGCGAATCTTGCCGCGTCGATCAATCAGCTGCATGGACAGCGTGCGGGTTACTGATTCGCCCTCGTCGCGATTATTGATGTTGCGCACGATTTCGGCAGCGGAGGGCAGCACTTCGATTGCAGGTGATGTGACTGAAGACCCGCTTTGCGCTGCAGCGCCATTGCTCGAGAGCAACGTCCAGACGAAAACAGAAATTAGAGGTAAAGCGAATCGCGGGTCAAACATTCGGAATACTCCTGTGCTCGTTTGTGCCTGGTCTCAGCTCTGTTCTGTGGGCCCGGCGATCGCCGCGGTGCTTCCGGCTTCGGCAAAGCCCAGAAAACGGGGTTTTAACAGGACGGTCAATGCCGGGAGTAGCGTTAGACTGGCAATAAAACTTAAAGTGACCGCCAATGCGATCAACGCCCCAAATTCCTGTAAAAAAGAAACCTTGCTTAACAGGATGGTGCCAAAACCCAGGGCAAGCGCAAGAAAATTAAACAGCAGGGCGCGGCCGGTCGTAGCGTACACTTCGGATAGGCCAGCGGCGTTCAGTTCTCCGTGCCGGCGGATTGTTGTTTGCAGTCGTTCGGTGGTGTGAATGGAAAAATCGACACCGACTCCGATGGCCATCGATGCGCACATCGAAGAACTGATTGACAGCCAGATACCGCCGTATCCCATGACGGCGTAGATGCCAAGCATGGTCAACGCGATGGGCAATAGGCAGAACAGGCCAGCGGCGACCGAACGGAAACTTGCCGCTGCCATGAGAAGCACCAGTAACAGAGCAACGCCCAGACTGACGAAGTGGGTTTCCCCCAGTCGCTGCATCCAGTGGTAATTGACGTTGGCACGCCCCGTTCCGCTAACCGAAATAGCCTTACCGTTAAAATGCAATTCAGCATAATCGTGAAAGTACTCGACGACCGACTTCAGTGTGGTGTATTGGTGTTCCTTGATATTGATACGCACATTAGCAAGGCGATAGTCGTAGTCTATTTCCTCTTCGAGATCGTCCGGATCGCCGGTAGCGGAGTAAAGTAAAAAGTATTGGGCGATAAGATCGGCATTGTCGGGTAGCTTGTAGAATGCGGTATCGTTGCCGTGCATCGACCGGTGCATCTGTTTCAGGTAATCGACGATGGACGTGCTGCCTTTGACCAGTGGATGCGCTTCCATATGGGTCTGGAGTGCTTCTATTTTTTTCAGGTTTTCCGGGTCGAACAGCCCCTCCACATCCGGCGTTTCTACCGTTATATCAAAATAATAGCTGCCGTCGAAGCGCTGGTTAATGGCCGTGTCGGCGAGCACGATAGGCTCATCTGGCTGGAAGGCGCGCATCATCGATTCATTCATATAGATCTTACTGCTGCCATGTAAACCGGCCACAATTAACAACAGCGCCGCGCAAACGACCAGTTTGGGAAAGCGTACCGCCGTGCGGCCGATAATCTGCACTGATTTGCCGAAGATGTCGACAGTCTGCCCGGTGGTGTCGGCTTGCGCGGGCGAGCCTGATTTTTCAGACACACTTGCTTCTAGCGGATAAGCGCGACTGATCTGGACCTTTAACAGGCAAAGTATGGCCGGCAAAACAATGAGCGAGAAAAGCCAGGCAACCCCCACGCCGAAAAGCGCGAAAACACCGAAAAATTTCATCGGCGGCATGATCGAAGCCAACGCCAGGCCGAGAAAGCCTGCCATCGTGGTCAGGGACGTCAGCGTGATGGCGCGCCAGATACGTGTCAGGGCCAGCACTGTCAGCTCGCGTGGTGACAGGCCCGGGCGCTGCGACGCCTGCTGGTAATACTCGGTGAGAATATGTATCGAATCGGCGACAGCGATGGCGATCAGGATGACCGGCAGGGCGTTGGTGACGACAAAAAATTTGATGTCGACTGCGGCCATGAACCCGATGGCGGCGGCCAGTGTGGCGATAACAATAAAATTGGGTAGCAGGCCACCGCGAATGGTGCGAAAGGCGATGAAACAGAGCAGGGTGATTACCAGTGCGGACAGGGGGTTCAGACGCGCCGCGTCGGCGTCTACATAGTGGCCAAAATAGCCGATTACGGCACCCTCGCCGGCCACATGCACGGTTTCGCCGGCCTGGATCGGCGCGTTTTCGACGAGTTTCAGCATGGCATAGTAGACCGGCTGGGCCGCGGTTTCGTCGAGCAACTCCGCGATAATAAGCGCCCCGGAGCTGTCCTCGGCAACCAGCGTTCCCCGGTATAGCGGAAAATCCATCACCGCGCGTTTCAGGGCCTGTGCTTCGTCCAGTGTCTTGGGGGGTTGGTCAAACTCGAAAAAGGGGCTGATCTCCATGCCCTCTTCCGTGCCGACGATGTTGTTTTCCGTGGCGAGGCTGGTGATACCGGCGGGATCAATGTTGTCGATTGTTTCGAGTCCGCGCGTCAGCCAGGCGATTAACTGTAGCGTTTCGGGATTGAAGATGCCGTGCTCGCCATCGTTGATGACCGCGATAACCATGGGGTCGCCCAGGCCGAAAATCTCTTTGCTCTGATTGCTGAAAACCAGAGCGGGATGGTCTGCCGGCATAAAAGCATCGGCCCGGGTATCTTTTTCCAGGGTTGGCAGAAAGCTGGCAAAAGCGATAATCAGGGCGACGCCGATACCGATGATGCGGCGCGGATATGCCGTGATCGACCAGAAAAAACGCCAGGCGCGGGTCTCAGTTTCGGGGATAGCAGGGCGCTCGATGCTGTTTCTCCGTTGGCCTGTTAAGTGGCATCCATTCCAGATAGCGAAAATATAACCGTGCGGTGAAGGCCGCTTTGGCGATGGTTATGATAACTGAATAGCCTGGGGATCAAAGTGGGAATTGACTGGGTGGGCGTGCTTTTCTAAGGTGGGCCGGTTGCCGACTACTCTCTACGCCAGACGAATCATGATTTCATTTGAAACCTTGCTGGAAGTTGCCGAAGCCCGGTGGGTACAAAATAATACCGGTGCCGATGCGCCTACGCTCGCAGCTGGTTTGCCAGCGGTCAAAACGCCCGACCAGTTGCGCCAGGTGCCCGACGACAGGTATCTATCGGAAATGGCGCGCTGTGTCTTTCGGGCCGGTTTTTCCTGGAAGGTTATCGATGCTAAGTGGCCGGACTTCGAGATTGCATTTGATCGCTTCAATCCCGTTGTCGTCGCCCACTATTCGGATGATCGTCTCGATCAACTTGTCGCGGACAAGCGCATTGTGCGGCATGCGGGCAAGATCAAATCGGTGCGTGAAAACGCCACATTTACCTGTCAGGTACAGCAGTCCCACGGCAGTTATGCCGCTTTCATCGCCGACTGGCCCGGCACGGATATCGTCGGCCTGTGGTTGGAGCTAAAAAAACGCGGCAGTCGCCTGGGCGGTAACAGTGGCCCCATGAGTCTGCGCCTGATGGGCAAAGACACTTTCATCCTGACCAAGGATGTCATTGCGGCCCTGGTAAACCATAAACTGATGGCCAGCGTGAGCCCTGGCAGCAAGCGTGACCTGGCGGCAGTCCAGCAGGTTTTCAACCGGTTTCAAGAGGCCTCGGGTTATCCCCTGGCCCACATCAGCCGCATCATGTCACTAACTGTTTAAGCCTGCCGCCGGCGGGCGAATATTTTCGATGTGCAGATTCAGGCTGCCGAGTCGCCCACCGCGCTCTCGGTATAACGGGTCACGGAAGCAATGATTTCCTGCCGTGCCTCCTCGGCACTGCCCCAGCCGTCGATTCGAACCCACTTGTGTTCTTCGAGGTCCTTGTAGTTTTCGAAATAGTGCTCGGTTTGCCGCTTTAACAATTCTGGAAGATCGGAGACTTCCTTGACGTGATCGTACATGCCCGTCAGTTTACTGTGGGGGACGGCGATCAGCTTCGCGTCCGGGCCGGCTTCGTCGGTCATATTGAGCACGCCCACGGGACGGCTGCGAATGACCGAGCCAGGCATAACCGGGTAGGGGGAAACCACCAGGACATCGAGGGCGTCGCCATCTTCCGACAAAGTGCAGGGGATATAGCCGTAGTTGGCAGGATAAAACATGGGGGTGGCGACAAACCTGTCGACGAAAATGGCATCGGATTCTTTAACGATTTCGTACTTGATGGGATCGTGATTCGCGGGAATTTCGATGATGACATTGATATCGGAAGGTAAGTCGTTACCGGCGGAAATTTTGCCGTAACTCATAGTATTGCCTTTGGGTTTTGACTGCTGGGGTGGGTTGGTTAGAAAGCGGCGCAATTATAGCGGCAGAGTCCGCGCCTGCCAATTGACGGGATGATTCGTCAGGTGGTTTGCCACAGAGCTGGATTGACCCGTGGGGAACGGCGTGGGGCAATAATTTAGCGCCGGAATCTGCCAGGTGAGGCTTCTATCACACAGCGACAGGTGCGGCGGTGATGCCGACGAAAATGACGAAAACTCGCTGGTTGGCAAAGTTTGCTAAACCGGCTGTGCGCCTTTGTCACTCGGGATTGGTGCCTGCTACTATGGTGCATGGCCGCGTCGATAAAGCGTGAAAGGGGCGTGGCGGCATATCGGATCGAGCGCGCTTTGCATCTGTTTCCCCAGGTGCGGCGCAGGACCGATGAAACGGTTTGACAAGACCCCGTACTAGGGGGCAATAACATCAGATACAGGGGCATGACAATGAATCCACTTGAAGGCGTGCGCATCGTCGAAGTTACAACTAACGCGTCAGGGCCTCTGGCCACTAGCTTGCTGGCAGATCAGGGCGCTGATGTCATTCGTCTGGAAACCATTGGTATGGGCGATCCCTCGCGCCATGTGGGTGGCGTTCGCGGAGGCGTTACCGGTTATACCGCATACATGAATCGCAATAAGCGCTCGGTAGCAGTCGACCTGAAGGATGACAGGGTGCGGCCGGTCCTATACGAGTTGATCAAGACCGCGGATGTCTTCGTGCAGAACTCGCGTCCGGGCGCGTTGGCCCGCGCTGGCTTGGGCTATGATGCCCTGCACGAAATCAATCCTCGGCTCATCTACGCATCGATATCTGGTTTTAGCGCCGATGGGCCGGGCGCGGGGCAGAGGGTCTACGATCCGGTAATCCAGGGCGCCTCGGGGCTGGCTTCGGCCCAGGGTATGGGAGAGGAAAAACCCGTGCTGGTGAAAACCATAGCCAGCGACAAGATCGCGGCCTACACGGCGGCGCAGGCGATATCATCCGCGTTGTTTGCCCGCGAACGCGGTGTGGTCGGGGGCCACGAGATCCATATTTCGATGCTCGATGCCAGCCTGGCATTTCTCTGGCCGGACGTGTACTGGAACCACAGTTTCGTCGGTGAGGACTTTGAGCCCAAACCCCTGATTGCTGAGTTTTACCGCGTGCTGAAGACATCAGACGGCTTTATCACCGCGATTGTCGTAGGTGACGAGGAATTCAAGGGCATGTGCAGCGTGCTGGGCATGGAACATTTGCAGGAAGATACGCGCTTTTCCTCCCTGGCCAGCCGATTTGCCAATTACGGCGAATTACTGCGCGAAGCGGAGCAGCGTACGATTGGCTTTACCCGGGATGATCTGGTGGCGCGTATGGAGGAGGCGGGCGTGCCCTGCGGGCGCCTCAATACTTTCGAGGAGGCGATCGAGGATCCGCGTGTAAAGCACGCAGGCTCGATTGTCGAATATACGCATCCCGCGGGTGGCCGTATGCGCCAGGCGCGTCCGGCCGCGATCTTTGATGGCGTACCGTGTGAGGTGCGCCGGCCCTCACCGGCCCTGGGTGAGCACACCGACGAGGTATTGGCGTCAGTGGGTTGTAGTAGCGCGCATATCGCCGAACTGCGCGCGGCCGGGGTGGTGGCCTGAACGCACAACGACGAACATACGATGCGATGCAAGTGGCTGGGGGATATCGTCGCGCTTAGTTTGCCGCGGCGCTTTCCTCGTCGTCCTGGGTGTTGGCGTCATCGCTTTTGGCATCGATCAGGCGCCCGAAGAATATCCCCGCTTCGAACAACAACCACATGGGGCCAGCCAGTAGCGTCTGTGAAATAACGTCGGGTGGCGTTAGCAGCATACCGACGACGAAGCACATCACAATCACGTAGGGACGCTTCGCTGCCAGTTTTTTCGACGATGTGACTCCGGTCCAGATTAAAACCAGCGTCGCGATGGGTATCTCAAAAGCGATGCCGAAGGCGAAAAAAAGTTTGAGCACGAAATCAAGATAGCGGGAGATGTCCGTCATGACCGTGACGTTTTCCGGGCCGACGCTGGTGAAAAAGCCGAAGATCAGCGGGAAGACCACAAAGTACGCAAAGGCCATCCCAGCGTAAAACAGCAGCACGCTCGAGATAAATAGCGGTATCACGATCCTGCGTTCTTTCCGGTAAAGCCCCGGCGCAATAAAGGCCCATGTCTGGTAAAGAATAACGGGCATCGCCGCAAATACCGAGAGTACCAGCGTCAGTTTGAAAGGTGTCAAAAATGGTGATGCCACCTCGGTCGCGATCATTGTGCTGGATTCCGGCAGGTAGACGCGCAATGGTTCCGAAATAAAGGTGTAGATTTCGTTGGCAAAGGGAAACATGCCGATAAACAGCAACAGCGTCGCTATCAACATGCGTAATAGTCGATCGCGCAGCTCGACCAGGTGTGCGACCATGGTCATGGTGTTGTTGTCGGAATCCTGCATTTTGACCTGGTATCGAGTGGCGGGAGTCGTGCGTTACCGTGTTTGCCGCCTACGCCGTTATTTACTTTTGTCGCCGACGTTGTGTTGATTGCCGGGCGACGCTTTGTCGCTCATATCCTCCAGCGTTTCGATTTCAGCGTCTTCGCGAGTTTGGCTTTCGTCGCGTTCGGCGTTAGTCGGTGGCGGCGGATCCGTGTCGGGGAACTCGCGATCGAAATCGTCGAACGCCTGCAGCATCTCCTGTTCATCGGGGCGCGATGTGGCGTTGCCCGAATCCGGATCGTTGGATGCGTCGTCCTCGCTGTCTTGCTTTGTTTCCAGCAGGCGGGCGACGTCATTACGTTCCTGCTCCAGTTGGTTTAACAGGGATTCGTTGTGCAGGTCGCGCCGAATTTCGTCGAGGCCGAACTCCCGTTCCATATCCCGTCGCGCGTTCTGCACGCCGCGCCGCAGGCGCCCGAGCCAGTAGCCCATAAAGCGCACCGCTTCGGGCATACGCTTGGGGCCAATGACGATCAGGCCGATAACAGCGATCAGCAGAATTTCGGCAAACCCTAAGTCAAACATGTGCGTTCATGCCGCGACGAAGGCGAGGACTCGGTCACCCTCAGCTGGTGTGATTGGGCTTTTTTTCTTCGGTAGACTGTTTGGCGGCGGCGTGGTCCGATTCGACAGAGGCCGCGTCTTCCGATGATTTGCTCTTGTCATCATCGTCGTCGTTGGAGACCGCTTCTTTGAAGCCCTTGATGGCACCGCCCAGATCGCTGCCCATGCCTTTGAGTCGACGCGTGCCGAAAATTAGCACCACGATGACCAGAATAATCACCAGTTGCCATATGCTTATGCCACCCAGTCCCATACTAAACTCCCGTCATTTTTGCCGGCTGGCTTTTTCCACCAGGCCGGAAGTGTTGAAACGCCTGCCGAGCTCCGCCAGTACCGCTTCAGCGTTCTCGCCCAGGTGCGCCAGCATAACCATGGTGTGAAACCAGAGGTCTGCAGTTTCGTACACAAGTTGCTCGCGGTCGCCGCTCGCTGCGGCATCCTTGGCTGCGATAATGGTCTCCGTGCACTCCTCGCCGACTTTCTCGAGGATTTTGTTGAGTCCCCGAGCGTTCAGGCTTGCTACATAAGATGTTTCGGGGTCCTCATCGCGTCGCAGGGCGATAATTTCGTCGAGGGCTTTTAATACGTCGTTCATGATTTGCCACCGCCTTTATGCCCGTAAATACGATTCGGATCCTTCAACACAGGGTCCTGGGCGCGCCACTCGGCATCACTCAATACATTGTAAAAGCAGGATTTTCTTCCAGTGTGACAGGCGATATCGCCGACCTGCTCGACTTTTATCAGTATGGTGTCCCCGTCACAGTCCAGACGGATTTCCCGAATGTGCTGCACATGTCCGGATTCTTCGCCTTTGCGCCAAAGCTTTTGCCGCGAGCGCGACCAGTAGACTGCGCGGCCTTCCGCCACCGAATGGGCCAGCGATTCCCGATTCATCCAGGCCATCATCAGGACCTCGCCGCTGACTGCGTCCTGGGCGACCGCCGGTGCCAGGCCCTGGTCGTTCCAGGCGACCTGGTCGAGAAAAGTGTGAGTGGGACTAGCCATTGACAATAGGTTTTTGTACCGCATCACAAGGGTGGTGATTATGACAGCGTCAGCGCACTAGTAACAGTAGC
Source organism: Cellvibrionales bacterium UBA5860 (assembly GCA_002431545.1). GTDB lineage: Bacteria > Pseudomonadota > Gammaproteobacteria > Pseudomonadales > Porticoccaceae > HB2-32-21. The sequence goes on along the minus strand of DJFY01000097.1, from coordinate 86,752 downwards.
AGCCCCGCAGCGATCAGAAGTGTGCTGGCGTTCTGGCCGAAGTCAGTTCCGCCCGCGGTCAGCTGCGACAGACCGACCAGACCGGTTACACCCAGCGCGCCGCCAGCCCACTTTAAGCGCTGTCTCCTGGTATGGCGGGGCGTCGTGCCCGATGGCGCTCGAGTATCGGGCTTGAGGGTGCGATCCAATTCGTTGAGCTGGTCGACAGCGCGCATCAACAACTGCGGCACTTGTGGTAAGTGTTCGAGCCAGTCGGGTGCGTCCCGGCGCAGTTGCCTGAGCACCCGCGAGGGACCAAAGCGATCGATCAGCCAGCGTTCCAGAAAGGGGTGCGCCGTAGCCCACAGATCGAGTTCCGGGTAGAGCTGGCGTCCCAGACCTTCGATATTGAGCAGCGTTTTTTGCAGTAACACCAGCGAGGGCTGCACTTCGGCGTCGAAGCGGCGTGCCGCCTGGAACAGGCTCACCAACATGTGGCCGCAGGAAATTTCGCCGAGCGGACGCTGGAATATGGGTTCGCAAACGGTGCGAATGGTGGCTTCGACTTCCTGCAGCGGGGCATCAGCGCTAACCCAGCCGGCGAGCCGGTGCAATTCTGCCACCTGGCGATAGTCCCTGCGAAAGACAGCGATCAGCACGCGCGCCAGGAAATACTGATCCCGGTCTGTCAGCGAGCCGATGATGGCGCAGTCGATGGCCAGGTAACGCGGCGCGGCCGGGTCCGCGGTGTCGACAAAAATATTGCCCGGATGCATGTCGGCGTGAAAAAAATTGTGCTCAAACACCTGTGTGAAAAATATTTCAACACCGCGCTCGGCGAGCGCGCGCATATCTGTATTCGCCTGCCTGAGCGCGGCGATGTCAGTTACTGGTGTACCAAAAATACGCTCCACAACCATCACGTCTTTGCCGCAGTACGGCCAGTAGACGTCGGGAACATAGAGTAAGCGGGAGTGTTCGAAGTGGCGTCTGAGCGTTGCAGTGTTGGCGGCTTCGCGCTGCAGGTTGAGTTCATCGAGCACCGTGCTTTGGTAATCGCGAGCGACTTCCACGGGCCGCAGGCGCCGACCGTCCGGATGGTATTTTTCGATCAGGCGCGCGATGGTGAGCAGTAAGGAGCAGTCCTGGCGAATGGTTTTCTCGATTCCGGGACGTATCACTTTTACCACCACGGCATCGCCTGCGGGTAACGTCGCGGCGTGGACCTGGGCGATCGAGGCGGACGCCAGGGGTTGGTCCTCGAAAGTGGCGAAGAGGTTGGATATTTTGTCGCCAAGCGCGGTTTCCACGCGACCTTTCAGTCGGTCTACTTCGAAAGGCGGTACTTCATCCTGCAGCTTGCTGAGCTCGGTACAGATATCCTCCGGCAGTAAATCGGGGCGCGTCGAGAGTAGCTGTCCAAACTTGACGAAAACCGGACCCAGGTCTTCCAGGGCCCGTCGCAGGCGGATACCGCGTGCCTGCTTCGGCGCAGGCAGTATTCGCAGCGGTGCCAGTACCAGGGCGATAGGCCACGGTAGCGGCTGGCCAAGGGCAAAGGAGTCCAGGCGATAACGCAGGAAGACCTGGTTGATACGGAATAAGCGAAGCAGGCGTGACACCGGAGTCGGGCGGTCAGTCTAGGTGGCTACGGCGTCGTCACCCTCAGCGGTGGATGACCACGTTTGCCGGTGCGATGGTGTCGGGCGCGTTTTTAGCAACAACCGGTGGCGGGTTGCGGTAAACAACTGTCCTTGCAATGCGGATAGATGCTGGACTGTCTCGGCGAGGGCCTGAGCGGGCAGGTCGCCGATCAGGCGGGACATCAAGTAGGCCCAATCGATATCGAGCCCGCGGCAGTGCTGGAGCAAAGCTTCGACGAAAATGCGATCACCGCTGATCGAGACACTGTTGGGGGTGCTGTGTTCGCCTGTAATTAGCGCGAGGAGGCCGGGCAACGCGCCCCGCAAGTGCGCGGTGGACGCAGAGGGGCTCGCCGGTGTCAGTAGGATTCGGTTTTCCCTGCAGGTGATATCGAACGTCAGGGAAGGCAGGAACGAGGATACCCGGAGTACGTTGCTGCCAAAGTCGCGCACCAGTTGCTCTCCCTGCGGTGAGTTTTCGAGCGCGGCGTTAAGTAGTTGGTTTGCTGCCGCGAACGCAAGAGCGTAGGGGGTGGCGGGACTTGGTATCATGCTTTGCGGCCACTGTGCAGCGCCACGATACCGCCGCTAAGGTTTTTGAATTGACAGTCGACAAGCCCGGCCTCGGCCATCATGTCGCGTAGGGTTTCCTGATCTGGGTGCATGCGAATGGACTCCGCGAGATAGCGATAGCTGTCTGCGTCGCTTGCCACCAGCGCGCCGATACGTGGCAGGACCTGAAACGAATAAGTATCGTAAAGCTTGCCGAGCAGGGCGTGGGTGGGTTTGGAAAATTCCAGAATCAGCAGTTTGCCTCCAGGTTTCATGACGCGACGCAGTGAGGCCAGGGCAGCCGCTTTGTCGGTGACATTACGCAGCCCGAAGGCGATGCTGACACAGTCGAAGGTGTTGTCGGCGAAGGGCAGGCATTCGGCATTGGCCTGAACATAGTCTATGTTTGCCACTAACCCGCGATCGACCAGGCGGTCCCTGCCGACCTCCAGCATGGAGGCATTAATGTCGAGGAGTATCACGCGGCCCTCCTGGCCCGCGAGGCGGGAAAACCTGGCGGTCAGGTCGCCGGTGCCGCCGGCGACATCGAGGACCCGATCACCGGCGCGGACACCTGAAAGTTCTACCGCGATATGCTTCCAGAGACGATGAATGCCGCCCGACATCAGGTCGTTCATCAGATCGTACTTGCCGGCGACGGAATCGAAAACCCGTGCTACTCGGCTAGCTTTTTCCGCGATCGGGACCTGCTGGTATCCGAAATCAGTGGTTTTTTCTTCGGCCATGGCCTGCTCCGGGTGAATGCAGGCCATTGTACACCGGACAACTCCGGTCGTATTGCCTAGTCGTCGATATAGCGCTTTCTGCGGGCCGCTTTGAGGCGCACCAGGTCGACGATGACCAGGCCGTCGATGCAGTCGGAAAAAACCGGGTCGACATTGAAACTGGCAAATTGCACGCCGCCGGATTCACAGAGTTCGGAATATTGCTTATAGAGGGTCGGCACGCTCTGGTTCATGTTTGCCAGTTCGCTTTTCAGCTGGGTGAATTCCTCGCGGTAATTGGCGCCGGGGAACTTCTCCGAGAGAGCGGCCTGGTGTCTGGCGGAAATGGCGACCGGGTTTTTGGCCTGGGCCAGGGTTTGCCAGGGGGGGAAGTGGTTCTGGTAAAAGTACACGATCATCTCTTTGGCCAGCGCCGGATAGGCGGCGCTGAGTGAGACCGGCCCAAACAAATAACGGTATTGGGGATGACGTCTTAGGAAGGCGCCGATACCGTACCAGAGGTAATCCAGGCTGCGTTTTCCCCAGTAGCGGGGCTGGACAAAGCTGCGCCCGAGTTCCAGTCCCCGCGCGAAGTACAGGTTCATACCCGGCTGGTATTTAAAGAGCGTGCTGGAATACAGGCTCGACAGCTTGTCCGGTGCGCGTGCACAAGTGGCGTCGCCGAGACGATAGGCGCCGGCAATCTCCAGGTCGTTTTCGTCCCACAATACCAGGTGAAAGTAGTATTGATCGTAGTGATCGAGGTCTCGTTTCTCTCCTGAACCCTCGTCGACGGCGCGAAACGACAGTTCCCGCAACCGTCCGATTTCCCGCATGATGCAGGAGTCGGGTTGATACCTGTAGAGATAGATCTGTTTGCCGTCCGCAGTTTCACCAAGCAATTCGCATTGGCGGATTTCCTGGCGCAGTTGCTGGCGTTGTTCCGGGGGGGCTACGGCCTTCGGGCACTTGAATATCCCTGGTTTATCGCCGCCGATCCGGTACAGGTGGCGCTTGAACAACTTGGCTTTTTCCCTCAGCGGTAGGTCTATTTGCTGGTAGGTGCGAAAGCTGATGGGCTCGCCGATGCGGATGTCGATACTGCCTCGCGCCTGTTTGAACATTTCCCTGACCAGCCACAGGGTGGACAGGGGTTTTGCCAGGAATGACAGGGCGTAGAAAAACGCTGAATTTCGGCCATCGACATGGATCGGCAGGATGGGTGCCTGGGTGAGGCAGGCGATTTTCAGGAAGCCGTGATGCCAGGCGCCGTCGCGAATACCCTTAGGCGAAAACCGGGACACTTCGCCGGCCGGAAATATCAGCAAGGCGCCTTCACTTTCGAGGAAACGGCGAATCGCGGCGATACTTTTGCGCGGTGTATTGCCGTTCATGTTGTCGACCGGCAGTAGCACCGATTCGAGCGGTTTAATGGCCGACAGGACATCGTTGGCGACGACTTTTACATCGGGTCTGACTTCGCGAATCATTCTGAGCAGAGCGAGGCCGTCGAGAGTGCCCAGGGGGTGATTGGCGACGATGACAATTTTGCCCCGCGGCGGGATTCTATGGGCGTCGCCGCGGCTCAAGCGGTAGGAAAAATCGAAGTAATCCAGGACTTTTTCAATAAAGTCGAAGCCGCGCAAATGCGGACTGTCGGAGGCCAGATGTTTGAGTTCTTTCTCATGCAGGAGCAAACGCAGGCCGGTCACCAGCGGCCGGGCAACTAGAGGCTTTCTGGTCCACCAGTAGGGGAAACGATCCTGGAGCAGGCTTTCGACATCGAGCATGAATCGGGCATCCTGACGAAACTGGGTTGGGCTTGCGCCACCAGGGCGGCGCAAGCCGGTTCCGGGGCAACATATATCAGTTTTTTGACAGGTTCGTGACATTCAGTAGCAGTGTGGAGACTGCCGTCACAGCGCGAAAATATAAGTAAAACCGCCGAAATTCCTACTTAATATAGTTCAAAATGCCGGTGCTTATTTTACATGCCCGAGATGTTTGCCGACGGTTTGCAGGGTGGGTTTTAGCAAGCGCGGTGTGGCGGCAACGATATGTCCGGAATCCATAAAATGATCTCCGCCCTGGAAATCCGCCACCAGGCCACCGGCTTCCTGAACCAGCAGGACACCGGCGGCGATATCCCAGGGCTTCAGGTACATCTCCCAGAAAGCATCAAGTCGCCCTGCGGCGACATAAGCGAGATCAAGGGACGCAACCCCCAGGCGCCGAATACCGGCCGAATGATCGGCCAGCCCGGCCAGTGACAGCAGGTAGGGAGAGATGTTTTCGTACGGTTTGCCGCTAAAGGGGATGCCCGTGCCATACAGGGCGCCCTTCCCCTGCAGGCGACCGGATACGCGTATCCGGTTGCCGTTCAGGAAGGCGCCGCGACCGCGGCTGGCGGTAAACTCTTCGCGCTTGATCGGGTCGTACACCACGCCGTGTTGCAGGCGACCCTTGTGCCGAAAAGCGATTGAAATGGCATAGTGCGGGATGCCGCGAAGAAAATTTGTGGTGCCGTCAAGCGGATCGATGATCCACTCCGCATCGCTTTCGGTGCCGATAATCCGTCCGCCTTCCTCGCATATAAAACAGTGTTCCGGATAAGTTTTTTTGAGTTGCTTGAGGATTTCCTGCTCCGAAGCGTGGTCGACTTCACTCACGAAATCATTTTGACTTTTTTCGCTGATCTTGAGCCGGTCCGCCCTGGCGGAGGCGCGCAATATGAGTTCGCCGGCGCTGCGGGCGGCGCGCAGCGCAATATTGATCATTGGTTCCATCGGGGCACGGGGTCTTAAGGGCCAGGGGTGCGGATTGTAGCAAATCGGCACGCCGTCGGTGTGGCTTTCAAGGCCATGCCAAGCGCGGGGACCTGCTGACTGCGGCGCGGTGACGTTTGCTACAATACGCGGCCTTTTTTTCTGTAAAGTCAATGAGATTATGAAGTCAGTGCTCGACAATGTTCGCGTCGTGTTGGTCAATACCAGCCACCCGGGCAACATCGGTGCCGCTGCTCGCGCCATGAAAAATATGGGCCTGACCCGTTTGTACCTGGTCGATCCAAAACACTTCCCTGCCGAGCGTGCCGTGTGGCGCGCGGCGAATGCAGCGGATGTGCTGGCGAACGCTGTCGTGGTCGATACCCTTGAAGAGGCGATTGGCGACTGTGGCCTGGTTGTAGGCACCAGTGCCCGTGATCGGCGGATACCCTGGCCTGCGCTGAGCCCGCGCGAGTGCGGCGAAACTGTCTGCCGCGAGGCAGGGCAGCATGAGGTTGCGATCGTGTTTGGGCGCGAGGATCGCGGCCTAACCAACGATGAACTGCAATGTTGTACCTACCACGTCCACATTCCGGCGAATCCCGACTACAGCTCGCTGAATCTTGCGGCAGCGGTACAGGTGTTGTGTTACGAGGTGCGCGTCGCGTACCTGGCGATCGCCGGTGGCGACGATGTCGGCGGCTGGGATGTGCCGCCAGCCAAAACGGCCGAGCTGGAGCTCTACTATCGACACCTGGAAGAAGCACTCACCGATTTGGGCTTTCACGATCCGGACAATCCGCGCCAAACCATGGCACGGTTGCGCCGTTTGTTCGTTAGAATCCGGCCCGATACCATGGAGCTGTCGATTATGCGGGGCGTGCTGACAGCTATTCAAAATGCCGTGCACCGCCTTGATAAATCAAGTGAAAAATAGCACGTACCGGATTTCACGCAGGGACAGGGAGGCAGTATTTCGGCGCTGAAATTACTTGACTAAATTAGTCGGTTTTTGCATACTGGTGCTTCGAATTTTAGCCGCTGGAAGCGCCTGATGAGACTGACCACTAGAGGACGTTACGCTGTCACAGCTATGCTCGACTTGGCTCTGCACGGTGATCATGGGCCGATCAGTCTGGCTGATATCTCGACGCGACAGGAGATATCTCTATCCTACCTTGAGCAGCTTTTTGCCAAACTGCGCAAGGCCGGTCTGGTGGAAAGTGTGAGAGGCCCCGGCGGCGGCTATCGCCTGGCGCGCAGTAAAGTCGAGATTCATGTCGCTAGCATTATCGATGCGGTCAACGAGACGACCGATGCCACCAACTGTGGCGGCAAGGGCATATGCCAGAACGGCGAAATGTGTTTGACCCATCATTTATGGGACGAACTCAGTGCGCAGATCCATAATTTTCTGAGCGATATCACGCTTGCGCAACTGACGAACAAGACCGCCGTGCAGTCGGTCTGCAAGCGCCAGGTCGCCGCCCTGGAATTTACCGATAAAAGTAAACATGCATTGATTGACGCCGACCAGGTCAATCTGTAGTAACTGGAGGTCAGATCGTGAAATTGCCTTTATATCTGGATTACTCGGCGACCACGCCGGTTGACCCCCGGGTAGCCGAGTGCATGATGACATGCCTGACCAGCGAGGGCGTGTTTGGGAATCCGGCATCCCGGTCCCACGCTTTCGGGTGGGAGGCTGAGGCCCTGGTTGAAGAAGCGCGGCAGAATGTGGCGCAACTGATTAATGCTGATCCGCGGGAGATTGTCTGGACGTCCGGCGCCACCGAATCCGACAACCTGGCCCTCAAGGGCGCGGCACATTTCAATCAGCGCAAAGGCAAGCATATCGTTACGTCCAAGATCGAACACAAGGCGGTGCTCGACACCTGTCGCCAGCTGGAACGCGAAGGTTATGAGGTCACCTATCTCGATCCGGAAAGTGACGGTATCACCTCTCCTGAAACCGTAGCCGGTGCGCTCAGGGAGGACACCACTGTCGTGTCCATCATGCACGTGAACAACGAGATCGGTGTGGTCAACGATATTGCCGCGATCGGCGAGATCTGTCGGGAACGAGGCATTGTGTTCCATGTCGATGCCGCGCAAAGTGCGGGAAAAATACCGATCGACCTGGCTGAAATGAAAGTCGATCTGATGTCTTTTTCCGGGCATAAGATCTACGGCCCCAAAGGCATTGGTGCGCTTTACGTGCGACGTAAACCGAGAGTCCGAATAGAGGCACAAATGCACGGTGGCGGGCACGAGCGCGGTATGCGCTCTGGCACCCTGCCAACACATCAGATTGTCGGCATGGGCGAAGCTTTTCGCATTGCCCGAGAAGAAATGGCGGAGGAAAGCGCGCGCACCCTGCGCCTGCGCAATCGTCTGTGGAACGGCCTCAAAGGCATCGAAGCCGTACATTTGAACGGTTCCCTGGAACAGCGCGTGCCGGGTAATCTCAACGTAAGCTTTGCCTACGTCGAGGGCGAATCCCTGATTATGGCGTTGAAGGATCTGGCGGTGTCGTCAGGGTCGGCCTGTACTTCGGCAAGCCTGGAGCCTTCCTATGTTTTGCGGGCCCTCGGCCTGGAGGACGAGCTGGCGCACAGTTCGCTGCGCTTTAGTATCGGCCGCTTCACCACGGAAGAGGAAATCGACTACGTCATCGATAAAGTTCGAACAGCGGTAGAAAAATTGCGTGAATTGTCCCCCCTCTGGGATATGTACAAAGACGGGGTGGACCTCAAAGCGGTTCAGTGGACAGCGCACTGACGAGATCAGTAGGAGAAGTAATCATGGCTTACAGCGACAAAGTGCTCGATCACTACGACAATCCTAGAAACGTGGGCAAGCTTGACGACAAGGCGGCTAACGTGGGTACGGGTATGGTCGGCGCGCCCGCGTGTGGCGATGTGATGCGCCTCCAGATACAGGTCAACGAACAGGGCGTTATCGAAGACGCCAAGTTCAAAACCTACGGTTGCGGTTCCGCCATCGCCTCGAGTTCTTTGCTCACCGAGTGGGTCAAGGGCAAAAGCCTGGAAGACGCGTCCAAGATCAAGAACTCGGAGATTGCCGAGGAGTTGGCCCTGCCGCCAGTGAAAATTCATTGTTCGGTGTTGGCAGAAGACGCGATTCAAGCGGCGATTAAGGACATTCGGCGTAAGCAGGGACAAGAGGCCGCGGAGTAACCGCCCTTCCCTGTAGCTCGAATGTATACAACTAACAACGTTAATTTATGCACGCCAGTCGCGTGAGCGAATCAACTAACAGGAGTCTGGAGCAGTAGCATGGCGATATCGATGACGCCGGCGGCAGTCGAGCACGTACAGCGCTACCTGGAGAGCCGGGGGCGAGGGCGCGGGATACGTCTGGGAGTGCGAGCTAACGGTTGTTCCGGCATGTCTTACGTACTGGAGTTCGTCGACGAGCCCGCAGCCGAAGATACAGTGTTTGTAACGAACGATGTCGAGCTGTTTGTCGATCCGAAGAGCCTGATATACCTCGACGGTACCGAGCTCGACTTTGTCAAAGAAGGCTTGAACGAAGGCTTCCAGTTTAGAAACCCCAACGTCCGTAACGAGTGCGGCTGCGGCGAAAGCTTTAACGTTTAGCCCCGCGACTGCATACGCGGATTCATTACTTTCATCGCAGTTTTTCGCTGTCGGCCATTTCTTGCCTCGGGTAACCAGTGGATTCGCGCAATAATTATTTTGAGCTTTTCGGCCTTCCGGTCGACTTTTTGCTGGACAGATCTTTGTTGCAGGCGCGTTACCTGGCTTTGCAGCAGCGCTTTCATCCGGATCGCCATGCCGGGCGTTCCGGTCAGGAGCAACGCCTAGCGGTGCAGTCCGCCGCCTGGGTCAATCAGGCCAATGAAACCTTGCGTTCTCCCGTGCGTCGCGCCGAATACCTGCTTCAATTGGCCGGCAGGGCGCCCTCCGGCGATGAGACCATAAACGACAGCGGATTTCTCATGCAGCAGATGGCGCTGCGCGAACGCCTGGCAGATATCCCCGCCGAAGCGGAGCCGGCGGCGGCACTGGACGAACTGGAATCGAGGGTTCGCACGGCGCTAGCTGCGCTCGAGGCAGAATTTGCCGGTGCTTATCGCGAGGACAATTTATCGCGGGCCGGTGAATTGCTGCTAAAAATGCAGTTTTATCACAAATTATTAAGCGAAGTGGTCGAGCTCGAAGACGAGCTTTAAGACAGCGCCTTCGGGTGGATTCAGTACAGGACTTCAAGTGGCTTTATTGCAGATTTCGGAACCCGGTCAGTCAACGTCCCCGCATCAGCACAAGCGGGCCATAGGCATCGATCTGGGTACAACCAATTCCCTTGTTGCCACCGTGCGCAGCGGCGCTGCGCAGGTGCTGCCTGATGTGGACGGTGCGCTGTTGTTGCCTTCTATCGTGCATTACGGCAAAGAGGAAATCCTGGTGGGAGACGCGGCGCGGGAGCACGCCTCGGCAGATCCGGAGAACACCATCGTTTCAGTAAAGCGGCTCATGGGGCGCAGCAGAAACGAACTTGAATCGGACAAGGAAAGCGATGGCGCCATTTACCGTTTTGCTGCACACGAAGACGGCATGGTTGGCTTAATGACGCGGGCGGGAGAGGTCAGTCCCGTCGAGGTTTCAGCGGAAATTCTGCGGGTTCTGGTTCAGCGCGCGGAGGTGGCGTTGGGCGGGCCTCTCGATGGCGCCGTGATTACTGTGCCGGCTTATTTTGACGATGCTCAGCGGCAGGCGACAAAAGATGCAGCGACGCTGGCTGGCGTCAAAGTGCTGCGGTTGTTAAACGAACCCACAGCGGCGGCTGTAGCCTACGGTCTGGATACGACCGACTCCGGGGTTATCGCAGTCTATGATCTGGGCGGCGGCACCTTTGATGTCTCGATTTTGCGCCTGGCCAAAGGGGTTTTCGAAGTGCTGGCAACGGGGGGGGATACCGCCCTGGGGGGCGACGATTTCGACACAGCTGTGACCCGCTGGCTGCAGCAGCAGGCAGCTGCCGACACGACTTTGTCCGCTACGCAGAGACGGCACCTCTCTGCGCTTGCTCGTGGCGCGCGTGAGCAGCTTAGCGGGAGCGACAGTGTCGAGGTGGCATTCGAAGGCTGGTCCGGTGTCCTGACTCGGGACGATTTGAACCACTGTGTCGATCCGCTAATCGAACGCACTCTGCGCACCTGTAAAAAAACGCTGCGGGACGCCGATATCGACATAGAAGAACTGGCTGCGGTGGTGATGGTGGGGGGCACCACGCGAATGCCGCGGGTGCGCGAACAGGTTGCGGCTTTTTTTGGTCGGCCACCGCTGGTGGATATCAATCCGGACACCGTGGTTGCGGTTGGTGCTGCCCTACAGGCAGACACGCTGGTCGGCAACCAGCTGGGCGACGAACTCTTGTTGCTGGATGTGATTCCACTGTCGCTCGGTGTTGAAACCATGGGTGGGTTGGTGGAAAAAATACTGCACCGCAACACGACCATCCCCGTGGCGAGAGCCCAGGAATTTACTACTTTCAAAGACGGTCAGACGGCCATGTCGATACACGTGGTTCAGGGCGAGCGCGAACTGGTGAGCGACTGCCGCTCGCTTGCCCGTTTTGAATTAAAGGGTATTCCGCCGATGGCGGCTGGGGCGGCGCGCATACAGATCACTTATCAGGTCGATGCCGATGGTCTGTTAAGTGTCACAGCTCGGGAGTTAACCAGTGGTGTCAATGCCCGCGTCGAAGTCAAACCGTCCTACGGGCTACACGATGAAGATATCACGCGTATTCTGCAGGATTCTTTCAGCCACGCTTCGGAAGATGCCCGCGTGCGAGCACTACGCGAGCAGCAAGTGGAAGCCGACAGGATACTGGAAGATTTGGCTGCGGCGCTCACGCAGGACGGCGCATTGCTGGACACAGAGGCGCGGCGGTGCCTGGAAAATAATATGCAGGATCTGGCGCGAGTGCGTGAATCTACCCAGAGTCACCGCGAACTGGCCGGCGCGATCGAAGCCCTGGCGAAACAGAGCGAAGCGTTTGCCGGCCTGCGCATGGACGCGGCGATCAAAGGTGCCCTGTCCGGGCATCACGTCGACGAATTTGATCCCGGCGGTGCTTAGATTAGCTGACCTAGTTGGTATTGAAGATGGCGAAAGTTGTTTTTCTTCCCCACGAGACCATTTGCCCCGAGGGCAAGATAGTCGAGGCCGAACCCGGTAAGAGTCTCTGCGTGCTGGCGCTCGACAACAATATCCCTATCGAGCACGCGTGTGAGTTGTCGTGCGCCTGTACAACCTGCCATGTACACATTCGCGAAGGTGGGGAGACCCTGGCTCCCGCCGACGATCTCGAGGAGGATATGCTGGACCGGGCTTGGGGTCTCGATCAGGATTCCCGGCTCAGTTGTCAGGTCATCGTTACCGGAGAGGCTGATCTGGTAGTGGAAATTCCGCGCTACACCATCAATATGGTTTCGGAACAGCATTAGTCCCGATAAACCCGTCGTCGGGCGCGCAGTACTCATATAGTTTGGCGTTGCCAATACCAAGCCAAGCTGCTAATACGAGAAGGCGGCGTAAATACAAGGTGAGCTATGAAACTGAAATGGACTGACGTACACGACATCGCAATCGAGTTGGCCGATGCGCACGACGACGTGGACCCCCGTTACGTCAATTTTGTCGATCTCCGAGACTGGATAATCGGCCTGCCTGAGTTTGAAGATGTACCCGAACGCTGTGGTGAAAAAGTTCTCGAGGCGATTCAGATGGCCTGGATCGAAGAAGTCGGCTAGAATCGCCGTCAAAATTCTGAGGGGAGGCTATGAGCTCTAAAGAGGAGCTATACAGGTTACTACTGGACGCCTCGCCTTGCGGCACACTCTATTTTGTCTACGGCGTTTGCATCGATTGCAATCCCTGTGCACTGCGAATTCTCGATTGCGACAGGCGCGCCGTTATCGGCACCACGCTCGACGATACCGAACTCAGCGACCCCCTGGCGCTGGTCTCGCTAAAGCAAACCATCAATAACGCTCTCGAGGATAATCTCGGCGAGGTCGACTGGTTGTTGGCTATCGGCGACAAGACCGAGCACATCTATTTGCATGTGAAAAAAGTCGGCGATGCAGGTAAAGAGCTTATCGTTACCCTGATGCCTGTGCCGGCCTCTGCCTACCTTATCCAGGACTCAGGCGGCGCTTCGGCGATATCCGAGAGCACTGTGATCGCGGCCGACGCAGAAAACCCTGGACAAAACGTGGAGCCGGAACACCAGCATTGTGCTGATCGGGCGTCTGTGCTCGACAAATTGTTGGGCGCCGAGCAGGACCGGCCGCCCTCCGAACTTGATCGCGAGTTGTATTACGACAGTTTGACCCAGCTACCCAATCGGCAAATGCTGATAGAAATTATTCGCCGGCGCCTGGGCGATGGCGATCGCGTACCGGCCTGCACCGCGCTCATGCTCGTCGACCTGGATCACTTCAAGGATATCAACGATTCCTGGGGGCACAATGTGGGCGATCAGGTGTTGTTCAAAGTGGCCCGGGCCCTCGAAACCGTCGCCGACGAGGACATTGCGGTGGCGCGTATGAGTGGTGACGAGTTTATGGTGTTTCTACCGGATGCCGGTAGCGACCCCCAGGAAGCTGCCACTGCGGCCGCCGCCATGGCAGGGCGGATCAAGGAGATCGTCGCCAAGCCTATTTTTTATGACGGCAACGAATTTATTCTCACCGCCAGCGTCGGTATCGCACTGTTGACCGACAGCGAGACAGCGCCCGAGCGGGCGCTGCAGTATGCCGACACTGCCATGTACGAGGCCAAGCGGAAAGGTCGAAACGGCATTGCGTTTTTCGATCAGAGCATCAGCGACAAGGCGCAACGCCAGATCGGGCTCAATACCCGATTGCGTAAGGCTGTCGACAACCAGGAGTTTGCACTATACATACAGCCTCAGGTGTCGACGGAAGACGGTTCTCTGGTTGGGGGGGAAGCCCTGTTGCGCTGGGTTAACGCCGATCGCGTGACCAACATGCCCTCGGAATTTATTCCCTTGCTCGAATCTTCCGGCTTGATCGTCGACGTCGGGCACTGGGTGATTCGCACCGCCTGCGAGTATCTGCGGGGTTTTATCGACGAAGGCATCTGGAAAGAACATATGCTGTTCGGTATCAACATCAGTCCTCGTCAATTCAACGACGCGGAACTGATCGAGGTCATCGAGCACAGCCTGCACAGTTATGAAATTGATCCCAAATACCTCAATTTCGAAATTACCGAAAACCTGGTGATCGAGGATGTCGAAGATGTCGTCGAGAAGATGTCGGCAATCAAAGCCCTGGGCGCCAGATTTTCCATCGACGACTTCGGTATCGGGTATTCTTCGATGATTTACCTGAAACGTCTGCCATTCGACTGGTTAAAAATAGACCGGGAATTTATTCGCAATATACATAACGACGCCGAAAGCCGCGGTGTCGTCGAAGCTATTCTGGCAGTGTCCCGACAATATGGCCTGCACGTGACGGCCGAGGGTGTGGAAAACGAGCAGTCGCTGGATATCTTGCGTAGAGCCGGTTGCGATAGCTATCAGGGCGCCCATTTCAGCATGCCGGTACCCGTGGATCAGTTTCGGGAATTTCTGGCTGCCTGAGTCTGCGGCTTTTCCGCGCTTATCGCTTCCTTGTCTGCCCTCGTTGGCAGGGGTAAAATTCACCACCTTTTTTCTCCGCCCGGTGCGCGGAATCGCAGTCTGGAGTACACCTAGTTATGAGTATCGAGCGAACTTTGTCGATCATTAAGCCCGATGCAGTGGCAAAAAATGTTGTCGGCGACATTATTTCCCGTTTTGAAAAAGCAGGGCTTGTCGTCGTTGCCGCTAAAATGTTGCATCTGTCACGGCAACAGGCAGAGGGGTTTTATGCCGAGCACAAGGGCAAGGGTTTTTTCGACGACCTGATAGATTTTATGACTTCCGGGCCAGTCGTGGTACAGGTGCTCGAAGGTGAAGACGCCATTGCCAGAAATCGCGCGCTGATGGGTGCTACCAACCCAAAAGAAGCAGAACCCGGAACCATTCGCGCGGACTTTGCAGAAACCATCGATGCCAACGCGGTGCATGGCTCCGATTCGGCGACATCGGCACAGCGCGAAGTCAGCTACTTTTTCCAGGACAGCGAAATCTGCCCACGCTAATTCACGTTTCCTATGGACAAGCCCAGACACAAAGATTGCGATGACGGCGCTTTGCCGGCCAAGGTCAATTTGCTGGGCATGGGCGAACCGCAGCTCACGGCTTTTTTTTCCGATATTGGAGAGAAGCCCTTTCGCGCAAAACAACTGCTGAAATGGATCCACCAGCGCGGCGTCACCGAATTCGCTCAAATGACAGATTTGTCGAAAGCGTTGCGCACGCGGCTTCAGGAAATTGCCGAGGTGCGTGTGCCGACGGTGGTTTCACACACCGCCTCTCGGGACGGCACTGCCAAATGGCTGGTGCAGGTGGCGGGTGATAACTGCGTCGAAAGCGTCTTTATTCCCGAGAAAAACCGCGGTACGTTGTGCGTGTCCTCCCAGGTTGGCTGCTCTTTGGATTGCAGTTTTTGCGCCACGGGAAAACAGGGCTTCAATCGCGACCTGGAGACCGCGGAAATTGTCAGTCAGGTGTGGATCGCGGAGCGTGCACTGAGCGCAAGCGGTCGCGCGGTGAGTAACGTGGTGCTTATGGGTATGGGGGAGCCCCTGCTCAATTTCGACAACGTTGTCGAAGCGGTCAATCTGATGATGCACGATTGTGCTTATGGGCTGTCGAAACGACGGGTAACGCTCAGCACCGCCGGGGTTGTTCCGGCGCTCGACAAGCTCGGTGAAGTTACCGATGTTTCCCTCGCCATATCCCTGCACGCGCCCAACGACGCCCTGCGCGATACGCTGGTTCCTCTCAACCGGAAATACCCGATCGCCGATTTACTGGCCTCCGCCAATCGCTATCTGGATGCGCTACCGGATCAGCGGCGCAAAATCACCGTCGAGTACACCTTAATCGGCAACGTCAACGACCGAATGGAACACGCTCAGGAACTGGCGTCTCTGCTGCGGCATACACCCTGCAAAATCAATCTGATCCCGTTTAACGAATTTCCCGGCACAGCCTATCGGCGCGTATCCAACAACGCCATGTATCGTTTCAGGGATATTCTTGCCGACGCGGGTTACACTGTGACTATCAGGACCACCCGCGGTGATGATATCGCCGCTGCCTGTGGTCAGCTGGCGGGGCAGGTCAACGACCGCACCCGTCGCAGCGAGCGTTATCGGGCGCGGGCGGGTGCGGATGAGGCGCGCCCTGTGCGCGTGTTGACGGGTTAAGCAACTTGGCGGTGTCGATGTCAATAAAGAGAATAGCGGCCGGGCTGGTATCGGTGATGTTACTGGTGTCGGGCATCGGTTGCACGACGTCCACCACCACGACCACGCGCTCGCTGACCATGGTTAATTCTGAGGCCGAGAAAAAAAACAACAGAGCCCAGGCCTTGAACAACTATGTTCAGCTTGGCATTGGTTACCTGACCAAGGGTGAGCGCAGCAAGGCCCGCTTTAATTTTCGCAAGGCGCTGGAAATCGACGAACGCTCCGCGCCTGCCCACAGTGGCCTGGCCTTGCTCTATCAGTTTGAAAAAGAAAACGAGCTGGCCGAGCAGCATTTTCGCAAGGCCCTGCAGTACGATCCTGAACACACGATGGGGCGCAATAATTTTGCCGTATTCCTCTACCGCCTCGAGCGCTACGAGGAAGCGCACGCTCTGTTCACCGAGGTCGTGGCCGACGTCAATTACCCGCGTCGCGCGCGAGCCTACGTTAGCTTAGGGCTGGCGGCGGAGCGCCTGGGGCGTATCGAGGAAGCCAAGCAGGCCTGGGACAAGGCGATCACGCTGGATTCCCGAATGACTAAAGCGCACATAGAACTGGCGGAAGTCTATTTTCGAGAGGGTGATCTGCCGCGCGCCAAACGTCATCTGGATCAGCATCGACGGCTTACCGGACCTACCGCCCGCGCGCTATGGCTGGCGATCCGGGTAGAGCGGGGTTTTGGCAATAAGGATGGTGAAGCGAGCAAGGCGCTCGCGCTCGAGGAATTGTTTCCCTATTCCCAGGAATACCTCGAATACAAGGAATGGTTACAACAAATCTGATGTCGATATGGTGAGCGAAGAAACAGGTGCTAAGGAGAACCTCCGATTACCGGGCTTGCAGATGCGCAAGGCGCGAAATGAGGCGGGCATATCAGTTGAACAGGCCGCCACAGCCCTGGGTTTGACCGTCCGGTCCGTGCGCGCGCTAGAGGCCGACGATTACGAGAAACTGCCCGCCCCGGTCTACGTGCGGGGCTACATACGCAGTTATTGCGCGCTGGTCGGTATCAGTGATATGCCGATATTGGAGGGCTTTGAGAGCCTGGTAGAAAACGGTAAGCAAAACCAGCCGGGGGGAGGAAGCTCGACCAAGTGGAGCGACAGGTGGAAGGAAAAAAACGGCCTCATATTGGCAGGCTGCGGGTTGGCCCTACTGTTGTTGATCGTTCTCCTGTTGTTTTTTTTCGGTGTCAACGCCGAAGCCGGAACCGTTGGTTCGAATCGTCTGTGATTCGTGTCGGCCCCCACCAGATCCTGTAGGCGGGTTTCCCCGTAACCACGCACAATGACTACCCCTGCTTTTATTAAACGCCGCGTATCGCGCCAGATTATGGTGGGCAATGTACCGGTGGGTGGCGACGCCCCAATTTCCGTGCAGAGTATGACTAACACGGAGACCACCGACGTCGAGGCCACTGTCGCGCAGATCGAGCGTATATGTGCCGCCGGTGCTGATCTGGTGCGCGTCTCGGTGCCGACACTGGATGCGGCTGAAGCCTTTGGTGAGATTCGCAAACGCGTGCAAGTTCCGCTGATAGCCGATATTCATTTCGATCATAACATCGCCCTGAAGGTGGCCGACTACGGTGTCGATTGCCTGCGCATCAATCCGGGAAACATTGGCAAGGAAGCTAAAGTCCGCGCCGTGGTCGACAAGGCGCGGGATCTGAATATCCCGATTCGTATCGGCGTCAATGCAGGTTCCCTGGAGCGCGATCTGCAGCGCAAGTATGGCGAACCCAATCCCGAGGCGATGGTGGAATCCGCCATGCGTCATGTAGATATTCTCGACCGGCTCGATTTCGACAACTTCAAACTCAGCCTGAAAGCCTCGGATATCTTTATGACCATAGCCGCCTATAGGCTCATTGCCGGGCAAATTGATAATCCTCTGCACCTCGGTATTACCGAAGCGGGTGGCCTGCGCGGCGGCACGGTAAAGTCTGCGATCGGCATGGGGGCGTTGCTGCTCGAAGGCATTGGCGACACTATTCGCGTATCGCTTGCCGCCGATCCGGTTGAGGAAGTTAAGGTCGGCTGGGACATGCTTAAGAGCCTGAGGCTGCGCAGCAAGGGCATTAACTTTGTTGCCTGCCCGAGTTGTTCGCGGCAGAATTTCGATGTCATCGGCACTATGAACGAACTTGAGCGGCGGCTGGAAGATATCAGCGTACCCCTCGACGTTGCCATCGTCGGTTGTATTGTCAATGGGCCGGGTGAGGCGAAAACCGCCGAAATTGGCCTCACCGGGGCCTCTCCCAACAATATGTTGTTTGTCGACGGCAAGCCCTCGGAAAAAATTGCCCAGGACAACCTCGTCGACAATCTGGAGCAACGCATTCGGCAGCGCGTAGCGATGAAAGCGCAGTCTCTCGATCGACTGATTGTCTCGGACCGAACCCGTACGGAATAAAAATTGAAAACCATACAATCACTGCGGGGCATGAATGACCTGCTGCCCGAGCAGTCGCCGGTCTGGCGATACGTCGAACATACTGTGCAGCGGTGTCTGCAGTGCTATGGCTATCGGGAGATCCGTTTCCCCTTGCTGGAAAGTACTGAGTTATTCAAACGCTCTATCGGCGAAGTGACCGATATTGTCGAAAAAGAAATGTATACCTGGGCGGACCGCAATGGCGACAGCGTCACGCTACGTCCGGAAGGCACCGCCGGCTGCGTGCGTGCGGCGCTGCAAAATGGCCTGTTGCGCAACCAGGTTCAGCGTTTCTGGTACAGCGGCCCCATGTTTCGCTACGAGCGTCCCCAGAAGGGCCGGCTGCGACAGTTTCATCAAATCGGCGCCGAAGTTTTTGGTCTCGAGGGCCCGGACATCGACGCTGAAATGCTGGTTATGACAGCTCGGCTTTGGCGCGACCTGGGGCTCGATCGACATGTCCGGCTGCAGCTTAACTCGCTCGGCACCGCTGAGGCGCGTGCGGGCTACAGGGAGGCGCTAGTCGACTATCTGAGCGCGCATCGGCAGGCGCTGGATGAGGACAGTCAGCGGCGCCTCGATAGCAACCCCTTGCGCATTCTGGACAGCAAGAACGAGGGTACCCAAGCACTGCTTGCAGATGCACCCAATCTAATGGATTTCCTCGATGAAGCATCGCGTGCGCATTTCGATCAACTGTGCCATTTGCTGGAGCAGGCGGGCGTCGAGTTTGAGATCAACCCTCATCTGGTGCGCGGACTCGATTACTACGGCAAGACCGTATTCGAGTGGGTTACCGATGCCCTCGGCGCGCAGGGCACGGTTTGCGCTGGCGGCCGTTACGACGGCCTGGTGGCGCACCTGGGGGGCGCGCCGACCCCGGCAGTCGGTTTTGGCATGGGCGAGGAGCGTCTGGTGCTGTTGCTTGACGCCGTCGGGTCGGTACCCGATAGTGTCGGCCGGATTTTGGATGCCTATATGGTTGTAGCAGCAGGCCAGGAAAGTGTTGCTTTAACCTGTAGCGAGACACTGCGTGAACTTTGCCCTGGCCTGCGTCTGCAGAACCACTGCGGCGGTGGCAGTTTCAAAAGCCAGTTGAAGAAAGCCGATCGTAGCGGCGCTGAAGTGGCGCTGATTATCGGTGACAGCGAAGCTGCAGCAGGAACGCTTACCGTCAAGTATCTGCGGCGGGATGAACAACAAACGTTGCCCGTCGCGGACGCGGCGACACTGATCAATCAATTGCTCGCTGTCGTTTAGGCAGTGTGACAACGACCGGAGACTTAAACGGTGGCGGAGCATTTAAGCGACGAAGAACAGATCGAATCACTGAAACGCTGGTTGCGCGAAAACGGCATGCGCATCGTCGTCACTGTTCTCATTGTGGTTGGCGGCTGGTTTGGCTGGCAGCAGTGGCAGGGCTATCAGGAACGGCAGGCGGCGAAAGCCTCGTTGCTGTTTAACGAAATGATGACACTCGCCGAAGTGACTTCGCTGGCAGAGTTGCCCGAAGACGATCAGCAACGCATACAAGATCTTGCAAATTCTCTCACTGAGCAATACCGCGGCAGCCAGTACGCCCGTTTCGCCAATATGTTACAGGCGCGGCTGGCGGTGGAAAAAGATGACTATGAAGCCGCCGCAGCCGCACTACAAAGTGTGGTGGACGATGGCGGGGACCGCGAATTACAGGCGGTTGCCCGCTTGCGACTGGCGCGACTGCATCTGGCACAGGATCAACTCGCTAAGGCGCTGTCGCTGTTACAGGGTGAAGTGCCGGAAGGTATGGCTGCCCAGTTTGCTGAATTGCGCGGAGATGTTCATTTCGCCGCCGGCGAACACGAGGCCGCGCTCGCCGCCTATCAAACCGCGAACGACCTCGTCGCCGCCGGTTCCAATCGCATGCTGGAGCTGAAACTCAACCGGGTGCTGCCACCGGAGGTAAACCCGGTTGCGGCGGGCTCGTCTGTGAGCGGTGGCGATCCCGCGCAGGACCAAACCGTGGAAACCCCTGAACAGGAATCTGCCAAATGAAACGATGGCTATGTTTGTTTTGCGTGACTGTTCTGCTGTCGGGCTGTGGCGCCCTGTCCTGGTGGCAGGACGAGGGGGAACAGGATGATGCGGTTGTCACAGACGTCGAACTTGGTGATGTCGACCTGGGCGATGACGAATTAGACGGCGAAGATGACGAAGAAGCCGGTGAGCCGCGAGAATTGCGCGATTACGAGGAGGCTGTTCGCATTAAAAAACGCTGGCGCACCTCGGTCGGGAAAAGCCTGGACGATTACGAGGATAGGCTACAGCCCGTGCTCTACGAGGGCCAGGTGTATGCCGCCGATACGCGAGGTCGCGTGAGTGCTTTGTCTCTGGAAGATGGCGACCGAATCTGGCGTACCGATCTCGAGGTAAGGCTTACCGGTGGCGTGGGTGCAGGTGCCGGTCTGGTACTGGTGGGTAGCCTCAATGGTGAACTGATCGCGCTTTCCGGCGAAACCGGAGAAGAACAATGGCGGATGCCGCTGACCAGTGAAATACTGGCACCCCCGGTAGCCCAGGATGGCGTTGTCGTCGCGCAAACTCAGGATGGCAAGCTGCACGGACTCGCGGTTGCCGACGGCACCTTGCTGTGGCGTTTTGTCACTGATGTCCCGGTGTTGACCCTGCGCGGGACGGCCACACCTGTGGTCTTGGATGGTCGCATCTACGCGGGCTTCGGCAACGGTAAGGTGATATCGCTTGCGCTGGAGGACGGGACTGTACTCTGGGAGGCCCGACTGTCGGCGGGCGAGGGTAAAACTGAACTCGAGCGCATCGTCGACGTTAACACGCCGGTGCCGGTGGGGGATGTTGTTTATGTCACCAGTTACCAGGGGCGCGCCGGTGCGTTGAGCCGGGGCGCAGGTCGAGAGTTGTGGACCAATGTGTTCTCCAGCCACCGCGCACCCGCTTATCAAATCGGCCGCATGTATGTTGTCGAGACCGGTGACAGCGTGTCCTCCCTGCGCGCCTCCAACGGCGACACGGTCTGGACCAATGAGGATCTATTGCGCAGAAAGTTAACTGCGCCCCTGGCGATCAAAGATTTCGTCGCGGTTGCCGACGGCGAAGGCTATCTTCACCTGCTGGCTTTTGAGGACGGCAGAACCGTTGGCCGCGTAAAAGTGGACGGCGACGGCGTCTCGATCAATATGATCACCGACGACGAGCTGCTACTGGTGCAGGATAATAGCGGCGATCTAACCGCCTACGAGCTGCTTATCGAATCCGATTGAGCGGCTGTCCAGTGCGGCTGGTGCCGGCGGACATATCGGTTTTTGGCCGGCACCGGATGCTCTCCAGTCAGCCATCTGTTCCGGCCGACCTTTTGTGCGGCTTCCCAGCCCACTCCGGCGTGATCCGGCCCGGTCCAGCTTAGTTCCGGGACAGCCCCACCAAACGCACCTCAATGCCTTTTTCTGGCTTACTGCGGCCTCGTTTCGCATCCGCTGCTTCGGTCTCGGGGTTTTGGCGTAAAATAGCTCTTTTTTGACGCTCCAGCCTATGCTACCTGTTATTGCTCTGGTCGGTCGGCCCAATGTCGGCAAGTCGACCTTGTTTAATCGCATCACCCGCAGTCGGGACGCGCTGGTCGCGGATTTTCCCGGCCTGACTCGCGATCGCAAATATGGCGAAGGCGAAATTAACGGTCAGCCCTACGTCGCCATTGATACCGGTGGTATTAGTGGTGGTGAAGAGGGTATTGACGCAGAAATGGCCGGGCAATCCGCCAGGGCCGTCGATGAAGCAGACCTTATTTTTTTCCTCGTCGATGCGCGAGAGGGGCTGACCGGCGTCGACGAAGACATTGCCGCCCGCCTGCGCCATCGGGAACAACCGGTATTCGTCGTGGTGAACAAAACTGACGGCGTCGATCCCGACATCGCGCTCGCGGAGTTTCATCGGCTCGGTTTTGGCGATTATCTGTTTGCCACCACCGCGACTCAGGGCCGGGGCGTGCGCAAGCTGATGGAGCAGGCCCTGACGCTTTTCCCTGCGGCGAAAGAAGAAGCTAGCGCGCCGGTAGCAAGCGGTATCAAAATTGCTGTGGTGGGGCGGCCCAATGTGGGTAAATCGACGTTGGTGAACCGCCTGCTTGGCGAGCAGCGGGTGGTGGTGTACGACCAGCCGGGAACCACGCGGGATAGCATCTACATCGACTATCAGCGGGAGGGTCGGGATTACACGCTGATTGATACCGCAGGTGTTCGTCGGCGCAAGAATATCAAGCTGGCGGTCGAAAAATTCTCCATTGTTAAAACCCTGCAGGCGATTGCCGACGCCAATGTCGTGATTCTACTGGTCGACGCCCAGGAGGGTCTCGTCGAGCAGGATATGCATCTGATGGGACACGTTATCGAAGCGGGGCGCGCGCTGGTTATCGCTATCAACAAGTGGGACGGGCTGGAACTTACGCAACGGGACAGATTAAAAGAGGAAGTGGCGCGCAGATTACGCTTTGCGGATTTTGCCGATATCCATTTTATTTCTGCCCTGCATGGCACGGGTGTGGGGAACCTGTATCGCTCTGTCGACGCCGCCTACGCTGCCGCCACCGGTGCAATGAGCACGAATCGTTTGACGCAGATACTACAAGATGCAGTCGCCGAGCATCCGCCGCCGCTGGTGCGAGGCCGGCGTATCAAGTTGCGCTACGCCCACGCCGGCGGCAGAAACCCGCCGGTTATCGTGGTGCACGGCAATCAGACTGATGAGATACCGAAACATTATGAACGCTACCTGGCGAAGACTTTCCGGCGTGCGTTGGCTTTGCACGGTACGCCGATAAAGCTGGAATTTCGCAGTGGTGAAAACCCCTACGCAGGTCGCACCAATAAGCTTACGCCGCGACAAATCAGTCGCAAACGCAGGCTTATGAAGCACGTCAAAACCAAGCGCAATCGTTGAGCATCGCAGTCACTTCGCTTATAGGGGCCTCGTCGAAACTTTAAACAAATTGCAGCACAGTTTCGCTGCGATGCAGCGGATCGGGATGAAAGATCGGTGCTGCCTGGTTCGAGCGCTGTCGCCTGCACGCATGGACTACGAGGGCACACGCTGAGCGCTGCTCAAAGCTTGAGCGGGTAGGATCGGGCTGGCGCGAGTTGTCGAGCCAGAAATTTTCGCGGCCGGGACATTTTTGCATCTATCAAACTGGGCCAGTTGATACTCACTGGATATTGCTTCGACGCAGTAGTTGCTGGCGATGGAAAAACCGATACAGGGTTGCAGAGCTGCTCCGTTGTGGTTGACACTTTCCAGACAAGTGGATTAACTGGTTTGTTCTAGTTGCGCTCTCGGGTGTTTGGCTGCGTGTGGCGGTCTTGAGGTGTGGCTTCGATGGCGTTGCCGTAGCTCGGGTCGATGGGCTTCTTTTCTTATGGTCGAGAGGCTTATCAGGAGCATATAACAATCGCGAACCAGCGTTAGACCACTACCCAGCACGTAGTTTTAAGGTGCGCAGCCGCCTGTTTCGGGGGCACAAGGATTCTGTAATAACCGAGGATCGCCATTGTTCCGCGCCTGCGCGCCCAAGTGGCCTGCGTTGCACCAGGCTCGGGGGCCACAGTTTTTCGCATTACATCCGTTTTAATAAGGAATGCTCATGCCAATTCGGGGGTTTCACGGGCCCGTTGCCGTGCTCGTAGCGTTTATCACGCTGGGCGTCGTCTACGGTGTCTGGTTTGCCTATGCGGTTTTTCTCGTGGCCCTGGTCGAAGATATGGGTTGGAGTCGTTCGTTGACAGCGGGCGCAATCTCGGTGGTGAGCGTGGTTCACGGTCTCTCCGGACCCTTTATTGGTCGGCTTATCGAGCGCTATGGCGCGCATCGTGTCATCGCTCTGGGTGGCATTTTGTTTACCGTCGGCATGGCCCTGACTTCCCAGGTGCAGAACTGGTGGCAGCTGTACATCACTTTCGGGGTTATCAGTGCCGCGGGCATAGCCATGGCGGGTTGGGTGCCGTTTATCGTCTGCGTCGAGCGTTGGTATGGGGACAATTTAGGCACCGCTTTGGGGTTCGCCCTTGGCGGCGTCGGCTTTGGCATTCTCGTCGGCGTGCCAATTATCAACCTTTTGGTCGAAGCATTTAGCTGGCGCGGCGCTTTCCTGGTGTTATCCGCTATCGGGCCGATATGGATCGTCCCCGCAGCGTTATTTCTTTTGAAGCTGCCCCCGGTGTCCGCGCCGGTTAATGGGCCGGTAGCGGCGTCCACGGATGATAATGTCGCAAGCGGGACAGATTCTCCAGAAGCGGCGCTCGAAACGCCGCTGTACCACGATTGGGTTTTGCATACGGCGCTTGCCTCACCCCGGTTCTGGCTTGCCGGGGGATGCTTTTTCACCGGCGCCTGTGTGGCGCAGATTTTGTTGATCCACCAGTTCGCCTACATGGTCGATCAGGGCATCGACAAAACCGAAAGTTCGTTTATTGCCGGCATCATTGGTGTTTCTAGTATTGTCGGCCAGCTTTTCTGGGGGCGGCTGTCCGATCGCATCGGCCGCGAGGTGACCTATACGCTGGCTGCGGTATTTAATCTTATGGCGGTCGTGGCGCTGGTTTATCTCGCCTCGATACTTGCGCTCTGGGTGGCGGTGGCTTTTGCGGTCTGTGTCGGTCTGGGCTACGGAGCCAACGCGCCGATCTTTCCCGCTACGTCCAGGGATCTGTTTGCCAGCCCTTTTTTCCCCACCATATTTGGCACTCTGGCGATTAGTGGGTCTATGGGCGCGGCGCTAGGTGCCTGGCTGGGCGGCTTTTTGTTTGATCTCACCGGCGGCTACGCCGCAATGTTATGGGTAAGCGTTGTTCTTGCCCTGGTGTCCCCCGTGTTGCTTTGGTGGGCCGCGCCGCGGCACGCCAACCCCGCGCCCGCGATTCGCTAAGGGAGATATACGCCGGCAACGCAAATATGCCAGCACTGCTACTCCCGACGGCTTCCGCGGACAGCGCAAACCCGGCGTGTATAGGTAAGTTTGGCATCCGCTTTGGTATGCTGCCGGCAGACAAATTTAGATCGCAGACTCCAACATGCTGATGAGGTAACAATGAACGTAGACGGACAAGTGGCGTTAATAACTGGTGGTGCTTCCGGCCTCGGCGCCGGTGCAGCGCGCGTGCTGACCAAAGCGGGGGCAAAATGCGCCCTGCTGGATAGAAACGGCGCTTTGGCTGAGGAGCTCGCTGCCGAGCTGGGAGGCATGGCCCTGGAATGCGATGTGGTTGATGGTCCTTCGGTAGAAGCTGCGGTTGATAAAGTGGTCGATACCCTGGGTACGCCACGCATTCTGTTAAATGCCGCGGGTATCGATGTGGCGATTCGTACGGCAAACGACAAGGCGCCGCACCCGCTGGAGGAGTTTGAAAGGGTGATCGCGGTGAACCTGACCGGCACCTTCAATGTTGCGCGTATCGTGGCACACCGTCTGACCAGGGCAGAAGCCCTTAATGAAGATGGCGAGCGCGGAGTGATCGTTAATATCGCTTCCGTGGTAGCCCAGGATGGTCCCATCGGGCAGGCGGCTTATGCCGCCTCCAAGGCCGGGGTGCAGGGCCTGGCGCTGCCCATGGCCCGGGATCTGGCTCAGTACGGCATCCGCGTCGTGACCATTGCACCAGGCATGTTTGAAACGCCTCTGGCCTCCGGCATTCCCCAGGAGTGGATCGACAGCATTATTCCCACCGTACCCTTTCCCAAACGCTGGGGTAACCCGCTGGAATTCGGCGCGCTGGTGCAACAGATTGCCGAGAACACCATGCTCAACGGCGAGATGATTCGCATTGACGGTGCCGTGCGCCTGGGCGCTGGTTGAGGATCCGTCTGCTCTTAGGAAGAGTGCAATGGATGTAAAAAATACAAGCGTCGTCATCACTGGCGGCGCATCCGGTCTCGGCGCTGGCTGCGGAATTACTACGCGCTGATCCGGATACTGCGGTTGATATGGTGCCGTTTCCCAGGTCGGCCGGCAAACCGGCAGAGCTTAGCAGGCTGGCCTTGCAGATTAGCGAGAATCCCATGCTCAATGGCGAGGTGATCCGGTTCGATGCGGGCTTGCGCGCCACCTAATTATGAATTTTTTATTTATAAAGCTTGTCATTTTTGATTAGTTAATACAGGAGATCAGGATGGAAATCAAAGATCAAATTGCCATCGTTACCGGAGGCGCTTCCGGTCTCGGTGCCGACACTGTGCGCGCGCTGGCGGCAAAAGGCGCCAAAGTGGCGGTGCTGGATTTAAACGAAGATCTGGCCAAAGCCATCGCCGATGAGGTGGGTGGTATCGCGGTCAAGGTGGATGTGGCCGATTCCGACAGTGTCGCCGCAGCCATGGCTACGGTGAAAGAAAAACTGGGCGTTGCCCGCATTGTTATGAATGTCGCCGGCATTGGCATTGGCCGCAAGATTACCAGCCGCAAGGGACCGCATCCCCTCGAAGATTTTATGCGGGTGGTCAACGTTAATCTCACTGGCACCTTCGATGTCTGTCGTCTCGCCGCCACGGACATCGCATCGCTGGAGCCCCTGAACGAGGATGGTGAGCGCGGCGTGTTCGTCAACGTTGCCTCGATTTTTGCTTTCGACGGCCCGGTGGGGGATACGGCTTACGCTGCCGCCAAAGCCGGTGTTGCCGGTATGACCTTGCCCATGGCGCGGGATCTGGCCAATTACGGTATCAGGGTGATGACCATCGCTCCTGGGTTTTTCGATACCCCGCTGGCGCGCAGCGAGGTCGGCGAAGCGGGAGTCGATAAAATGGTTTCTCTGGTACCCTTTCCCAAGCGCCCTGGCAAGCCGGCTGAATTTGCCCGGATGGCCTGCCACATTGTCGAGAATTCAATGCTCAATGGCGAAGTAATTCGCCTGGACGGCGCCATACGAATGTCTATGATGTTATAGGTAAGGCGCCGTTTCCGCCGGGAGGCAGCGCGAAAGCCTGAGATCGAGCAGGGAGAACAATAATGACTCGCCACCGCCTCGGATTGGTTCTTTCAACCGTCACGGATGCCCCGCCACAGGAGTTTGTCGCCCTCGGTAAACTGGCAGAAGACCACGGTTTCGACGCCATGCTGGTGAACGAGGGTGCTGGCGATGCGCTCGCCAACGCTCTTGCCATCGGCGCAGCGACAAACACCATCAAGGTCGGTACCAATATCGCCAATATCTATTTCCGCCACCCTTATCTGGCGGCAATGACTGCCTGGACGCTGACCGAGCTCACCGAAGGTCGTCTGATCCTCGGTCTGGGCATGAGTCACAAGGCGGTACTTCAGTCATTGGGTATCGTCATGGATAAACCCCGGGAGTACCTGCGCGAGTACGCGCGTAGCGTCAAGCGGTACCTGGGGGGCGAGGGCGGCAAAGGGCTGTTTCGGCCCCGCCCGACTTCCTATGACTCGCAAGTGCTGGTGGCGGCATTGACCCCTGAAAGCGCGGAAGTGGGCGGCGTCGAGGCCGATGGCATTATGCCCTTCCTCACCGGGCGCTCCTACCTGCCAACGCTGGTGGACATCGCCAAACAGTCCGCCAAAGGTGTTGGCAAGGACCCGGATGATATCGATTGCGTTATGAGTATTCCCACCTTTGTCTGCGATGACGAGGACGCCGCCATGTCCGCTGCCCGTTACAATCTGGCGTTTTTTGCCCAGATGCCCAACTATCGCAAGCAATGGCGCGCCAGTGGGTTCGAAGCGGAAGTAGCTGCCCTGGAACAGGCCTGGCGGGATCGTGACCGCAGGCTGGCCGCGACCCGGGTCAGCGACAGAATGGTGGAGCAGGTGTGTGTCTTTGGCCCCGCGTCGCAATGCCGGGAGCAATTGGCGGCTTTTCACGAGGCAGGCGCGGGCATGCCCGTGCTGGCGGTCAGTCCGGTGAACGAGGATCGACTGGTTGCGACACGCAAGGCAATTGAATTGTTGGCGCCGCGTTAAACGCGTGTGTCGGTTGTGTTTCGTTAGGAGGGTTTGAGTGGCTTCACTGAAAACACCGGAAATCGCCCAGTTTGGGCCAGTCATTGATGGGGTGATGCCCCAACTGCGGAGCCATCGCGAAGATACCGAACGCGCCCGAAGCGTCGCGACAGAGTCGATCTCGGCTATCAAGGCCGCAGGCCTGATGCGCCTGCTGGTGCCGGCGCCCAATGGTGGTTTTGAGGCGCCACTGCGATCCCAGGTATTCGCCTGCATGGAAACTGCCCGGGCCTGTCCTGCAACGAGTTGGGTCATGATGGTGTGTGGGGCCCACAGCTGGGTCTCTGCAGGTTTCTCAGATGCCTGCCGCGAAGAGGTTTTCGCAGACGGACCGGATATCATGATTGCCGGCACCCTGGCATCCCAGGGGCAGTTCAGACCAGAAGAGGGCGGATGGCGCGTGAGCGGTCGCTGGCAATACTGCTCGGGTGTCGATCACTCACCCTGGCTGTTGATCGGTGCCGCGCGCGCCGATGGCGTAAGTGGTCCGCAAAGTCTGCACGTGATTGTTCCCAGGAGCGATGTCGAGGTCGACGACACCTGGTATACGCTCGGCATGCATGGCAGCGGCTCCAAGGATATTCTGCTGCACGATGTCTTTGTGCCCGAACATCGCGCGATGCCGACAGGTAAGCTGTTTACCGGTCACAGCCCGCATGCAGCCGCGCAACAGAGCGGACACTATTTCGTGCCGGTCTTATGCAGTCTTGGCACCCAACTGGCGGGTAGCATACTGGGTATGGCGAAAGAGATGCTTGAGCTGTTTGTCGAGCGCACGCGAGTCAGGCCCGATATCTACAGTGGAGAAGGCGCTGGCGCCAAAGCGCGCAGTGCCGGTATCCAACGTCGCGTCGCCGAAGCGACCGGAGAGATTGTCTGCGCCGAGTCCTTGCTGGATCTCAACTGTCGTGCCTTTGACCAGGTCGCGCAGGAAAGAACGCCGCCGGATATGCCTACCCAGGCCCGCATTCGCTGGCAGGCAACATACGCCACGGAATTGTGCCGGAGAGCGGCTGATCGGCTATTTGTTGGCGCCGGCGCCCACGCTGCCTACGATGGTGAAGCCCTGCAACAATATTACCGAGATATCATGATGGCGACGCGTCACGCCATCGTCGATGTCGATTCGAGTGCCGAGCTGGAGGGTAGCCTGACCCTTGGGGTGGATGCCGCAGGCTAGGGCCTCCGCTCGTTAACTTGTAATTAAGTGGTTTATTCCAGCGCGAAACCTGCAGTCAGTCCGCCGTCGGCGACGAATTCCGAACCCGTAGAATAGGAGCTGTCATCGGAAATCAGATAAGCGGCCAGTGCTGCCATCTCCTCGGGTTGCCCGATGCGGCCCACCGGAGCTGCCGAGAACATGTCGTTGGCGCCGTCGGATGTGAGTCCGGCGTCGGTCAGCATGCGGGTCATGATGCCACCGGGATGAATCGAGTTGACTCGAATATTAAGCGGACCCAGTTCCAGCGCCGCCACCTTGGTCATGCCGCGCACTGCGAACTTGCTGGCGCAATAGGCGATGCCACCTACCGCGCCCAACATGCCCGCGATGGATGAAATATTGACGATTGCGCCACCCCCGGCTTCCTGCATGGCACCGGCAACATTTTTCATGCCCAGAAAAACGCCCACCTGGTTAATTTGAATGGTCTTCATGTACTGCTCGACCGACATTTGTGTCAACGCATTCATGTCGGCGATACCGGCGTTGTTGACCAGCGCGGTTAACTTGCCGAACTTTGCCACGGTAGCCTTGACTGCGGCCTGCCACTGGGATTCATCGGTGACATCGAGATGGATGTAGTCAGCGGCCTCGCCGAGTTCGGCAGCGGTTTTTTTACCCTCTTCGTCGAGTACGTCAGCGAGCATGACGCGCGCGCCTCTTTCGGCGAATAGTTTTGCCTCGGCGGCACCCTGACCTCGCGCCGCACCTGTGACCAGTGCGACTTTGCCCTCTAGACTGGACATAAAACCCTCCTGATTTATAAGTGTTGTGGTAACTTGTTGTAGTGGTTTAGAGCTGCATGGTGAAGTGCGTACTCTGATAATCATTATTATCGCGCTCGATTCTTCCATCGTTGGTGAGCTTCGTCCAGCATTTCCTGAACTCGCCTCGTTAACCCCACCCCACCTGCATCGTTCACTGGTATTGTCGGCGACATGGTGAGACGTTGTCCTTCGTGTTGGCGACCGGGGAAGATTTGAAAAGCGTGGGCGCTAATTGACAGCTTTACCGGGGCATCGTAAATTCCACCGTTGAAATGTGTAAACACATTGCGGTTAGTCGTTTTTTCTGAATTGGGCCTGGGCGTCCGCGCTTTGATTGCAGTTTTTAGCGTCTATCACAGTTTGCCAGTGATTGGACTTTTTTCATCAAACGCTATTTTCATCGAACGCTAATTTCATC
>DJFY01000097.1:44226-55566 GCA_002431545.1 Cellvibrionales bacterium UBA5860 | reverse complement strand
TCGAACGCTAATTTCATCGAACGATAGCCGCGCTACTTACTTGACGTACCACTTAATTTACGCGTCCTGAACATAATAAGGTATACAAAATGGCACTTGCAGCGGTAGACACGACAAAGGAATACAAAGAGCAGTCATCAGCCGCACCGACGATTGATCACGATATCGTGGTTATTGGCTGCGGTTTTTCTGGCCTGGGGACGGGTATCAGGTTGCTCAAGAAGGGCTTTGGCGATTTCATTATTCTGGAAAAGGCAGACGGCGTCGGTGGGACCTGGCGCGATAACACGTATCCAGGCCTGGCGGTGGATGTGCCGACGATTACTTATTCCTTTGGTTTTGAACAAAACCCAGATTGGTCGAACCTTTATGCGCCCGGGCCTGAACTAAAAGCCTATGCCGAGCACTGTGCCAAGAAATACGGTATCACCGCGCACTTGCGCTACAACTGTGATGTCACCAAGACGGCTTACGATGAGGAACACAATGTCTGGGTCACTCATCTGGCGGACGGCCGGACCTTTACTTCGCGTTACCTGGTGAGTGCTACCGGTTACCTGACGTTGCCCCAGTTGCCCGATATAGAGGGTATCGAAAGCTTCAAGGGTAAAAAAATGCACACCGGTCGTTGGGATCACAGCCATGATCTAACAGACGAACGGGTCGGCTTCATCGGTACCGGTGCGACGGCGATCCAGGTGATTCCGGAAATTGTTCCGAAACTCAAGAGCCTCGACGTATATCAGCGCACACCCATCTGGCTGTTACCGAAAAAAGATATGCCCATTCCCGGGTGGTTGAAAAAGGGTTTTCGCTACGTGCCCGGATTGCAACGCGTGGCGCGAACAATTATGCAAGTGTTTACCGATGCCATCATGATCAATGGGTTGGTGTTCAACAAGCAGCTGTCGTGGATGATTAAATGGTTGGAAAAGGTCTGCATTAAGCATATTCGCAGTCAGGTCGACGACCCGGAGATACAGGAAAAACTAATCCCAAAATATGATTTTGGCTGTAAACGTCCGAGTTTTACTAATAAATTCTACCCCGTGTTTAACCGGGAAAATGTCGAATTGGTGACCGATCCGATCGAACGCATTACCGAAACTAGCGTTGTCACCGAAAGTGGTAAGGAACGCGAGATAGACACACTGATCTTCGGTACTGGATTTCAAGTGTTTCAGAAAGGCAGTGTCCCGACTTTTCGAGTTTATGGGCTCAATGGGTTAGAAATCAGCGACTTCTGGGAAGAGAATCGTTACCAGGCTTTTGAGGGAGCAACGGTTCCGCAGTTCCCTAATTTCTTTATGATCATGGGGCCATACAGCGTTTGTACAGCTTCTTATTTTGGCATGATAGAAACCCAGACACGCCATCTGGTACGTTGCCTGAAAGCGGCTGAAAAACGTAATGCCAACTACATTGAAGTAAAGAAATCGGCCAACGACAAGAATTTTGAAAAGATTCAGCGGCGCACCAAGTACACTATTTTTCAGGCGGGAAATTGTGGCGCATCAAATAGCTACTATATTGATCGTCATGGCGACAGTCCGTTCATCAGACCATCGACCTCGTTAGAACAGTGGTTGACCAGCGTGTTTTTCAGTATGGACAACTACAACTTTAAATCGAAATCCTAGCGAGTGAATGCGGGCCATTGTAAGCGGGCTATGATCCCCGCATTGGCCACTCGGCAAAACGCGCCGTGACTCGATGGCGTTGATGATACCGGGTTGGCTTATGGTTTCAGTTTAAGAGCCTCAAGAGCAGCACGCTATTTGGCCATTGAATTGCCCGTTTGCCCGAGCTCAATAGCCAAAAAGTGTGCGCTGGTTCTCATATATTCAGCTGTATGATTCGGTCTTCCCGTCGCGGCAAAGAGCGTTGTTTTTGGGTTCGTTGCCCGGTTTTTTCTGTTGTTGCTGAAATATTGCAAGCCATTGATTTTTATCGAAAATAAACTTATTTCTGCATGCTTTTCTGGCGTGGTTGCTGTCCGATTTCAGCGTTCAGACGACGGTTGCCAGGGATTGATGTGGCGACAATTCCGCTTTGTAGTGTGACACAGGCCCTAAAGTTTCAATAATCCTTGTCGATACATACGACGAGCCTCTGTGCCATCCAAAAGTTGGTTGGCCGGCGGCAGTCAAGATTGACATGAGATTGAGTCCGGACATGACGGAACAGATATCGACAACAAAGCTGCCTCAGCCTGTCTCTCGGACAGGTGGCACCAGTGTAGCCAAGGCGGCGACGCCTGACAGCGCTAATGTTTCCGTTCCCGCCGCACCAGTGGCGGGCGCTGCGCCGACCTCTGGGAACGCGCAGGAGGTGTCCCAGGCGGTCGCCGACTTGAATCGCGCGCTCAAGGATTCAAATCTTTCCGTCGAATTTTCCGTGGACGAGGCTATCAATCGTCAGGTGGTCAAAGTTATAGACCAGGATACCGGTGAGGTGGTCATTCAGGTGCCCAATGAGGCAGCCCTGAAAGCGGCTAAAAGCCTTGATGCGTTGCGTGGTCTTTTGTTCGACAGCGCCGTATAGCCGATAACGATCATTCCTTTGGCCGTTTTTTACGGCC
Source organism: Cellvibrionales bacterium UBA5860 (assembly GCA_002431545.1). GTDB lineage: Bacteria > Pseudomonadota > Gammaproteobacteria > Pseudomonadales > Porticoccaceae > HB2-32-21. The sequence continues at coordinate 52,985 of DJFY01000097.1, read as the reverse complement.
TTCTTTCAAGTCAGCTCGCAAAAATTCAGCCGCGCAGTGCGGTACTTTAACCCGCGATCTGATATACCATTCGCTTGAATTCGTGGCTGAAAGGGTGCCAGAAGCCGTAGGCTCGCTGTGTGAACAGCAGGGCTGAAAGGTTGGCCTTTGGCGAAATCCATGAATGGGTGCCGGCCATACCGCCCCAGTGATACTCGCCGATGGCGCTGTCTGGCTCACCCTCGGCCGGCGAATTTTTAATGGCAAAACCCAGGCCGAATACAGTATTGGGCATATCCCAGGTAGGCAGTTTAACCTTGACGCCTTCCCGACATTGGTTGGTATGCATCAGTTCAACTGATTCCGCGGAAAGAATGCGTTTACCCTGCCACTCGCCTCCATTGACAATCATTCGAATAAAAGTGGTGTAATCCTGCATGGTGGACACCAGGCCACCGCCGCCGGACAGGAAGTTTTTCGGTTCCAGGATGCTGCCGATCATGATGTCGGGGCAGGGCTTCAGGCCTGGGGTCATTGGATTCCGCATATCCACCGGCGAATAATTAGTGGTGATGCGGTGGTGGTTTTTTTTCGGCACATAAAAGTCCGTATCCACCATGCCTAGCGGATCAAAAATGCGCTCCTTGAGAAATTCAATGAAGCTTTTGCCCGACCAGATTTCCACCAGCCGCGCCAGAATGTCGATACTGATGCTGTAATTCCAGCGCTCGCCTGGTTCGAACAGCAGCGGTAATTTAGCCAGCTTGCCGATCATCTCCTCCAGTGTGGACTCCATACCCATCATGCGCTGGTCCGTATAAGCCACATCCACCGGGTTGTTGGGGAACAGCCCGTAGGCAAAACCGGCGGTGTGGGTGAACAGGTTACTGATGGTGGGAATGTTTTCCAGGGTATCGGTATCGTCCAGCTCCTTGGCGCCCTTGCGCAGTTTCTTCAGGTCGGCAAACTCAGGGATGTATTGGGTCACCAGGTCATCCAACTGAAAAGCACCTTCCTCGTAAAGAATCATTGCCGCGGCTGAGGTGACGATCTTGGTGTTGGAATACATGCGAAAAATGGCATCGTCGGTCATTGGCCGTTGCGCTTCGATATCCATATAGCCCCAGGTTTTGAAATCGACGACATCGGTGCCTTTCATGATAACTGCCGAAAGGCAGCTCACCAGATTGCCTTCGACATATTTCTGCATGGCGTCGTGTACGGGACTGAAATCGTAGGGCGAGGGGGTTACGGTTAATGTGTTAATGGTACTTCTCCCTGATCAGAATGCTTAACAGTGTTTATCGTTTCTTTGTCGAGTGGTTATCAGCTCAAGGCAAACCTATCGTCACCCTTAGCGGCGACTTCCGGACACATTTCTACATCGACGGGAAAGCCGGTGGCGAATACGACGGCATCGAGTCCTTTCCCCTGTTTGCTGGGTTTGGTTTCGTTCGTCGGGTCTGCCATTTTGTGTCTTGACTTAGATTAATAATTTCTCGCCGTCGGACCACTTCGTGGCTTGGTCATGCCGCACCTTCGCGTAACAACATTAACGGCGATTTTCGCATGGCACCTCGACTGCGCCAAACAGCATACAGCGCGATCGCCATCGCCAGCGGTAAAGGTAGCACTTGCCAGCTGGCAAAATGCGGCGTTTCTTCAAACAGCCGGGCCGACAGCGGAAACAGAACTGCAGCGACGATGGCCAGAGAGCTGACGGCGGCGCTGGTGCAAAGCGTCAGGAACTCTAGCCACACCACTCGACGAATCAGGTGTCTGCTGCCGCCGAGCGTGCGTAGTAAAGCATTGTCCCTGCCCCGTTGTTCCTGCCCGCTGGCAAGACCGGCGGCGAGCACGAGCAGCGAAGCCAGCATGAGTAAAGCGGCCAACAGCGCCGCTGCACTGCTGGCCTGGCTGACGATATCCTCCGCTTTGCGCAGCAGGGCGTTGACGTCGAACAGAGTGATGTGCGGCAGAGCTTGCATCAGAGTCGCCAACCGTTGGCCGTCGCCTTCGGGCAGCCAGAAGCCAGTCAGCCACGTTATGTCCTGGTCGGTCAGCGAACCGGGGGTAAACATGAAGTAAAAGTTGGGTTCAAAGGTATCCCAGTCTACGGCCCGAATGCTGGCCACGGTTGCCTCAATTGAGCTGCGGCTGGTGGTGAAAGTCAGTCGGTCTCCCAGTGCAATGCCCAGGCGTTGCGCCAGTTCTTGCTCGACGGAGACAGTCCCCGGTCGAGGATGCCAGCTGCCTTCTTCGATCCGGTTACTGGCCAGCATGTCGCCGGCTTCAGTCAGCGCCAGGTCGCGGTTAACCGCTTCGTTGCGTCTTTCTCTCTCCTTGGTGACTGCGCGGTTAACGACCTGGCCATTGATCTCGGCCAGGCGACCGCGAACGATGGGATACAGGGGTTGCCCTTCGGCCCCGTGTTCGTGCAACCACGCCTGGAACATCTCGCGGTCTTGGTCGAAGAGGTTAAGCACAAAATGATTGGGTGCACGCTCCGGCAGACGCATGCGCCAGTCCTCGATCAGGCGGTAGCCGATTCCCACGGCGAGGGTCAGTACAACCATGGCGGCAATCAGGGACGCCATTAGGGGAATCGACAGTGACGGGCGTCGAGCCAGGCGGCGCAGGGCCAGCCGCGGCGCTAAAGACATGCGCGAGCCCACTGCCTCGAGACTGCGCAACAGCGGCCATACTAACAGTGGGATGCACACGGCAAGCAGAACAAGTATGAGTAACAGGATGCCGAGGTCGCGCAAGGAATCAGTTAACAGCCCGGCAATCAGTACCGGTGCGCCCAGGGCAGCCAGCAATTCGAGGGGTGTCGAGTTCTGGCGGACGTCGTTCTGATTCAAAATTGAGACTGCGGGCACGCTGACCAGGGAGGACAGTTTGGGGAGGGCAAAAGCGGCCCACAGGGCCATTGGACCGACAACGATCATGATCCAGTGTCGGGGCGCAGCCGCCAGCGGACTTTGCCAGTCCAGCCAGAAGCGCAGCAGGGAGACTAAGATCAGTGCGAGCGTATTGCCCAGCAGGGTGATTGGTATAACCGACAAGGCTTCGGTGCCAAGCAGTTGGCGTACGATTTGTTGTCGCGTGGCACCGAAACTACGCAACAAGCCGGCCAGGCGAGTGCGTTGCCGCACCCGTAACGCAGTGGCCAGGTAGACGGTGGCCCCGCATAGCAAGCTGACCAGCAAAACACCCAGATTGGCCCACAACGTGAGTTGCCGTAGGGGACCCATGCTGCGTACGGCAGCGTCGGTGACATTTTCCAGGCGTTGATCGAGCCTCAGAGTGTCATCCAGTTGTTCTTCGATTTCGAGTGCTACCGCCGGTGGCGCCGCGATCATTAGACGGTGGCGCACGCGCGTGCCGGGGCCTAGTATTCTGGTCGCTTCCAGGTCCGCACGATTAAACAGGATGCGAGGGCTCATACTGTAGAACCCGGCACTTTGGTCTGGCAGCTGGCGCACGACCTGGCTGATTCGCAGGTCCTTGCTGCCCACCTGAATGGTATCCCCGATGTCGATCCCCAGACGGTCCAGCACCTGATCGGCGACCCAGAGTTCGCCAGCGGCGGGCCCGCCGCCGGCGGCCTCTGTTGCGGCAAAACGCAGCGCCGCAGTTTCGATGTTGCCGTAGAGGGGATAGGCTGGATCCACGGCGCGGGCACTGACCAGCAACAGATTTTCTTGGTGGACCAACACCGTGGAAAAGTCCACGAGCGCGGTGGTTCGAATGTTACCTCGAGCATTGAGCTTGCCTAACTGTTCGGTGTCAGCGGCCTGAGTACCGCTCAATACCAGCTCGCCACCGAGCATTTCTGCGGTTCGCACGGCAAAGCGCTCCTCCAGTTCGGCCCGGAGCAGCACCATTGTCGACAGGGTAAAAGCCGCGATCACTAGCGCCAGAGCCAGCAGTTGAAACGCGGAGTCGCGCCAGTGTCTATAAAGATACTTCATTGAGATACTCGCTCCGCCTAATCGGGCAGGGCTCGGCGATCTTCGGTCAGCAAACGACCGGCTTCCAGTTGAAAGCGGCGGTCGCAGCGGGCGGCAAGTGCTTCATCGTGAGTCACCAGCACGAGTGCTGTGTCCGCTTGCCGGTTGAGTTCAAAAAGCAGATCGATAATACGTTCGCTATTGGCGTGGTCTAGGCTGCCGGTCGGTTCGTCGGCGAACAGCAGCTTTGGCGTTACGGCAAAAGCCCGCGCCAAAGCGACCCGTTGTTGTTCGCCACCGGACAGCGTCGCAGGGAAATGCCGAAGTCTGTCACGCAAACCGACTCGTTCGAGCCATGATTTTGCCTCCGCCCTGGCATCGCTCCGGTGCTGCAGTTCGAGTGGCAACATAACGTTCTCCAAAGCGTTCAGGTCGTTGACCAGATGGAAGTGCTGAAATACGAACGCACAATACCGGCCGCGTAAGATCGCCCGCGCGTCTTCGTCGAGATCACTGAAGGGTTGGCATCCCAGGGTCACCGTGCCGCTACTCGGCGTGTCGAGGCCGGCGAGGATGCCCAGCAGCGTCGATTTGCCGCTGCCGGAGGGGCCGGTGATAGCGATGCTTTGTCCGGCGTCTACAGCGAAGTCGACCGCTTTTAGCAGTGAGAGGTTGCCTTCCGGGCCGGGTACGGTTTTACTGACCTTGCTGGCGCTGAGCAGCTGTGTGGCTGGGTCGATCCTTGGTTCTGGTGTGTCGACCTGTATTGCTTTATTCATCATTTATTTGGGAAGCAGTCGATTGTGAAATCCCTGATACTTCGCTCCTTTGCCTCTATCGTACTCGTGGCGCTCGTGCCGGCGATAGCTCAGAGTCGAGATATTTTCTCGAGTTCCGATTGTCTGCGATGCGGACTTTTTCACGTCGCCACGGCAGAACTGCACGAGGCGAAGTCACCGCCAAACAGCCTCGGTAAACGTATTCAGGTCAAGGCCCCGGCCAGCGTGGCACCGGCGGCGCGGCAAGGGACGGGTCTTCTCGTGTTGGGAGACAGTATCAGCGCTGCCTACGGTATTGACAAGTCAAAGGGTTGGGTGGCCCTGCTGGAAAAGGCGCTGGAGGTCGATTGCCCTGGATTCACTGTGCAAAATGCTTCGCTTAGCGGCGAGACTACAGCCGGGGGCGTGACGCGTCTGCCTGGGCTGCTGGCCCGATGGCAACCGCGCATAGTGGTCATCGAACTGGGCGGGAACGATGGATTGCGGGGGCTTTCGCCCGGTCAGATGGAACGTAATCTGGTTACTATGGTGCGCGCCACCCGCGCCGCGGGTGCTGAGCCTGTGGTGTTGGGTATTTTGATTCCACCCAACTATGGCGAGGCCTACAGCAAGTTGTTTGAACAGGCGATGCGGCGCGCCATCGCAGCGGAGCAGGTGCCGTTTCTGGATTTTTTTCTTTCAGGTATCGCAACGAATGATGCACTGATGCAGGCGGACGGCCTGCATCCCACCGCGGCAGCGCAGCCGACGCTCCTGGCCAACGCCTTGCAGGTGCTGGCCAAGCCCCTTGGCAAGCTCTGCCCGGGACTCGATCTCGCCGGCATCGGCAATTGATTGTGGCGGAATGGTTTTGCCGGCGACAATTATGTCGCCAGGCCGTGATCAGTTGGCGTCGGGTCTCGCGGAAAAATTTTCCATGGCGTATTCGACTCTTTTTTCAATAGGCCAGTCGCAGTTGGCCAGCTGTTGTATGGTGTTCACACGACTGCGCAGGCCCATACCGGATGCAGTCTGAATACTGAGCCCGGGGCGGGCGTTTAGTTCTAGTATCAAAGGGCCGTGATCACGATCTACGACGATGTCGCAACCCAGGTAGCCCAGCCCGGTAAGTTCGTGGCAGCTGGCGGCAAGATGCAGAAGATTGGTCCAGTCCGGAATGATCAGGTTGGAGAAATTCACGCCCGTGTCCGGGTGATTGATGACAACGTTGTTGTTCTGTACCGCGCGCAGAGCCGTGCCTGTCGAGATGTCGATCCCGACCCCGACAGCGCCCTGGTGCAAATTGGCTTTGCCGTCGGACAAGCGGGTAGGGCAGCGCATCATCGCCATGATGGGGTACCCGAGGAAGATAATCACGCGTATGTCCGGCAATCCCTGAAAAGCGTACTGGTGCAATATGGGGTCGCTCGCTACCAGTGCCTCGAGAAAGGCAGCATCCGGTCTGCCTCCCAGACTATAAACGCCGCTGAGGATATTTGAGATATAGTGGCGGATATCCTCTATCGTTAATAGTTGGCCACCAGGCTTGGCGAACTGTCCATCGTCATGCCTGTTCAGCACCAAAATGCCTTTACCGCCACTGCCCCTCGTCGGCTTGACGACAAATTCCCGCAGGGGCCTAAGTAGCTCTGGTAACCTCCGCAGTTGGTAGGGGGTATCGATGACTCCGAGGAGTTCGGGGACTGCGATATTTCCCGCCTGCGCTGCTCGTTTGGTGAGTAGTTTGTTATCGACCAGGGGGAAATTAGCGCGTTCATTGTAGCGGCTGATTAACGCTATATTGCGCTCGTTGATACCAACGATACCGTTTTCACGCAGTCGTTTGCGTCGCGCCCACCACATTGGCGTCAGGTATCCATATGGCGAAATCGATGTAGTTCGAGCAAGCGAAAACCTGTGTATTGACCCAGCAGCAGAATGAGACCGAGCACGCCAAGTAATAGTTCCGGAAAGTTAAACGTCAGGTGTTCCACCAGCTTGTTGGTCATCGCGAAATACGCGCAGACAGCGACCAGCAGGCTGCCGCCCCCCTGAATCGCGACCTCCCGGGGGCCCTCTTCCTCCCAGGTGATGGACATACGCTCTATGGTCCAGGCCAAAATTACCATTGGGAAAAAAGTCATATTCAATGCTTCGTCCCAGCCCAGTTTATGACTTAGCACGCTGAAACCAGCCATCAGCACGACAACGATAATGAGTACCGCACCGATGCGTGACACCATGTGCAGATCCATCTTGCTGAAATAAGACCGTACCCAGAGACCGCTGGCCACCAGCACCAGCAGGATGCCGATACCGGTTAGCAAAGTGGTCTGGATAAATGCCAAAGCTATCAATACCGGCATAAAAGTGCCGGACGTGCGGACACCGACAAGAATGCGGAACATGACGACGACCAGTGCTCCGATAGGTACCAGTAACAGCGATTTAAAGACAGTCTGCTTTTCTACCGGCAGGCTATAGATATTGAAATCGACCAATGCAACCGTTTCTTCCCTGGCCAGTTTCAGAGCGACGTTTTTCGCCGGGATTACGTTTGACAGAGAAGAAAACCGAATTTTTGATTTGCTACCGCCGGTGAGATCGAGCAGTGAGGGGCCGCCTCGCTGCCAGATAAAAAATGACTCGGGCAGACCTTTTTCACCGGTTCGCGGGTCGTAGGTAATCCAGTTGCCGGACTCATAGATCTCGACCAATTCAATGGGAGGGTTATTGTGTGCCCGGTTCTCGAGCTTGACGCCGCGTATCAAATGGGCATAGATGCCGAGTTCGGCCAACAGATGGATGGCCAATGCTGCTTTACTTGGGCTGTCTGCGGAGGACAGCAACAGGTGCACATCCTCGGAGGGGGTTTCGGCGCCAATCATGGCGAGTAATTCTTGGATGATTGGCCGATCAGGGCCGCTACGTGCTTTGGCGGTCTCGATGATACCCAGGGCAGCTTCCCGTTCTGCTGGTAACCAGGCCGCTGCGGTAGTCGGACGCGACGGAGCCGTTATGTCAGCGGGAATGGCAGCGTGCTCATTATTCGTGATTTGCAAATTGTAGTAGAGGTTTTGTTCGCCATCCTGGGTCTCGCTCTTCCAAATAGCCCGGCGCTGGTTATTGTTGGATTCAATGCTGAAGTCGTAGCCTGACGATGCGAAAGTTTCATCGAGAATCTCGAAACTGTGCTGATCGCCCGGCAGAGCCAGGTTGGCCTCAATGGCGCCACCCTCTGCGTCAAAAGTTATTTTTGCTTCGACACTCCAGACTGTGCGCACACTGCCTGGCATCAAGGGGAAGTGCAAAAAGAAAAACTTGTATAGGGTAAGACCGACGCCAACGCTAATCAGCACGGCCGACAACAGTTTTATCTGACTACGCGAAGTCATAAAAGAGGCCGTTTATTTGGTGACATTACGCAAGCTGACATCGACAATGGCCTTATCGATCAGGAAGTTTCGACCAATCAGGACGGGATACTCCATGTCCGATCGATCGGTGAGAGTCACCTCGATGGTCCTTTTAATGTCGCCGATGTGAATCGCCAGCATAACGGTGACACGGCGGTCAATGCTGTCGTTGGCTTGCTTGATACGGACCTTGCGAATACGTTTGCGTTCCAGAGTAGTGGATTTGTCCCCTTCGGGGTTGACAAGTGTGAAGCGGATCCAGTCCTGACCGTCCCGTTCAAATGCCTTGATATCCGTGGCGTGCACCGAAGTGCTCGCGGCTCCGGTGTCGATTCTCGCCCGGTATTTGATACCCGGTGGGTCAATGACGGCGGATTCGTATTCCCCGAACACCACTTTCTTGCCGGCCAGCCGGGCCGGACAAGCGGGGCAGGGCTTGGGCTCAGGGCAAACGGGGGTTGGCCAGACCGGCGCACATGCCTTTTCTGGCAGGGGCGCAGGAATACATTCGGTTGGTCCTGGAAGAGCTTCGCAGGCCAGAGGTTCGACTGGCGGCGCCGGCACTTCGATATAACGGACGCAGCCGGTGAGCAGGCAGATCGCGGTGGCACACAGCGCAAAACAGAGCTTGCGAAAACTGCCGGCTGCGT
>DJFY01000097.1:42122-43948 GCA_002431545.1 Cellvibrionales bacterium UBA5860 | reverse complement strand
TGTAGCAGGGCGGATGATCCGGTCTGGTATGTTTGCATCGCATTGTGTTCGCACTGAGTCATCCGTTGATTATATTGATAGTACACAGTTTTTTGAGCGCCACATGATAGCGTTACCGCAGGGCTTTGCAATGGGCGCGACTCCCTGCGCGAGCGAAATTGGCCTGAGCCAATTTAAAGTGTAACGAGCGGTGTGGACGCGGTCCCGGGAAGCGTATTCGCGGAAGAGGCATATGATGAAAAGTTGGCAACCCGGTTTGACTGCTGTTACATTCCAAGTGACCCAGGCCAATAAACCTGCAGCCGCATCTGGGCATTCAGAGTAGATTTAGCGCCGAAATTTGGTGCCGCTGATGCAGCAACTGCGCCCAGGGGATCGTCACCAAAGTCGATAGGGTAAAAAAGACAACGGGGGTACAAAGAGATGAAGTTTGGCATTTCGTTTGCGACTGCGGGGCCTTTCGCGGACCCCGAACTTTTTGAAGCGCTGGTTCTGACCGCGGAAGACGTCGGTATTGAGTCCATCTGGGCAGTCGAACATGTGGTTTTACCTCAGGGATTTCAGTCGAAGTACCCCTATAACAAGGATGGCCGCTTTCCGGGTGGAGAGAAAGCGCCGATCCCGGATCCACTGGTCGCGCTCTCTTATGCGGCGGGTATGACAAAACGTCTTCGGCTGGCAACCGGCATAATGATTTTGCCGCAACGCAATCCGCTCTATGTGGCCAAGGAATGGGCTTCACTCGACGTGCTTTCACGGGGGCGAGCTATGATGGGTGTGGGTATCGGCTGGTTAAAAGAAGAGATGGAAACGGTCGGGATCCCCTTCAAGGAAAGAGCCGCGAGGACAGAGGAGGCGGCGCAGGCGATTCGTTCCCTGTGGCAACCGGAGCCAGAAGCGTTCTCCGGCCGTTTTTACAACTGGGGGCCACAAAACTCCAATCCCAAACCCGTACAAAAGCCCGGCGTGCCGATTATTGTCGGTGGCAACGTCGAAGGTGCGGCGCGCCGTGCCGCCCGTATTGGCGACGGTTTTTATCCGGCGTCCGGCAGTATGAAGACATTGCCTGCGCTGCTGGATGCCATGCGTGACGAGTGCGCCAAGCTGGGACGTAATCCCGAAGAGATAGAACTCACGGTGGCCGCTGGCATGCCGGATGAAGGCAAAGTGAGCCGATACCGGGACTTCGGTGTGTCGCGAATGATGATCACACCGCCAGCCGCCGATAAAGAAGGTTTGAAACGTGGCCTGAGTGAATTTGCCGAGGCGATTATCGCTAAAACGTGAGTTGATCGGCGCCGCGCGCAGCGCGAAGTGGGTATGATGCTTGCTGGAGTTGTAGCTTCCCATTAGCGCCGTTTACCGGTGTCCTGCTTCCAGTGAGTTGGCAGTTGGGCGGCATGCTAAATTGCTGCGAGCAATGAGCAGTCAGCACATGGTTTTAGGGTAATCAACAAGAAGCATTTCCATTTCATGGATTTCCTAATCGCGCGTCAGCCTATATTTAATATACAGGGCGATGTAGTAGCCTACGAGCTGCTATTTCGCTCCAATCCAGATAACGCCTTTCCCGATGTCGACAGTGACCAGGCCACCGTCAACGTGATGATGGATAACTTCATCCTGAACAATGTCACGACCCTGACCGGCGAAAAACGCGCTTTCGTCAATTTTACCGAACATCTCCTGCTCAATGATTATGGCTTTTATCTGCCCAGGGAAGGCGTAGTGATCGAAATTCTGGAGGACGTACCGGCTCACGAAGGCGTGCTGGCAGCCTGTAAAAAGTTGCGAGATGCCGGCTATACACTCGCGCTCGATGACTT
>DJFY01000097.1:34343-41908 GCA_002431545.1 Cellvibrionales bacterium UBA5860 | reverse complement strand
AAGGTCGATTATTCCCTGACCGACGCTGTGGACAGGGCCTCCATCGTTAGCCGGCTTGAGGGCAGAGACATTCAATTGCTCGCGGAAAAAATAGAAACGCGGGAAGAATACGTGCAGGCGCGGGAAGAGGGCTTTGAGTTTTTCCAGGGTTATTTTTTTGCTCGCCCGGAAATACTGCCGGGCCAGCGCTTGCCGGAAAACCAGCTGAGCAAGATGCAGCTGGTGCGCGCAGCCAACGACCCCGAGTTCGACGTGGAAAATATCGTGCTCGCCATCAAGCGCGATGTGTCGCTGACCTACAAGCTGCTCAGGCTGATCAACTCCGCAGCTTTCGGGTTTACCAAGAAAGTCACTTCAATCAAGCACGCAGTCGTTTACATGGGCTTGCAGGAGCTGCGCAAGTGGGTGTCTTTTGTCGCTATGGCAGACTTGTGTGGTGACCGGTCTCCGGAGCTGTTGAAGACGGCGTTGACCCGGGCTCATTTGGGAGAGCAACTGGCGCAGCACGTGAGTATGCGCGACCAGGGCGACGATCTGTTTATTACCGGTCTGTTTTCTCTGGCGGATGCCATGATGGGCCGAACCATGGAGGATATCCTCGAAGCCGTGCCACTATCTCCCGCAGTGCAGGACGCGCTGCTGGGTAACTATCAATTGGAGGTCCCGAGCGAAGGCGCGCGCATCGCCGCGGTGCTGGAACTTGTTCGGGATTTTGAACAAGGCCTCTGGCAAAACCTCGACGCTCACTGTCAACGCCTGCGGTTGTCTCAGGAACAGTTGTTGAATTGCCACAATCGCACCTTGCAGTGGGTCGATGAAGCCCTGGCTGCCGGTGCGTAAACCGCCCGCTGTCGCCTTTGGCGGGCGGTTTATACCGGCTACCGCATCAATCGGGTTGTTTGACGGTTCTTAAATAAGGCTTGTGGGTGGTAAAACCCTCTGGATAGGTGGCTTTTGCCTCTTCATCCGACACCGTCGGCACGATAATCACTTCCTCTCCGTTGCGCCAGTTAACCGGCGTTGCGACCTTGTGTCTGCTGGTCAACTGGATTGATTCGAGCACCCGCAGGATTTCGTCAAAGTTGCGGCCGGTCGTCATTGGGTAAGTCAGAATCAGATTGATCTTTTTCTCGGGATTGATAATAAATACCGAGCGCACGGTCGCGTTGTTGGCCGCCGTACGGCCTTCTGATGTACCGCTTTCGTCGGCCGGCAGCATGTTATACAGCTTGGCGACCTTGAGGTCTTTGTCGCCGATAATTGGAAAATTGACCGCGTGCCCTTGTGTTTCTTCGATATCTTTCGCCCACTCGGCGTGATTATCGATGGGGTCGACGCTGAGGCCGATGATCTTGCAGTTGCGCTTGTCGAACTCTGGCTTTAAACCCGCCATATAACCGAGTTCAGTGGTGCATACTGGCGTGAAATCCTTGGGGTGCGAAAACAGAATACCCCAGCTGTCGCCGAGCCACTTGTGAAAATCAATAGTGCCTTCCGTTGTTTCAGCGGTGAAATTGGGTGCCTGATCGTTGATTCGTAACGACATTACCTTATCTCCATGTTAATGAATTCCGGCCCCGAGTGGGCCGCCTGTGATCGCCGATGATCCGGGCCGACGTGTCGTCACGCCCCTTTTAATTATAGACTTTAAGGGTAGGCCTAGTGTGACAGCATAGCGTGCCGGTCTAGACTTTATTCGACTATGACGCCGCGAGATCGTTTGTTTGGCGCGGTTCGATCGTTCTGGATATGCAGGGCCGTTATCGGGAGGGTGCGAGTCACAACCGCATTCTCGATTTAGAAGCTCGATTTAGAAGCTCGATTAAGGCGAGTATGGCGCCCAATGCCGCCCGAGCAAGAAGTGCTACAATCCGGATCTTTGTCAATATAGCCAGGGGGAGGAGATCATGGCCGGTCTGTATTTTGAAGATTTTGAGGAAGGCAAAGTGTTTGAGCACGAAGTGCGGCGTACGGTATCGGAGTATGACAACACGCTCTTTACCTGCCTGACGATGAATACCCAGCCGTTGCACCTCGATGCCGAGTTTTCCAAGAACAGCATTCATGGACAGCGCATCGTCAACAGCATGTTTACGCTGGCCCTGGTTGTCGGCGTCCAGGTGACGGAACTTACACTGGGCACGACGCTGGGCAACCTGGGTATGACCGATGTCGCTTTCCCCCGGCCGACCTTTCACGGCGACACGATTCGAGCGCGCACAACTGTGCTCGATAAGCGCCTGAGCAAGTCGCGCAACGACTCCGGTATCGTCAATTTCCTGCACGAGGGTTTCAACCAACGGGATGAGCTGGTCGCGACCGTCAAACGTACCGCCCTTATGGCGACCCGTCCCACGGCCTGATACGCCTCGGCCGCCTGAAAGGAGTAATCGCTCATGAGATCCATGCTTTTCCTGCCGGCAGACAGCGAGAAGAAAATAGCCAAGGGGGCGGGTACCAATGCCGATGGCTTGATCCTCGACCTGGAAGATTCCATAGCCCTGAGCCGCAAGGAGGAGGGCAGGCGCCTGGCCCGGGAATACCTGGACGCCAATCCAATCGGGAAGCGCGAGAAAAAGTTGCTCGTGCGCATTAATCCCCTTGATGGCGCCATGACGCTGGACGACCTGGCCGCGGTAATAGGCGGCGCGCCGGACTATGTGCTGTTACCCAAGTACCGCAAGCGAGAGGATGTCATCTGTCTGGATCACTACCTAAGTGCCCTTGAGGTGCGCGAGGGAGTGCCGCCGGGACACGTAAAAATACTGGTGATCGGCACGGAAACCGGCGAGGCGCTGTTCAACCTTGGAGGACTGAAAGACAGTAGTCCGCGTCTATCCCACGTCAGTTGGGGCGAGTTTGATCTGTCTGCCGACGTCGGTGCGGAAACGCATTTGCTGCCGGATGGCGGTTGGGATGATCTGTTTCGCACAGCACGCAGTCTTTGTCTCGCCGCCGCCACGTCCGCCGGCATTGAGGCCTGCAACACGGTGTTTACCGATTTTCGTGACGACGAGGGATTACGTCTCGCCTGCGAAGGCGCCCGGCGTGCTGGTTTTACCAGCATGATGGCTATTCACCCGAACCAGGTCGATATTATTAACGAGGCGTTTTCCATCACTGATGAGCAACTCGAGTGGTCGCAGCGTGTGGTGGAGGCCTTTGACGCGAGCCCGGATGTCGGTGTCGTCGGCCTTGACGGTATTATGCTCGACAAGCCGCACTACACGCAGGCCAAACGCATGATAGAACGGGCCAAAGCATACAGATAAGCCAGTTCGAATTTCTCCTGTCAATACAGCGGGTCGCCCGTATTGATCTCGAGCTGACAATGACAGTTATTTTCAAAGTGGGCCAGCCAAGACGGCCAATGAAGCGCGTAAAGATTAGAGCGATGGTATTCGGACAACGGCTATTTCCCCCGGCGTGTAAAACCTGCGACGATCTAACGTAATTGGACAATAACATGGCCGCACCGTCCACAGTCGAACCTGCCGAGACAGCAATGTCTCTGAATAGGTTGCTCGAGTTCTTCACGAAACCGCTATTTACAGTGTCCGATCAGACAATCACGATCGGGCAGCTTCTCGTGGTTCCGGTCGTCGTCATTATCGGTTTGATTCTGTTGCGCTGGCTCAGTCGGCTGATGGTCAAACGACTGGTGGCAAATAAGATGAGCGCAGATGCCATCCAGTTCATCTCGCGGGCTTTTTATATCGCTGGCATCGCGGTACTCGCGATCACGGCATTGGAACTGCTCAATGTGCCGCTGACGGCTTTTGCCTTTATTTCGGGTGCCATTGCCATCGGCGTCGGTTTCGGCGCGCAGAATATTATCAACAACTTTATCAGCGGCTGGATATTGATGTGGGAACGCCCCATTCGCATCGGTGACTTTCTTGAAATCGGCGATACGCGTGGCACGGTCGAGCGTATCAATACCCGTTCGACGCGAATAAGGCGAGTTGATGGTGTGCATTTGCTGATCCCCAACAGTTACCTATTGGAAAATATCGTGGTTAACTGGACGCTGGTCGACCGACTCGCGCGCTCGACGATTCGTGTCGGCGTGGCCTACGGTTCGCCGGTGGAGCGGGTCAGGGATTTGATCGAGGAAGCCACCAAAGCCGAGGAGGCGGTACTGGCAGAGCCGGCGCCCTTGGTGATTTTTGAAGATTTTGGCGACAACGCCCTGATCTTTGATGTTTATTACTGGATTGAAGCGGGCGCGGATCGTGATCTGCGAAAAATCCGCAGTAATATCCGTTTTCGAATAAATGCCTTTTTTCGGGATAATGGTATCGTTATCGCCTTTCCCCAGCGCGATATCCATGTGGACGGCAAGTTACAGCTTGAGCGTTTATATCCATCTGCGGATTCGGAAAATAGCAAGTACACCGACGCTGATGGTCAGCATCACGCCGCACAGCAACCAGAATGAAGCAGCCTGGTCTGTACCGGGCAGGCCGGCGACGTTCATGCCAAACATACCGGTAATAAAAGTGATGGGTAGGAATATCGCGGTCACTACGGCAAGAACATACATCCTCGCGTTTTGTTCCTGGGCTATCTGGTTGAGTAGTTCTTCCTGTATGACCAGCGCGCGTTCGCGTATCAGGTCGAGATCCTCGACATAGCGCGTGATACGGTCAGATTGTTCTCGAATACTATAAGCCTGATCTTCGTTTAATATGCCGCCGGAATGGCGAAACAGATTGTCGAGTGCGTCGCGCTGGGGCGCCAGAAAACGCCTGACCACTGCGGTCTGACGCCTGAGTAATGATACCTGGCGGCGTATATGAGCTTTTCCTCCCAACTCTACATCCGCCTCGTGCTCCTCGAGGTGGGACTCGATCGCATCGACAAAATCCGAAATCCTGTCCGCCAGACGTTCCACGATGGCGATGACGAGCGAGGGGATATCGTACGGGCCGATATTGTTGTCTAGTGTGGCTCGCACATCCTGAACCGAGAATATCCTGCGTTGGCGCACTGTGATCAGCCGGCCTCGTTCAATCCACATGCGCAGGGACACCATATCCTCCGGATTGGAACCGGGGTTGCTGTTGACACCGCGCAAAGCGATGAAAACACCTTCGCCTGTGGTTACTGTGCGCGGTCGGGTATCGATACGCACCAGGCTCTCGCTAATATGTGGATCGAGTCCAAGTGCGACTAGTTCCGCTTCGGCATTGCCTATGGAGTAATCCATGTGGATCCAGCGGGGTCGATCGCGGTTCTGAGGTGAATTCTTGTCGCTAGACAGGCCGCCTTCGCCATCGAGCCAGCATTCAAATACGATACACGACTGGGTGTTCATCGGGTTGCATGTTCCATTATTTTCAGTCCCGATTTCAGGGGGTTACCGGTTGTCCGAGTTTTACCTTAACAGCAAGCCGCGTAGCGACAAAGCAGGTATTATAGCTTTCTGGCGTTACTTTCCATTTTGTCGAGGTCGCGCAGACGTTGCTGAATAATGGCCGAGCGTCTGAAATCCTGGGCGACGAGCTTGCGCGCATAGCCCAGCTGTTGTCGGGCTTTGTCGTAAACCCCCGTGAGAATAAAGTACTCGGCACGCGCGGTATGCACGCCGGGGATATCGCCTGCGAGGCCACTGGTTTCGGCCAGTTGATACCAGATATCCGGATCCGTGGGCCGTTGCCGGGCCAGGGCCTCCAGGACCTTTTCGGATTCGCCGTAACGGTTTGCCCTAAGAAGCGTTTCGGCCAGCTCGCTCTGTAACGGGTAGCTGTCGGGATAGTCTGCCGCCAGCGCGTTGAGCCTTGCCAGCGCCGGTGTAAAACGCTCTGCTTCCCGATCGATAGTAACGGCAGCCAGCTGGTAGGTCAGGCGCTGGGGATCCTTGTCGAGCAAGGGCTGTAGCGTCGTTCGAGCGGCATCGTGGAGTCCGGCGGCGGATTGCGCCAGCGCCAAGCCGTAGCGGGCGCCTTCGGGTGATTGCGAGTGTCCTTCCAGCTCACTTTTGAAGCGCTTTAACGAGCGTTGCGGGTTGTTGTCGATGGCCATCAGAGCCCGCGCTCGCATCAGGAAGTACGCGACATTTTCCGGGTAATGTTTTTTCGGGTACTTGCCCAGCCGGCTACGCATGTCGGATACGCGCTTTTCGGTGAGCGGGTGGGTCAGCAGAAATTCCGGTGGTCGGTGGCCGGTATAGCGGGTCGCTGCAAGCATGCGGTCGAACATGCCCGCAGCGGACGCCGGATCCATGCCGGCGCGGTACAGGGTTTCAAGACCGTGACGATCCGCTTCCTGTTCATTTTGTCGGGAAAAGCGCAGCGTGTTGTCGACGGCAGCGGCCTGGGAGGCGGTCATGGCAGCGAGACCGGCATCACCGCCGACAGTAGCGGCGAGAACCAGGCCTGCCAGCAAACCCGCCATGCTGGTAAATGAATTTGCTTTCTGGTTCGCCACCTGGCGCGCGAAATGCCGTTGGCTCAGGTGGGCGATTTCGTGGCTGAGCACGGAGGCCAGTTGGCCTTCGTTCTCGGCGTACATAAAGAGACCGGTATGTACACCGATAACACCGCCGGGTACAGCAAAGGCATTAATGGTGGGGTTGTTAATGGTGATCAGTTCCAGCCGCCGGTCGTTGAGTTCGCTGTGGCTGGCCAGGCGTTTCACCAGTTGTTCAAGATAGTCTTTGAGTTGCGCGTCGTTCAGGGTGGCAACCCGGCTGCGAAACATTTGCAGCCAGGCGCGTCCCAGTTCGTGTTCCTGCTGTAATGAGACAACGCCCGATGTGGTATCCCCAAGCAGCGGCAGCTTGATTTCTCCGCTTGAGGTGATTGGCGATATACAGGCACACACCAGCACCGCGGCCGCCAGCAGATTTGCCCTGTTTTTGCTCAACACCATACTCCGGTCACTTGCTTTGCCTGGGGCTCGGTGACACTAACTCGACGACCTCTGTTGCAGCTAAAAAAGCCCCCGGGTCATTAAGGCCTCGGGTATTTTTGCCCACTTGTCGCCAGGCGTCCAAGTGCACTTACTATCATTAAATTGCACGCCTTCTACCTCGCGGAGAAAAAAGGTTGAGCAAATAAATTAGCCGCGCCATGGATAACCTGATTAGTGTCAACAGATCCCGATTTCCCGGCTATCATACGCGTTTGCCGGTATCAGTGTGAGACAACGAATGCGGTCGCCTATTCGCATGTCGAGTGGTGCGACCCGTTTCACAGGACCACCATTGGGCCGACTATTTATCTTTGGCGCTCGGGTATTATCTCCGGCATCTGAATTCGAGCTTTATGGCGTATCATTCACCTGGTTGGCGAACAGACGCTCGGGGCTCGCGGGGTTATCTACACGCGTGGGCGTTTCTGGCGCCGAAATCGGTTTATTGATGTCGGGAATGTATACTGGGCGGTATATATGTTGAGAGTTTTTGAGCGCTGGATCGACCGCTATTTTGCCGACGAAGAGGCGGTACTGCTGTCCATTGCTATTGTTGTCGCGCTCATATTTATCCTCACCCTTGGTCATTTACTCGCACCGTTTCTTGCCGCGCTGGTTTTTGCCTTTCTCATGCAGGGTTCGGTAAA
>DJFY01000097.1:25157-34077 GCA_002431545.1 Cellvibrionales bacterium UBA5860 | reverse complement strand
TCGGGTTTATGGGCTTGTTTTTCGCCGCTTTGTTTTTTCTCTTCCCTATTGTGATTGAGCAGTCGAGCAATCTGATTCGGGAAGTGCCCGGTATGATTCGCCACTGGCAGGAAATTCTGCTGTTGCTGCCCGAGCGTTATCCGCATCTTATTTCCGAAGAGCGGCTGGCGGAATTGACCGGATATATGCAACGTGAATCGGCGAAGTTTGCCGAGGCGGCGCTGACTTTTTCGGTTAGTAAATTTCCCAATGTGATTGTTGTCCTGGTTTATCTGGTTGTGGTGCCCCTGCTGGTGTTTTTTATGCTCAAGGATCGACAATATCTCCTTGGCGCGCTGTCGAGCATGTTGCCGAAAAAGAGATCGGTGATGGACCAGGTGGGTCGCGAAATGAATGTACAGATTGCCAATTATGTGCGCGGCAAGGCAGCGGAAGTGGCCATTGTGGGCGTGGTGAGCTACATATCTTTTCGCGTTCTGGGCGTTAACTATGCGGCCCTGTTAGCCCTGCTGGTGGGTTTGTCGGTGGTTATCCCCTATATTGGCGCGGCCGTGGTTACCGTGCCGGTATTGCTGGTGGGGCTTTTTCAGTGGGGCTGGAGCGGCGAATTCTTCTGGCTGTTTATCGTTTATGGGGTGATCCAGTTTCTCGACGGTAACGTCCTGGTACCCTTGCTGTTTTCCGAGGCCGTCAACCTGCATCCCATCGCGATCATTCTGGCAATACTGATATTTGGCGGGATCTGGGGTTTTTGGGGTGTGTTTTTTGCCATTCCACTGGCGACTCTGATCAAAGCCCTGTACAACGCCTGGCCGCGGAATATTCCTTCGGAAGAGTTGTCTCAGAGCTGATATTTGCCACAGACCGGGGCAGGTGCTCGTGCTTGTTTGTCCCGCATTTGACCAGAACATGACTTGAACAGGATTTAACCCGTGATCAGACATCGCCGTTTTCTCGCGAATTTGCATAGCAGTGTTTTGTCCGCGCTTTGCGCCCTGCTGTGTCTGGGTGTGGTTTTACCGAGTCAGGCCCGCGAGCAGCAGGACTGGTGGCTCGCGGGCAGCGTTGCCGAGGGCGGCGATATTCCTGTCAAACGCAGCCCGTCGGACGACCGCAAATATCGCTATCTCGAACTGGATAACCATATGAGAGTGCTGCTGGTCTCGGATGTACATACCGACAAGGCCGCCGCGTCGCTGAACGTCAACGTGGGCAGTTTCGATAACCCCCCCAATCGTCACGGGCTGGCGCACTTTCTTGAACACATGCTGTTTCTCGGTACCGACAGATATCCAGAACCTGGCGCGTACCAGTTATTTATCAGCGAGCATGGCGGCAAGCACAATGCCTACACTGGTATGGAAGATACCAACTATTTTTTTGACGTCGATGCACGCTATCTGGGCGCGGCACTTGACCGGTTCGCGCGTTTTTTCGTGGCACCCCGGTTTCATCCGGAATATGTCGAGCGGGAACGCAATGCTGTCGAGTCGGAATACCGTCTGAAACTCAAGGACGACAATCGCCGCGAATGGGAGATCTTTGGCGAACAGGTTGAGCCCTCACATCCTTTGGCCTGGTTTTCGGTCGGTAATCTGGAGACTCTGGCGGACCGCCCTGGTAAGCCATTGCGCGACGAACTCATAGACTTTTACAAGGAGAAGTACTCCTCTCACCTGATGACCCTTGCGGTGGTCGGCACCGAGCCCCTGGATCAGCTCGAAGCGATGGTTCGCGCCCGTTTCGCCGAAGTGCCGCTACGCCAAGCGGTGCCTCCGCGTAAGGCAGAAGCGACACGACGACAGTCGCCCGGAGGGGGCATAACGTTCACTCGAGAATTGCCCTTTGAGCTGCGTATCGAGCCTGTCAGGGAAATCCGCGAACTCAGCGTTGCGTTTCCCGTAGACAGCGTTGCCGATTTATGGCGTACCAATCCGGAGATTTACTGGGGCCATCTGCTGGGTGATGAGACCGACGGCAGCCTGATAGCACATCTAAGGGAGCAGGGACTGGCGGACGGCCTCGCCGCAGGGCTTAGTTTCGATACCCGCCATGGTGCGCTGTTTTCAATCAAGGTCGAGCTGACACCCCTGGGTCTGAAAGCCAAAGATAGCGTGCTGGCAGATATTTTTGCCTGGGTCGAAAAAGCGCAGGCGCAAGGCCCGGAAAAATGGCGTTTTGACGAGCTCGCGGAAATTTCCCGCACGGCGTTTCGCTTCAGCGAGAAGCTCAGCCCGCCTGCTTTTGTCCAGCATCTAAGCCGCGCCCTTCGTTTCTACCCGCCCGAAGAGGTGCTACGCGGTTCCAGCTGGTTTCCAGATTACGATGAAAGCGTGCTGAGTGACTTTGTTGCACAGCTCGAGCCCGACCGGGCGATCGTGATGTTGGTTGCCCCGGAGCTGGGGAACCTGGATCGTGTTTCAAAATGGTACTCGGCGTCCTACGGCGTCGGCTCGCTGGCACAGAAATATATTGCCAAAACTCCGCGCGACACCCTGGAGAAGTTTGCATTTGCCCCGCCCAATCCCTACCTGCCTGAAGCTTACCCGGTGAGCGAAAAAAACGCCGGCGTGGCCAATCCGGTGAAACTCGAAAACGCCCTGGATGCGGTGGTCTGGCACTACGAGGATACGGAATTCGGTAGTCCGCGTGCCGCCTTTGAAGCCCGGTTGCTGTTGCCCAAAATCCAGTCCTGTGACGATGCGGCCCAGACTGACCTGTATCTGGCGATGGTGGTGGATGGCCTGTCGGCAAAAACCTATCAGGCGGGCATCACCGGGCTCGGTTATTCGCTCTACCGAACCCCTCAGGGCGTGAATATCGGTGTCGACGGCTATGCCGATCGGCAGGCGACACTGCTGGAGCATGTGCTCTCCGCGTTGACACGCCCCCAGTGGGACGCAAATCGGTTTCAGCGCAAGAAGCAGGATCTCATACGGAGCTGGCGCAATAGCACAAAAAGCTGGCCGGTGCGCCAGCTCTTCGCTCAGGTCAAGCCGTTATTGACCGGTGCCTGTGACGAGCTGGCGCTAGCGGACAGTCTCGATCAGGTTGATCTCAAGGACGTTAAAGCTTTCCGCAAAACGCTCTTTCGCAAGGGTTACGCCCGGTTTTACGCCGGCGGCGTACTCCCGTCGGAGCAGACCCTGGCGATGGCGGAAAAAACATTGAAGCAACTCGGGCTTGCAACTGCCGGTGTTGAGCCGGTGGTGGAAACCGTTGCCAAAATACCGCAGAGGGACCTCGAGCACAGCGTCGAGGTGGAGCACGCCGATCACAGCGTGTTGCTTTATGTTCAGGGCGACGCTGACACGCTGCGCGAACGTGCTCATATGGCGATGATCAAACAGATTATGGAGGCGCCTTTTTACTCGCAATTGCGCACGGAAAAACAACTGGGTTATGCGGTCGGCACCAGTATTCTGCACCGCAACCGGGTCCCCGGCATTGGCCTTTATGTACAGTCGCCGCAGACGCCGCCGGTTGAAATAAAGCGGGAGATTCTCCATTTTCTAAAAGGTTATAGCGAAAATGTAACGACGATGAGCGAAACGGATCTCGACCGGTTCAGAAACGCGCTGCTGGCGGGCATTGAGGAAAAACCGAAAAACCTGTCGCAGCGTGTGGGGCTGCATCAGGAGGCGCTCTATTTGGGTTTCGATGATTTCGCTTTTCGAGATGAGCTGGCGAATCAGGTTCGCGCCATCACACTGATTAGCTTAAAGGATGCCTACCACCGATTAATGGTCGATGGCAGTCGCCGGCTGTGGTTAAAATCGCTGCATGCGCCGGCGTCGGGGGCGGTGTTGGGCTCGGCAGACCTCATCGGCGAGACGGCATACCGCTACGCTTTCTGAACCTTCGTCAACCGGCGCCCGTGTGGTTGCGGGCTTGCGTGAAACGCTGTCGCAACGCCGCCAGCGCGCCGATGCGTTATTCTAGGCATTAAGTCACAAAACTGCTCTATCCCATTGAAAATATTGCGAAATAGATTGTTTTTGTAATTTTTTTACAATACCATGTTTGCAACTTTTATCTTTGGCAGGTTGACCACCCCGTGGTCGCTTGCCTGGTCTTAAGCACGATCTGGTATTTTTAAAGAGCGCACGTCTATGACCGATCTCGATCCCCAAGAAACGCAGGAATGGCTGGATTCGCTCGATGCCGTGATTCGGCACCAGGGCGAGGCGCGAGCGGCGTACTTGCTGAAGCAGTTGGTAGATCGCGCCGACCAACTCGATTTGTCGTTGCCGCGCGCGATGACAACACCGTTTCGCAACACCATTCCGGTAACGCGCGAGAAGCGCATGCCGGGCGATCTTTTTATGGAACGCCGAATCCGTTCCCTGATCCGCTGGAATGCCCTGGCCATGGTCATGCGGGCCAACAAAAACGACGAGGGCCTGGGGGGACACATCGCGACTTTTTCCTCTGCTGCCACTCTGTACGATGTGGGTTTTAATTACTTTTTCCGTGCCCGCGCTAATGATCATCTCGGTGACCTGATTTACTTCCAGGGTCACAGCGCGCCAGGTATCTACGCGCGCTCCTATCTGGAGGGGCGGATCACGGAAGAGCAAATGGACAACTTCCGCCGGGAGGTGGACGGCAAGGGTCTGTCGTCCTACCCCCACCCCTGGTTAATGCCCGAATACTGGCAGTTTCCGACTGTCTCCATGGGGCTCGGTCCGATCCAGGCCATTTACCAGGCGCATATCATGCGCTACCTGTCGGCGCGGGGTCTGGTCAAGCGGGGCGATCGTCAGGTCTGGGCTTTCGTCGGCGATGGTGAATGCGATGAGCCGGAAACCCTGGGTGCCATTTCGCTTGCCGGCCGCGAGCAGCTGGAGAATCTGACTTTCGTCGTCAACTGTAACCTGCAGCGCCTTGACGGCCCGGTGCGCGGTAATGGCAAAATCATTCAGGAGCTGGAAGGCGTCTTTCGCGGCGCGGGCTGGAATGTCGTCAAGGTGGTATGGGGGCGCCACTGGGATTCCCTGTTTGAAAAAGATACCAAGGGCCTGTTGCAGGCGCGCATGGATGAAGTCTGCGATGGCGAGCTGCAAAACTACAAATACAAGGGCGGCGCCTACACCCGCGAGCATTTTTTCGGTGCCCATCCGGAGTTGCTCGAAATGGTCTCAGACCTGAGCGACAACGACATTATGTGGCTTAACCGCGGCGGTCACGATCCCTACAAAGTATATGCGGCCTACTCAGAGGCGATGAAGAACAACGGGGCACCTACCGTGGTTTTGGCGATGACGGTCAAGGGTTATGGCCTGGGCGATTCCGGCGAGGCTGCCAATGATACCCACTCGGTGAAGAAACTCGATATCGACAGCCTGAAAAACTTTCGGGATCGTTTTGGCCTGCCGATCCCGGACGACGAACTGGAAAGCGTGCCCTATTATCGCCCACCCGAAGACAGTCCTGAAATCACTTATATGCACAAGCAACGGGAGCCTCTGGGCGGGCCGCTGCCGAGTCGCCAGAGCGAGGCCCGCGTGCTGACAACACCTGATTTGAAGGTGTTTGAAAAGCAACTTCAAGGCAGCGGCAAGCGGTCGATCTCCACCACCATGGCCTTTGTGCGCATGTTGTCTACGTTGGTCAAGGACAAACAGATCGGCGAGCGCGTGGTGCCCATTATTCCGGACGAGGCTCGCACCTTCGGGATGGAAGGCATGTTCCGCCAGCTGGGCATCTATTCCTCGGCGGGGCAACGCTATGAGCCTCATGATGCTGGACAAATTCTCTACTACAAAGAAGATAAAAAGGGCCAGATTCTCGAAGAGGGTTTGTCTGAGGCCGGCGCCATGTCTGCCTGGATTGCCCTGTCGACCGCTTACAGCAACTACGATTGTCCGATGGTGCCCTTTTACATCTTTTACTCCATGTTTGGATTCCAGCGCATAGGTGACCTGGCCTGGGCCGCGGGTGATATCCAGGCACGTGGCTTTTTGATCGGTGCAACCGCCGGCAGAACCACACTCAATGGTGAAGGTTTACAGCACCAGGATGGCCACAGCCATATCCTCGCCAACACCGTGCCGAATTGCCGGAGTTACGATCCCGCCTATGAGTACGAGCTCATCGTGATCATTCAGAGCGGCCTGAAAAAGATGTATGAGGAGCGCGAGAACTGCTATTACTACATCACCACGATGAACGAAAACTACCAGCAGCCCGCCATGCCTAAAGGGGTCGAAGAGGGCATTATTAAGGGGATGTATCTGCTGGCGCCCGCCACTGCCAAGAAGCCCCGGCTCAAGGTTCAACTCATGGGTTCGGGTACTATTTTGAACGAAGTAGTGGCGGCCGCTGACATGTTAAAGCGGGACTACGGCGTACATGCTGATGTATGGAGCGTCACCAGTGCCACTGAACTGGCTCGCGAAGGACAAAGTTGCGCGCGCTGGAATACGCTGCATCCGGGCGAAAAACCCAGAGAACCCTACATTGCCCAGCAGTTAAATGGCCACGACGGCCCGGTGATTATCGCGACCGATTACATGAAAGCGCACGCTGAACAACTGCGGGCGTTTATCCCTGGAGACTACCGCACACTCGGTACCGATGGCTACGGCCGCAGCGACACGCGCGGCAAACTTCGGGATTTTTTCGAGGTCGACCGTCGCTATATCACGCTGGCGGCGCTCGCCGCTTTGTGCGATCAGGGCAAAGTAGAAGCTAAAGTTGTCACTGAAGCGATTAAAACACTGGAAATAGATCCCGAAAAAGCCGATCCGGTCACCCTGTAATGGCACTTAAACCGAGAGACACAGTGATCAATCAACCCTGCATCGTGTGGAGTGTAATGTGAGCAGTGAAACCGTAGTGGTGCCCGATCTCGGCGGCGCCGAGGAAGTCGAGGTCATCGAAGTTTCCGTCGCTGTTGGCGATACCGTCGAGGTTGATCAGACCTTGCTCGTGCTCGAGTCCGACAAGGCCATGATGGAGATACCGGCACCGGCTACAGGTAAGGTCCTCAAGATTTACGTCAAGGAAGGCGACCAGATTAAAAAGGAAGGCGATCCCCTGGTAGATATCGAAGCCGATACCGCTGCAGAAGCGGGGGCTGAGAAAGAGAAGCCCTCAAAGGCGGAAGAGGGGGGGCAGGCGACCGCCGAGAGCGCTGTAGTTCAGGACGAGGATGATACAGACCACGATGTCGCTGATTCCGGCGAGACCGAAGAAGCGCGGGAAAAACCTGAAGAAGAACAGGCGCGCGCGGGTGGAACCGAAACTGAGGCGCTGAAAACACCACTGGATAAAACCTTGCCCCAGGACGACTCCGGGCGCAAGCGTGAGGCACGGGATAGTGCGGATAAATCCGCTTCGGATTCCGGGGTTGACCTGGTGTATGCGGGCCCGGCGGTACGCCGCCTGGCGCGCGAGATGGGTGTCGATCTGGCTCAGGTCAAGGGTAGCGGACCGCACGACCGTATTCTGAAGGAAGATGTTCAGGCTCATGTCAAAACCCGCATGACCGGGCAACCCTCGACCGGCGCACCGGGCATACCCGGTGTTCCCGAAGTGGATTTCTCTCAGTTCGGGCCGGTCGAGCAGGTCAAAATGAGCCGTATCGACAAAGCCACCGCCAGTAACATGCATCGCAGCTGGCTCAATGTGCCGCACGTGACCCACTTTGACGATGCCGACATCACCGATCTCGAAATCTTCCGCAAGTCGCTTGCCGCCGAGGGCGAAAAACGCGGCGCTAAAATGACGCCCGTACCCTTTATTCTCAAGGCCTGCGCCGTGGCGCTTGCCAACAATCCGGTACTAAACCGCTCGCTGCACGGCGATGGTGAGCATTTTGTGCAAAAACAGTATTTTCATATTGGCATGGCCGTTGACACGCCGCGTGGATTGCTGGTGCCCGTTGTGCGAGATGTCGACAAAAAAACACTGTGGGACCTGGCAGCGGAGGTTGCCGAGCTAGCGGCCAAGGCCCGCGACGGCAAATTGACAGCAGATGAGATGCAGGGTGGTTGTTTCACCGTGTCGAGTCTGGGCGCTATTGGCGGGAATGGGTTCACGCCCATCATCAATACGCCGCAAGTCGCCATACTGGGTGTATCGCGGGCACAGGTAAAACCCGTGTGGAATGAAAAGGAATTTGTGCCTCGAACCCTGCTGCCTCTGTCGCTGTCCTACGATCATCGCGTCGTTAACGGCGGAGATGCCGGCCGGTTTATGACAGACCTCGTTGCCATGCTCGGAGATATTCGGCGGGCTTTGCTTTAGTCGTTAATCATTTCTAAGCCCGCTTAGCATTTCATCACTGCGGAGCACCTACATAATGAAAATAAACCTTTACCGCTCTGTTAGCAGTACAACTAAGAAATAACAATGAAGTTAATATTTGAAAAAGTATTCCATGGATTTTTATACGGCCTTGGCTTCAGTGTCGTTTTGGGTGTTGTTTATTATTACCTAACCCTGCAAATGACCTCAGAGGCCATGAGCCTGTACACCTTTGAAACCGAAGCAATTGAGGTCACTAAACATCGAAAAATTGAAAGAGACGGCAAACTTCTTGTGTTGGGTGAGGTTAAGAACGTCTCCGACTTTCAGGCCAAAGGCGTAACCGTTAATGTTGATCTGTATCTAAATGACGAGTTTGTAAAACAATGTGATGAAACAATAAATGGTGGCTTGCCATCTGGTGAAACTCGCAACTTCGAAGTCTCCTGTGGTGGCGGCTGTAAAAACAACCCTATTGTTGAGCACGACACCTACGACGTCTATATCACCGGGTATTAGCCCATTTTTTCCTCAGTAGAGCGGGGGAACACCAATAGTGAGGCGAAGCGGGGATATTACATATTACAGAAGAAGGTTCGCATCGCCCTCTGCCGGGGGTTTCAAATAACAGTGTTTAATTCAAACAATCCATTAAATCGCTGTTTGG
>DJFY01000097.1:8312-24890 GCA_002431545.1 Cellvibrionales bacterium UBA5860 | reverse complement strand
TGCCAAAGTGGGAGTGAAAATAACGCTGAGTATAAAGACCCTTTGCCTGCTTACGGCCCCTTCGGCCCGAATATCAACCAGAGAATCAGACCCAGTACGGGTAGTATCAGTATGGCAACGATCCAGGCGACTTTAACGCCGGTGCTGGCTGTACTACCGACAGTTTTTACAATGGCCCAGACGTCCGCGATAAGTATAAGCAAGCCGAGTAGACCGCCAACTTCGATACCCATATATAATTCCTCGGTTTGGTTTTTCTAGCTTGGTTGTCGCGCGCTTTGCTCTGGTAAACCTTCCGCTCTATGCAAGCGTTCCCGCCAGACCATCGTAGAGTAGTTTAGTGCCCACCACAAAGAGAAAAAAATAGCACAGTCGGTAGACCAGTTCTTCACTAATTCTGTGAAGCAAGAAATATCCCAGTCGAACTCCCACAGGCGCCAGTGGCATCAACACGGCGGCAGTCAGAAGGTTTGTGGTATCGAACTGTCCCAGCCAGGTATAGGGAATCAGTTTGACCAGATTGACTATGGCGAAAAACACGGCGAAGGTGCCCATCAGCAAACGCTTTTCCATGCGCTGGGGCAACAGGTAAATACTCATGGGCGGACCGCCGGCATGAATGCCAAAGCTGGTGAAGCCCGCAACAGTACCCCAGATGCTGCCGTGTAACAGGCTGGGTTGGCGTTGTTTTTCCAGGTTGGGTTGTAGCCAGTAATGTAGGCAGAATACAACAGAGATGACGCCGATGAGTATGCGAATCGCGTCTTCGCTAAGGTAGCGAAAGCTAAAAGCGCCGACCACGATGCCGGCGACGGCACCGGGCAGCGTAAGGCGCACGTTGAGCCGACTCCAGGTTTTGCGAAAGCTCCATACGGCCACGGCGTCCATGGCAATCAGTAAGGGCAGCATGATGGCGGCGGCCTGCACCGGTGGCATGGCAAGAGAGATCAACGGTACCGAGATTACGGCGATACCACCGCCAAAGCCGCCTTTGGCCATGCCAAAGATCAGAATGGCGGGAATTGCACAGATATAGAAAAACGGGTCAGTAATCATGCAGCGCGTATCGACAGCAATAAAATGCAGCGCGGGTTTATAGCAAAGCCCTGCTACTGAGAAATGACAACCCGGGTTGGCAAGGGCCGAGTGCGCTGCCCCGCAAACCGGTCAACTCACGGTATTTCTCGGGACGTCGCGAAACGGGCGGTCGATATCCGTGCGGGCTTCCTTGGGCATACCCAACGACCTTTCCGAAATAATATTACGCTGGATTTCGTCCGTGCCGCCGGCGATGGATTCAGCCGGCACCGACACCAGAATTTCGCTGATCAGACCGTTCATGGCGCCGTCATCCCCCGCCAGCATGGCCTCGCCACCGGCAATTAATGTGTGGGCGTGCGCCGCAAGGCGCGCCACCTGGCTGCCGGCGAGTTTTCCCAGCGAGCCTTCCGGCCCCGGTGGTCGACCCAGGGCGTGGGCAGCTTTCACCCGGCGGCCGGTCCACTCCGCGGCCTTGGCCTTGATCAGCACTTCTGCGATTGCCTGGCGTACCACTGGGTCGTTGATGCGACCGGTGGCCTTGGCGCGCTCCAGGAGCAAGTCGACCCGTCCCGCTCGTTGCGGGTACCACTTGTAGGGCTCCATGACAGTTGCGATTTCGGCACGTAGTTCGTCGAACACCCGGCCCGAGCCTTTCTCGCCACGGGCCCAGGAGCGAATACCATCGGCCAGACGACGTTCGTGAGCGAGCGTAGTCATGGCTACTTTCCAGCCGTTACCCTCGGTACTGACCATGAATTCGGGCGCAATTTTCGCGTCGGTAAAAAAGATTTCGTTAAAAGAGGCGTGGCCGTTCATTTGCTTGAGGGGGCGAACCTCAACGCCGGGCTGTTCCATCTCGATGAGAAAATAAGTCATGCCCTGGTGTTTGGGCACGTCCCAGTTGGTGCGTGCGAGCAACATGCCGTATTGGGCGTGGTGGGCGCTCGTGGTCCAGACCTTCTGGCCGTTGATGACCCAGTGTTCGCCATCGAAGTCTGCGCGTGTGGTCAGACCCGCAAGGTCGGACCCGCTGCCCGGTTCGCTGAACAACTGACACCAGGTGTCTTCGCCGGTCAGTAGCGGGCGCAGGAATTTCTCCTTGTGCAAATCACTGCCGTGCTCGAGTATGGTTGCCGCAGCCAACATGCGCACACCGGCTTTGGCGACACTGACAGCGCCGAACTGCCGAATCTCATCGTCGACCACCGCGCCCAGGCCGACCGACAGGCCCTTGCCGTACCACTGCTCCGGCCACGAGGCGCAGCCCCAGCCGGAATCGATCAGGCGGTTGCGCCACTCGTGCAGGCTCAGGTTAGGGTCCCAGTTGTCTTCCAGCCAGGCGCGCACTTCTGCGCGTATCTGCGTTTCCCGGGCTGTGGTTGATGTGGATTCAGACATGATCAGGCCTCCCAGCGCAGTACGAGTTGATCGCGGTGATAGTTTGGGTCACCGAGAAAAACCTGTGAACTTTTGGCGCGTTTGAAATAGAGATGGGTGTCGTTTTCCCAGGTGAAACCGATGCCACCGTGAATCTGCAGGCATTCCTGGGCGGCTTTCATATAAGTATCGCAACTGCAGGCCTTGGCCAGGGAGGCTACCGCCGGCAGGTCCTGGGCGTTTTCGGCAACCGCAGCGGCAGCGTAATAGGCTGTCGATTTGGCCAGTTCCACTTCGAGCAGCAGATCCGCACATTTGTGCTTGATGGCCTGAAAGGAGCCGATGGGTCGGCCAAACTGCATGCGCATCTGGGCGTATTCGAGGGCTGAGTCCAGCATCTTCTGCGCACCGCCGACCGATTCGCTGGCAAGCGCGACCGCCGCCTGGTCGAGAATGCGTGGCATGGTGATCCCGGCACCGTGCAACTCGCCCAGTAGTTCTGCGGGCGTGTTGTCGAACTCGATCTGCGCCAGTTTGCGTGTTTCGTCCAGACTATTCAGCAGGCGGCGCGATACGCTGTCGCCAGCCACTGTGAACAGGGATAGGCCATAGGCGCCCGAAGTGCCCGGACTGCGGGCCAGCACGATCAGCAGATCAGCGGTGTGACCGTCCACCACCAGAGTTTTACTGCCATTGAGGCGAAAGCCGCTATCGTTCTGTTCAGCAGTGGTTTCGGTGGTTTCCGCCGACCAGTTGGCAGGTGCTTCGGTTGTGGCCAGGGTGGCGAGGCGAGAGCCATCGGCAAGCGCTGGTAAAAGTGCCTGCTTCTGACTTTCGGTGCCTGCTTCGAGAATGGCGGTCGCCGCGAGCACGTTGGAAAAATAGGGCGCGCAAAACACGGCGCGACCCATTTCTTCCATCACCATGCACAGTTCGATAAAGCCGAACCCCTGTCCACCGTAGCGCTCTGGGATGTGGATGCCGGTCAGGCCGAGTTCCTGGCTCATCTGCCGCCAGACGGCCGGGTCGTAACCTTCGGGTGTTGCCATTAACTTGCGCACCTCGGTGGTTGGCGATTTGTCTTCCATAAACCGCCGCACACTAAGGCGAAATGCTTCCTGCTCGTCGGTAAAAGAAAATTGCATCGGCATTGGCCCCTCTGAAAATTGCTTGAATACTTTGTATCGTTAGCGTTTATTCAAAGCCTCCCGGCAGTGTCTTTGCCGGAATGGCGGGTTTTATTCCAACGCACCGGCTACCGTGTTGCGCGACAACAGCGTGTCTATTTCAGCGGGGCTGTAGCCTGTCTGTGCTAGTACGTCACGGGTATCGGCACCGAGTGCGGGGGGTGGGCCCTGTACTTCCTGCACGGTGCGGCTAAAGCGCGGCGCGGGTGCCGGTTGTTGCCAGCCGTCGATTTCCACAAAGGCTTTGCGGTGAACGTTGTGCGGATGATCTGGTGCTTCCGCCATCGATAGCACTGGCGCAAAGCACACGTCGCTTTGCTGCATGATCTCGCACCACTCGTCCCGGGTTTTGGTCAGAAAACGTTCGGCCATGATGCGTTTGCACTCGGGCCAGTTGGCCTTGTTGAATTGTTCCTTGAACAGCGGATCTTCGCCGTCGAAACCGCCCAGCTGCATCAGCTCGGCGTAAAACTGCGGTTCGATGGAGCCCAGCGAGATGTAGTTGCCGTCCGCGCACTCGTAAGTATCGTAAAAGGGCGCACCGCCGTCGGCAAAGTTGCTGCCGCGGGCGTCCTCCCACAGGCCCTGGGCACGAAACCCGTAGATGCCCGCCATCAGGGACCCGGCGCCATCTACCATGGCTGCGTCGATGACCTGGCCCTTGCCGGATTTCATGGCTTCGATAATGCCGCACAGCACGCCGCCAAAGAGCAGCATGCCACCGCCGCCAAAATCGCCGACCAGGTTCAGCGGCGGCGTCGGCTTGCCGCCCTTCGGCCCGATGGCATCGAGCGCACCGGTGAGCGCAATGTAATTGATGTCGTGGCCGGCAATGGATGCCAGGGGACCGTCCTGACCCCAGCCGGTCATGCGCCCGTACACGATATGCGGACAGCGTTCGAGGACGTCGTCCGGCCCCAGACCCATGCGCTCGGTGACGCCGGGGCGAAAGCCTTCGATCAACGCATCGGCCTTTTCCAGCAGCCGATAGATCACTTCGACGCCATCCGGGTCTTTGAGGTTGACGCGAATGGATTTGCGCCCGCGGCCGAGAATGTCATAGGGGCGCTTGACCTGAATGCCGCCGCTGCCGCCGACGGCCCGATCGACGCGAATGACCTGCGCACCCATGTCCGCTAGCATCATGCCGCACAACGGGACGGGACCGATGCCCGCCAGTTCGATAATGGTGACTCCTTGAAGTGGACCCATGTGGGTACCCCCTGCATTTATCAATTGTTATTGCGGGATAGGATGGCAGGTTGTGCGCGTTTTGTCAGCGGTGCTCGCGTGGCGTAAGCGCCGGAAGCGGCATCTGTATGTCTGATGATGCCCGTTAATGGTGCGCCGCCCCCGCCGTAGGTGCACTACTCCAGGGCGCGGGTGGTTTGTGTCGGCTAACTTCGTGTCGGTACACATGTCGCCATAAACCCCGGTGCCGCGGGGGTCATCGTGCATTCCAAGCAGGATGGCGTGCCTCTTGCATGATTCTGAACAGGGAGGAAGCCGGCGACGGAAACGTCATCGTGCACTCGACAATAGAATTAACAATGGTCAGCTAGGGTTCCGACCGGAGAGAATACCGGTGTCTGGTCCGAGAGCTGACGACCTTCTCCAGAAGGTTACACGGCGGGATAAAAGCCCGGGAGGTTTCGTTCGGCGTTTGCCTCGCCGACTTCCTCCGCGACCCCCGTTAGCCACCGGAGAACACGATGAAACGTTCAACGCTTTCCCTGCTTGCCATTGCCCTGGTCTGTACTCTCACTGCAATAAATCCTGTCCATGCTGACGAAAGAAGCAAGTTCAGTGTGTGTTGGTCCATTTACGTAGGCTGGATGCCCTGGGACTACGGTGCTCAATCTGGCATCGTGAAAAAATGGGCAGACAAATACGGCATTGAAATCGATGTCGTGCAGATTAACGACTATATCGAGTCTATCAATCAGTACACGGCCGGCAAGTACGACGGCTGTACGATGACCAATATGGACGCACTGACTATCCCAGCGGCCGGTGGCGTCGACTCCACCGCACTGGTTGTCGGTGATTTCTCCAACGGCAACGACGGCGTCGTGCTCAAAGGTAAAAACAAGCTCGCCGATATCAAGGGCCAGAACGTCAACCTTGTCGAACTCTCGGTTTCACATTACCTGCTGGCGCGCGGCCTCGAGTCCGTCGGTTTGTCGGAAAAGGATGTAACGGTAGTCAATACCTCCGATGCCGACTTGGTGTCGGCCTACACCACGGACGATGTCACTGCCGTTGTCACCTGGAACCCGCTGTTGTCCGAAATCGTTGCCATGCCGGCCAGTACGCCGGTGTTCGACTCGTCGAATATCCCCGGCGAGATCATCGACCTGATGGTCGTGAACACTGAAACCCTGAAAGCCAACCCTAAATTTGGCAAAGCGCTGGTCGGCGCCTGGTATGAAATCATGGCAGTTATGGGTGCGGACAACGCGGCGGGTAAGGCAGCGCGCACGTTTATGGGCAAGGCCTCCGGTACCGATCTCGCCGGCTACGAAGCCCAGCTCGCCTCCACCAAAATGTTTTACCAGCCGGCGCAGGCCGTGGATTTTGTTGTCAGTGCCGACCTCAAGACCACCATGGGTTACGTCGCCGAATTCTCCTTTGAACACGGCCTGTTGGGCGAGGGCGCGGCGGATGCCGGCTTTGTCGGTATCGAGACACCTGCGGGTATCATAGGCGACAGCGACAATGTCAAATTGCGTTTTTCGCCCAAATACATGCGTATGGCGGCAGAGGGAAAGCTGTAGGCGCGGGCGTTTGATCAAGTGCTTTGCTCGCGCGAAGTTGGGTAGGTCATGACCAAACTCATTAACCGCCGCCCCGACCGGCTGCAGCGTCTGGTCCTGGGCGCGCTACCTTTCCTGCTTGTCGCCGGCCTGTATCTGTGGGGTTCCGAGCAACGCCTGCAGGCTAACCCCAACGACAAGCTGCTGCCGGCGCCGAGCAAGATAATCGATACCATGGAGCGCCTGGCCTTTGAGCCCAGCAAGCGTAGCGGCGATTATCTTCTGTGGACAGACACTGCCGCCAGTTTGCAGCGCCTGGCCCTGGGTGTCAGTGCCGGTGCGTTGATCGGCCTGGTGTTTGGTATCGTTAATGGCGCCATTCCGCTTGCACACGCGAACTTTTCGCCGATGGTCACAACGGTATCGCTGATTCCTCCCATGGCCATCTTGCCTGTGCTGTTTATTATTTTTGGTCTCGGTGAACTAGCCAAGGTCGTACTCATTGTTATCGGCATCACGCCAGTGCTGATTCGCGACCTGCAGCAGCGGGTGATCGAGATTCCCCGGGAGCAACTGATCAAGGCGCAGACCCTGGGCGCCAATACCTGGCAGACCATCGCGCGCGTCATTCTGCCGCAAATCATGCCGCGTCTGCTCGACAGTGTACGTCTCGCCCTCGGACCCGCCTGGTTGTTTCTGATCGCAGCCGAAGCTATCGCCGCTACCGAAGGCCTGGGTTACCGCATTTTTCTGGTGCGGCGCTATCTGGCGATGGATACCATACTGCCTTACGTGGTGTGGATTACGTTGCTGGCGTTTTCTCTGGACTGGATTCTCCGCGCGGTCAGCCAGCGAATCTGGCCTTGGTACCACGGAAAATCCCGGCAACAACCGGTAGCCACATCATGAGCTTGATCGAGTTGCGCCAGGTCTGGAAAAGCTATGGCGACCAGGTCGTACTAGAGCGCGTGAATGCCAGCGTCGAGGCCGGTGAATTTGTCACTGTGGTCGGTGCCTCGGGCTGTGGCAAAACGACATTCCTGAACATGTTGCTGGGCACCGAAGCACCGTCCCGCGGCGAGCTGTTACTCGACGGGCAGCCCCTGCCAGCCGAGCCGGACAGTCGACGCGGTATCGTCTTTCAGCGTTACTCGGTTTTTCCGCACCTGACGGCACTGCAGAACGTGGTTGTGGCGCGGGAATTTCAGATGAGTCGCTTGCTGGCGCGCCTTGTGGGGCGCCGCCGGCGCCAGGTTCGACAAGAAAGCCTCGAGTTGTTGTCCGCCGTCGGTCTGGCGCAGTCGGCAGACAAATATCCGCACGAACTATCGGGCGGTATGCAGCAGCGCCTGGCACTGGCCCAGTCGTTGATCAACAAACCACGTATATTGCTGCTCGACGAACCCTTTGGTGCCCTCGACCCCGGTATTCGGGCCGACATGCACCAATTGGTGTTATCGCTGTGGCGGCAGCATCAGCTGACCATATTTATGGTGACCCACGATTTGAAAGAAGGATTCTACCTGGGCACCCGGCTCTGGGTGTTCGACAAGGTTCGCCAGGACCCGCACGCGCCGCAAGCCTATGGCGCGCGCATCACCTATGATCTGCCCGCCGGCCGCAAGGCCGAACCGGGACCGGCTGTCGGTATTTCCCTCGACCGCGGCGACAGCGATAAAGTGCCTGCGAAGCTGCTGCTACAAACCGAATAACGAACTATTGAGTACCAAGAGCGATTACCAAGAGCGCAATCATCATGAGTCAAAGTCTTTACGAATATACCCTGCCACCAGCTTCCCATTGGTCACTGCGTTTGCGCCGGGGTCTTCAACTGACGCTTACAGACCTCGAAGGCGGCGCCAACGTGGGCATGCTGTTTTACAACCCGGAAAACCTTCTGGAGCGCTACAACGCGCCCGACACCTTGAAGTGTCAGCACACCTTTAGGCTAACTGCCGGCCACTGCCTGTATTCAGATATGGGTCGAATATTCTGCTCCATCGTCGAAGACACTACCGGCTGGCACGACACGGTCTGTGGCAACAGTTCCACGGACATCGTGGCCAACCGCTGGGGCAAGCGGGACTATCAGTCTGACCGTAACGGCTGGCAACAGAACGGACGGGACGCTTTTCTGGTAGAGCTGGCAAAGTACGGTCTGGGCGAGCGGGACATGGCGGCCAATCTAAATTTGTTCAGTTGTGTAGAGGTCAATGCGGTGGGCGACTTGTCGCTGGCAGCGCCGGCACCAGCTGGTGCGCGACTCAGCCTGCGCTTTGAAATGGACACGCTGGTCATCATGCACAACTGCCCACACCCCCTAAACAGTGCATCGGCCTATCCCCGCAGGCCGGTTCACTGTGCTATAGCGTCGGCGTCTCCGGTGTCGGCAGACGACGTCTGTCGTAATCATTGCGAGGAGAATAAAAGAGGATTCGAAAACAATAGACTGTACCAGCTGGGGATGGCTTAAGCGTATTGCCGCTTAACAAAGGAGGGACTTGGTATGTGCCTGGTGAGAGATAATCGATGATTAAAGAGAGCCATTTGTCTGTCGCGGATGCGGCATTGTGCGAGCGGGTACCTGCGGGTGACTATTGGTTTCAGCGCATATCCGCCGGCAATACACTACGCATCGTCGATTGCGAGGGCAACCAGGCCGCGGACACCCTGTTTTACAGTGCCCTGGACCCGGCGGAGCGTTACAGCGCTGTCGATACTATTCGCGAACAGGGCAACGTATATCTGTCGGTGGGCTCCAGGCTGATGTCGACACGGGGCAATGTGCTGCTCGAAATCAGTGCCGATACCTGCGGCCGGCACGACACGCTGGGCGGCGCCTGTGCCAGCGAGAGCAACACCGTGCGCTATGCGTTGGACAAACGCTGCATGCACGCCTGCCGGGACAGTTGGATGCTGGCGGTTGCCGAGCACCCGGAATACGGCATCGACAAGCGCGACATTACCCACAACATTAATTTTTTTATGAACGTACCTGTTACCGAGGAAGGCGGTCTGACTTTCGAGGACGGTATATCCGCGCCGGGCAAGTACGTCGAGATGGTGGCGAAAACCGATGTGCTGGTGCTGATATCCAATTGCCCGCAACTCAACAACCCCTGCAACGGCTACAACCCCACGCCGATTGAGATTCTGATATGGCAATGATGGTCTGATGCGGTTGGTCCGGGGTTTCTTGCCGGGTCTGCGCGTCGGAACCAAAGGCGTCTCGGATATAAACGGTATGCCAGATATAAATGAACAAGCGACCGGGACGGCCCGGTACGCCGTGTGAGTCCGCGGGACGGCCCGCCACAGGAAAATTGATGTTTCGCAAGGTGTTGATTGCCAATCGCGGTGCCATCGCCGTGAGACTTTGCCGCACATTGAAGTCCCTGGGCATTACTTCCGTTGCCGTTTACGCTGAAGCGGATCGGCATGCCCTGCATCGGCGCGTTGCCGATGAAGCCTGGCCTTTGGGATCGGGAAGTGCGGCGGAAACCTATCTCGATCAGGAAAAACTCTTTGCCATCGTCGAGCAAAGTGGCGCTGAGGCGGTGCACCCCGGCTACGGTTTCCTCAGCGAGAACGCCGAATTCGTTCGTGCCTGTGAAAGCAGAGGCCTGGTGTTTATCGGACCGAAGGCTGAACAGATCGAAGCTTTCGGCATGAAACACACGGCCCGGCGCCTGGCGCGCGACAGCGAGGTGCCCCTGCTGCCCGGCACGGGACTGCTGGAGAGCGCCGGGCAAGCCCTGCGGGAGGCGGAAGCCATTGGCTATCCGGTCATGCTTAAAAGTACGGCCGGGGGCGGGGGCATCGGCATGCAGGTGTGCATTGATGCTGCAACGCTCGCTACCAATTTTGACCGGGTCAAACGGCTGGGCGCCAATAACTTTGCCCACGACGGCGTGTATCTGGAGAAATTTATCGCCGGGGCCCGACATATCGAGGTACAGGTGTTCGGCGACGGTCGCGGCGGCGTGCGCGCCCTCGGTGAGCGGGACTGCTCGGCGCAACGGCGGCATCAGAAAGTTCTGGAAGAAACCCCGGCGCCGAATCTACGCGACGAGGTCAGGGCAGGGCTGTACGCCACTGCCGTGCGTTTGATGGCGGCTGTTAACTACCGCAGTGCCGGTACAGTGGAGTTTATTTACGATCCCGAGAGTGAAGATTTCTGGTTCCTCGAGGTCAATACACGGCTGCAGGTGGAACACGGCGTCACCGAGCAGGTCTATGGCATCGACCTCGTCGCCTGGATGATTCAACTGGCTGCCGGCGCCATAGAGGACGTCGAAAACCTCCCCCAAACAAACCCTCAGGGCTGGTCCATACAGGCGCGTATTTACGCGGAGGATCCCAATAAGGACTTTCAGCCCAGCGCCGGCCTGCTGACGCATGTTAGTTTTCCCGAAGTCGTCGAGCGCGACGCTGATGGCCCCCGAGCCCTGCGCATAGATCACTGGATCGGCGCCGGCCAGGAGGTTTCGGCCTTATACGATCCGATGCTGGCTATGGTTATCGCGCATGCCGGCGATCGAGCCGGTGCCTTGCAGGCACTGGATAGCGCCCTGGCGAAGACCGCAATCGAAGGTGTCGAAACCAACCGACACTACCTGCGTGGCGTCCTGGCCAGCGAAGCGTTTCGCAGGGGTGGTATCGGCACTGGCTTTCTCAACAGCTTCAATGTTACAGCGCCGACGATCGATGTGCTTGCGGCCGGCACCCAGACTACAGTGCAGGATTTTCCCGGCCGTCTGGGCTATTGGAGCGTTGGTGTGCCACCGTCGGGGCCCTTCGACAGCCGCGCCTTTCGACTGGCCAACCGCTTGCTGGGCAATCGCGAAGACGCCGCGGGTCTGGAGCTGACTCTGCAGGGACCGACGCTGCGCTTCAACATCGCTGCGAGCATCGTTCTCAGCGGTGCCCCGATGAGCGCACACCTGGATGGCGATGACTGTCCCGCCAACCAGGTGATTGTGGTTAAAGCCGGACAGGTGTTGGAGATCGGCAAGGCGGAAGAAGGCGCGCGCGCTTATCTCTGCGTCGCCGGTGGCATTGCCTGTACACCTTATCTGGGGTCTCGCGCGACATTTGCGCTGGGTGGCTTCGGTGGCCACGGTGGCCGCGCACTGCGCGCCGGTGACGTGCTGCATCTCTGCGTTGATGATCGCGGTTCCGGAGCCACACCGCAGGCGGGGGCGCGCCTGCCAGATGCCTTGATTCCGCGATTCGATCGGCAGTGGCAACTGCGCGTGGTTTATGGCCCGCACGCAGCACCGGACTTTTTTACCGAAGCCGATATGCGCGCCTTTTTTCAGGCCGAGTGGCGCGTTCATTTTAATTCCAGTCGCACCGGGATTCGCCTGATCGGACCCAAGCCCGAATGGGCCCGTTCCGATGGCGGCGAAGCCGGCATGCATCCCTCCAACATTCACGACAATGCCTATGCGCCCGGTTCGGTCGACTACACGGGGGATATGCCGGTTATTCTCGGCCCGGACGGTCCTTCGCTGGGCGGTTTTGTCTGTCCCGCAACAGTGATTACCGCCGACCTGTGGCAACTCGGCCAGCTCAAGGCCGGAGACACGCTGCGCTTTGTTCCCGTGAGCATTGCCGAGGCCTTGCGTCTGGCCCAGGTCGGGGAACGCGAGATCAGTACGCTCAGCACCCATACGCCGCCCGCAAATAAGTCGGTCCCGGAAACGCTGCCAATTGACCAGGTGGTGGCGACTTCACCGGTGTTACAGCGAATCGGCGCATCTGGAGACAGCGACTGTGCAGCATCTCCTGCCGTGGTCTACCGGCCAACTGGTGACCGCTACCTGTTGGTTGAATACGGCCCACTGGTGCTGGATATACGCCTGCGATTCCGCGTCCACGCATTGATGCTTCGCTTGCAGGCGCGGGCGATTGCCGGCGTACTCGAGTTGACGCCGGGGATACGCTCGCTGCAGGTTCACTACGACCCGAGCACGTTGTCGCTTGAAAAACTGCTGGTGTTACTCGGTGAAACCGAGCAGGGACTCGGCGATATCGACGATCTGGAAATACCTTCCAGAACAGTGTATCTGCCGCTGAGCTGGGATGATGCAGTGTGCCAGCAGGCAGTCGAACGCTATTCCCAGTCGGTTCGGGAGGGCGCGCCCTGGTGTCCCGACAATATCGAATTCATTCGACGCATTAATGGCCTGGACAACGTCGACGATGTCAGGCGCATCGTATTTGATGCCAGCTATGTGGTGATGGGACTCGGCGATGTTTATCTCGGCGCGCCGGTGGCGACTCCGCTCGATCCGCGTCATCGCTTGGTCACCACCAAGTACAACCCGGCACGCACCTGGACGGCGGAAAATTCCGTGGGTATAGGGGGTTCCTATCTGTGTGTCTACGGCATGGAGGGGCCGGGCGGTTACCAGTTGATTGGTCGCACGCTGCAGATGTGGAATCGTTATCACAGTACGGCCGCTTTTGAACAACCCTGGTTGCTGCGATTTTTCGATCGTATTCGCTTTTATCCGGTCAGTGGCGAGGAGCTGGCGAGCATTCGCGAGGAGTTTCCCGTTGGCGGTTACACCTTGCGCATCGAGGAAGGCCATTTTCGATTTGCCGATTATCAGGCTTTTCTCGAAGAGAACCACGCCGGGATCGCCAGATTTACCGAACGTCGCGAGCGCGCTTTTCAGAGAGAACTGGCGGACTGGATTGCCCGCGGGCAATTGCATTTTGATTCCGCCCAGGTACCGGAGGATGTGCCGGATGAAGAAACCGAGGCGCCGCCCGGAACGATGGCTGTCGACAGCCACGTCGCCGGCAGTATCTGGCAATTAAAAGTGAACATAGGTGATTGCGTAACCCGGGGTCAGGTGCTGGTGGTACTCGAGTCGATGAAGACGGAAATCGAGCTGGTCGCACCGGCGGATGGTCGCGTCGAGCGCATCCTGCGCGCCGAGGGGCAGCCCGTAGAGGCTGGCCAGTGCCTCATGCGGTTGACGTCAATGCCGACGGTGCAAAGTGAGCCGCAATAGTTTTTCATTGGCAAAAGATATTCGTGGTCAGAAAAAAGGGGCTCGATTTTCATGGCTGTAAGTGTTTCGTCAATCGCGACACTGTTGCGCGCCTATCGAACCGGTGAGGCGAGTCCGAGAGCAGTATTGACCTCGGCGCTTCAACAGGCCAGGGAGGATGATCATCGCGCCTGGATACATGTGATCGACGGTGCTTTTCTCGAGCGCTCTTTACAGGTGCTCGAGCAATCAGCGGTCGACGAACTGCCGCTCTACGGCGTACCTTTCGCGATTAAGGACAATATCGATCTCGCCGGCGTGCCGACGACAGCAGCGTGTCCCGCTTTTGCCTACACCCCACAGGTATCGGCCCCGGTGGTACAGGCACTGATCGATGCCGGTGCGGTGCCCCTGGGTAAAACTAATATGGACCAGTTTGCCACTGGCCTCGTTGGCACCCGATCGCCCTACGGCGCCTGTCGTAACAGTCTGAACCCGGATTATATTTCCGGGGGTTCCAGCGCCGGGTCGGCGGTTGCCGTCGCCCTCGGACAGGTGAGTTTTGCATTGGGTACGGATACTGCGGGCTCCGGGCGGGTGCCTGCGGCGTTTAACAATATCGTCGGGCTGAAACCCAGTCGCGGACTGTTGAGCACGCGGGGTGTGGTGCCGGCCTGTGCGAGTCTGGATTGCGTGACCGTATTTGCCAACAGTTGCGATGATGCCAACCGGGTTTTTAACGTAACCGCCCGTTTTGACACCGAAGATCCCTGGTCGCGGCGCAATTCCTATGCAAACGGCCCCCGATATTTTCATCCTGCAGAACGTTCATTCAGGTACGCGGTGCCGTCGCCGGATCAACAGGCGTTTTTCGGCGACGATGTGGCGCGCGATGCCTTCTCCCAGGCTTGCGAAGCGTTGACGGCGATCGGTGGCGAGGCGGTGGAAGCTGATTTTGAACCGCTGTTCTCCGCTGCACGGCTGTTGTACGAAGGGCCGTGGGTGACAGAGCGCTACCTGGCGGTTGAGGCCCTGCTAAAGCGCGATCCACAGGCCTTGCTGCCGGTCATTCGGGACATCATTGAACCGGCTGCCGACTTCACTGCCCGGCAAACTTTTGCGGCGCAGTATGCGCTGCAGGATTATCGCCAGCGTGCGGCATCTCTGCTTGATCAAGTGGATGTACTGGTAACGCCGACGGCCGCAACCTGTTATCGAATAGACCAGGTGCAGGCCGACCCGATTGCCTTGAACGCCAACCTGGGCTACTACACTAACTTCATGAATTTACTCGACCTGGCGGCCGTCGCGCTACCTACCGGTTTTTTGTCTGACGGTGTCGGTTTTGGCATCACCCTGTTTCACCGGGCGTTCAGCGATAAATATTTGTTGTCGCTGGCGGGCGCGCTCCAGCGCCACCTCATGATTCCGCCAGGCTGCGATGCTGACGCTGCGTTCCAGCCTGAGGGCAGCGTGCTTACCGCGCCTGTAAATGAAGCGACGCCACTGGTGGTTTGCGGCGCACATATGGCGGATCTGCCCCTGAACTGGCAGCTTACCGAGCGGGGCGGCCATTTGCTCGAGCGAACGCAAACCGCTCCGGCATATCGACTGTATGCCCTTGCCGGTGGGCCGCCAAAGCGGCCGGGGATGGTGCGCGATGTGGCAAGCGGAACCGCCATCGAAGTGGAAGTCTGGCAGTTGCCGATGAGTGAACTGGGTTCTTTCGTTGCCGATATTCCCGCGCCGCTGGGTATCGGTAAGGTTCAGATACGGGACGGCCGCTGGTTGCCGGGCTTTATCTGTGAGGCCTCCGGAATCGCCGACGCTCAGGACATCAGCGAGCACGGCGGTTGGCGTACCTGGCTGGCACAGTCCTGAGTGACGGCTTTGAATCTACCGGTTTGCCGATCTTTTGATCAACGGGTTAGGATGGGTGGTGACTGCAACATCCACTAATAAATCGAAGGAAGGTCTGAATATGTCCCAAAGCGAAATCGCAGCAGTTGTCGAGCAACTCCGCGCTAACCCTCTCGGCGGTACCTTGGAAGAAATGCGGGCCCAGTTTGACGACATGGCGGCCGAGGTGGCCTCCGATATTGAAATCAAGCCGGTGACGGCCAACGGTGTGTCCTGTGAACTGCATATGCCGCCCGGCGCCGACGCCGACCGCGTCATTATGTATGTCCATGGCGGTGGTTACGTTATCGGATCATTGAGAAGTCATCGCGCGATGGTGGCGGAACTGGCTCGCGCTGCCAATTGTCGGGCGCTGGCGGTGGACTATCGACTGGCGCCGGAAAATGTATATCCCGCTGCCGTGGACGACGCCATTGCGGCATACAACTGGTTGTGTTCCAGCGGCTATACGCCGGAAAAAATTGTTATAGCCGGTGATTCTGCCGGGGGTGGATTAACGGTGGGTACCTTGGTTGGTCTGAAAGATGCGGGCCACCCGCTGCCGGCGGCGGGGGTTTGCATTTCGCCCTGGGTGGATCTGGAGGCCACGGGGCAGTCCTACCAGACGCGCAACGAGATCGACCCGATGGTGACTTACGACTTGATCAAACCTATGGGTGAAACCTATGTCGGCCCCGACGGCGATTTGCGGGCACCGACCGCGTGTCCAATCCATGCGGATTTGACCGGATTGCCGCCTTTGTTGATTCAGGTGGGTTCGGCAGAGGTGCTTTACAGCGATTCGGAAACGCTGGCCAACAATGCTCGCGCAGCAGGGGTTGAGGCGACACTGGAGGAATGGCCGGATATGGTGCATGTCTGGCACCTGTTTTTCCCCGCACTTAGCGAAGGCCGGGATGCGATCAACCGCATCGGTGAATTCGTAAAAGAAAAGACAACCTGATTACGGCGCCAGACCTGGCTGAAGCGCCCAGTTAAAAACGCCCAGTTAAAAAATAGGTGTTGGATGCCGAGGCGCGTGATGAGTGCGTGGGTAGTGCCGGGAGGGGGCGATCTATCGAGCGGAGCGCTGCTGGTGCTAAGCGTCTGATTCGCCTGAAGTCAGCGCATCGGGTA
Source organism: Cellvibrionales bacterium UBA5860 (assembly GCA_002431545.1). Taxonomy (GTDB): domain Bacteria; phylum Pseudomonadota; class Gammaproteobacteria; order Pseudomonadales; family Porticoccaceae; genus HB2-32-21. The sequence goes on along the minus strand of DJFY01000097.1, from coordinate 8,486 downwards.
ACTGCAATACGAACGCCCTGATTTCGTCGCGTACGCGACGATAATGCGCCATTGCTTCTTCTTCTGATGTGGCATCGGCTGCCAGCTTCGGCGGGTCGTCAAAGCCGCGATGCAGTGTTCGGGTTTTGCCGTGAAACACCGGGCAGGTCTCGCTGGCGTGACCGCATACGGTGA
>DJFY01000097.1:5551-8050 GCA_002431545.1 Cellvibrionales bacterium UBA5860 | reverse complement strand
GCCATCGCTCGCACTGCCAGGGGATTTAAACCATGTTTTTCGATACCGGCGGAATAGGCCTCTATAAGATCGCCGCGATAGTGTCGGCATAGTCCTTCCGCCATCTGGCTGCGACACGAGTTCCCGGTACATAGAAAAAGCACGCTGATCTTGCTCATGCGGGTTCCGTTTCGCTGGCTTCGACGGCGCAGCATTCAGACCCCTGAATCCAGCGGCAGGTAGGTCTCGCCAGCAACATGCCGAGTACGGGTGCGCATAGATAGATCCACAGCGTCTCCAGATGCCCGGATACCAACGCCGGCCCGAACGAGCGGGCCGGGTTCATCGAAGCACCTGTTACGGGGCCGCCGACCAGGGCTTCAAAGGCGACGGTACCACCCACGGCGACGCCTGCCATGATGCCTTTCTCCATATGTCCGGTGGATACATTAAGTATCACGAACATCAGCAGGAAGGAGAGGATGACTTCCATCAAAAACGCACGCCAGTAAGCCACTGCAGGTAGCGTGGACCCGAGTGTTTCGTGCTGTGGAAACAGCAGCGCGAGAACGGCTGCCGCGAGCGTTGCGCCAATCAGTTGGCAGCCAATATAGGGCAGTGCCAGCTTTCTATCGAGACGCCCGGCCACCAGAAATGCAATAGTTACTGCCGGGTTGATGTGGGCGCCTGAAATATTACCGACAGCGTAGATCATGGCCATCACCACGAGGCCGAACACGATACAAATACCGGTATGTCCCAGTGGCCCGCCGAACATGTCGTTGACGACGATGGCGCCACAGCCGGCGAATACCAGGGCAAAGGTACCCAGCCCTTCTGCAACACACTGATTTCTTGCCATGCCCAATATTTCAGGGTCGGCACACGCGGATAGCGGTTGCCTTCACTTCGGTGCGGTGGTCAGACTGGGGTTTTGATCTGGTGTATAGCGTTGCCATCGAGATGTTTCGGGAGAAGTGAAATGCCAGAGATCGTAAAGCAAATTAGATCCATAGCACAATATAACCACGTTATATGGCAGTTTTATGGCGGTGGTTGTCGCTCCGGTTGGAGCTCCTTAATTGCATTGAACAGGCCGCTGGTAATACGTCCCTGGGGGCTTGTTCCCGTGCCTCGTAGCATTAATTCATCTCTTCTCAGCGGTTTGCCGACGCTGATATCGATGCGATGTAGGTGAATCCAGCGGGCATCTGGCGGCAGCGCCTGATCGCTGCCCCGGATATATACCGGTATGACTGGCACATCGAGCTGTTGCAACAGCATGCCTATACCCGGTTTAAACGGGTGTAGCTCACCGTCCGGGGAGCGCCTTCCCTCAGGATACCAGACCAGGGCTTTTCGACGTCTCAGTGCCGCCGCCGCGTTTGCCAGGCTGGAAGCAGGACGATTGGGGTCAACGGCAATGACTTGCGCCAGGTTGGAACAGGCACGGCGCCAGGCCGTCGCCGAAACCACGCCCGTCCAGCCTGCCCAGCATGTGCCGCGGGCCTGACCGAAAGTCAGTATCGCGGCGAGGGCAAACGAATCCAGATAACTGATGTGATTGGGCGCAATGATAAACGGTGGGTTGCCGTCCAGATTGTCCAGTCCCTTGGCCCTGACCCGGAACAACGTTTTCATCAGCAGGCGATTAATCTGAAAGATAAACCAGTAAGCGAGCACAGCTGGTTTGGACACGGCTGTGAGCTGTTCTATGCGGTTTTCGCGAGGTTCGATTTCCGATTCGCCGAACAATTTTTCAGGGAAATCGCCGGTTTCTGCTTGTTGCGCAGAGTGCGCCACAGTTGTAAGCAAATCGCGTACGGTACGCAGACGGTTGATGACCGTTTCGTCCAATTCGATGCCTGTGAGCTGGCGAACGCTGTGTGTGATCTCGAGCCAGTCAAGGGAGTCTATTCCCAGCTCGAGTTTGAGCTCTGTATTCGGACTGAGCCGAACATTCGGGTAGGTCTTTACGAGCCAAGACCAGACCTGTGCCGGTGCCTGTTGTGCCATGAGCACCGCGTCGCTTGGTGTTTTGGAAGTCCCCCGAGAGGCAGCAACCGCAGCCGCTTCGCGTTCGGCACTTGTAGACAACGCGTTAAAAAGCGCCTTGAGCTGCGGGCGCTTTATTTTCCCGATGCGGGTTCGATCCAGTTTTTCGTGGGTAATCACGAAGCGGCTGACTTGCTGGTAGGAAGCAAGCTTTTCCCCGGATTGATGAAGGGCATCGCGAACTGCCTGTGCCACGGCATCGCCGTTAGTAGTTTTACCTTCATCGAGGTTTGGGACGACAACTGCGGCCAGTCCTTTACCGTGCTGCAGGATGCCGATTTCTTTGATAGCCGGGTGCTGGCTGTAGCATTCCTCAAGCTGATCCGGTTGCACATTTTCGCCGCCAGGGGTCACGATAAGTGTCGACAGGCGGCCACCGAGGAACAGATAACCGTCGTCGTCAAGCCATCCCAGGTCGCCGGTGCGAAACCAGTCGTCCTCTGTAAACGCCTCGGCGGTTTTGGC
>DJFY01000097.1:2570-5296 GCA_002431545.1 Cellvibrionales bacterium UBA5860 | reverse complement strand
CCCATTGGCGCAGATACGGTCTCGACCGGCACAATGCGTATTTCCATCCCGGCTACCGCCTGTCCGACACTGCCGCGTCCTCTTTTCCCTGGGACACGCAAGGTAATCAGGGGCGAAGTTTCTGTGAGTCCGTAGCCGATCGCAACCTGCCAGCCGATAGCCTCCAGCTCGTTCACCACAACCTCGGGTATAGGCGCGCCACCCGAAGCCAGGATTCGCAGATCGGGACCGATGCGTCTATGCAACGGCCATAGGAGCAACCTGCCGGTATACAATCCTGTGCGTAAACGCAGTTGTCGGCTCAGTGCCAGTAAACCTTTCAGGGCGAGAGAGACCAGCCTGCCGTGATTTTTAAGTTCGTTGTGAATGGCCGACAGCAGCGCCTCATAAAGGCGGGGTACGCCGAGAAGGTGGGTGACTTGCGCCCCGACCAGGGCGCGGATCAACTGTGGACCGGTCATTGCTTGCGGTAACACGACGGTGGCACCAAGGGCCAGGGGCGTGAGTAGACCAAGCACAAAGGGGTAAACGTGGTGTATGGGCAGCGGTAGAAGCACCCGTGACTGGGCGTCCAGGAGTTTCCCGTCGCGGATAGCCTGCACTTCGAATAATAGATTGCCGTGGGTTAGTGGGACGCCCTTTGGCATGGCGGTTGTGCCGGATGTATAGAACAGTGCTGCCACTGCGCTTTGTTCGATCTGTGTGCCGACGGTGCGAGAGTCCTGCACGTTGTCTGGCGTAACTCCGGGGTTAGGCGATTGCGCAGTATCCAGGTATAGGTAGGTCAGCGTGTTATTGGGAAAGAGCTTTTTTACCCGATCTGCCAGGGCGGTGGTTGTTACCACGTGCGTGCCGTCACAATCCTCGATGGTGTGACGAAGCACGTCGTCCGGCAGCTGAGTGTCCAGGGACACGACACAAATATTGGCGTAAAAAGCACCCAGTACGGCTGCAATGCAATCGGGGGAAGGTGGCGCCAGCAGGATAATTCGGTTGTTTTTCGGGCCAACTTCAACAAAGTGATTGCGGAACCGGCCAGCTCTTCCCGCCAGTTCGCGGTAAGAAATGCAGAGCGTTTCGGTGACGCGAAAATCGATGACAGCAGTAGCGTCACCGCGACTTGCCAGCGCGGCCACAAGCTCTGACATATTCTGAGGCGAGCTATTTGACAATTCGTTTTCAGCGGTCATGTCGATTGCGCCTGGCAGCAGTGGGCACCGACAGCATTAGTATGAATCCGAGCGCGAACAGAACCACAACAGCACTAAGTCCAGCGCGCTGGCTCGAGGTGACAGTGGATAGCCAGCTGACTAACGTGGGACCTAAAAAAGCCGTAGCTTTCCCGGAAAGTGCGTAGAGGCCGAACATCTGGTTTTCCATCTTTGGCGGCGCCACGCGAGCCAGGTAAGAGCGGCTTGCGGCCTGGACCGGGCCGACAAACAGACCCAGGAAGGCGCCGACGATCCAGAATAACTGGATCGAAGTGATCGTGAGGATGGTGGCGCTGGACAGAATGAGTCCGCCAAGAGAGACCAGGATAGTTCGCTGACTACCTATTCGGTCGTCTAGCCAGGCAAATACGAAAGCACCGATACCCGCGCTGACATTTATAAAAATTCCGAACAGAAGCACCTCCTGTTCATCCATACCAAATGTACCTACAGCGTAAACACCACCGAAAGCGAACAGGGTAACCAGCGCATCAACGTAAAACATGCGCGCGATCAAAAATCGAAGAATGTGTTTGTACTGGCGAACGTGACAAATGGATTCGCCCAGCTGTTTGCAGCCGTCTCTGAAGCCTTGGGCGAGCGTCTTGCTGGTTTGTTGCGTGTCGCCGACAAATATGAGTAAGGGAAGCGAGAAGAAAGCAAACCAGACAGCGACGAAGATAAAACTTGCACGTAGTGGCTGCGCGCTCGCGGTGTCGAAAGCTGCAATCCGCGTTTGCTCGTCGAGAAAGAAAACCAGTACAAAGATGAGGCTGGCCAGTCCGCCGGCGTAACCGACGCCCCAACCCCATCCCGACCAGCGTCCGATACGTTCCCGGGGGGCCAGCTTCACGAGACTTGCGTTGTACAAAACTGTGGCCAGATCCATTGTCAGTATGCCAATGCTGAGCAGAATGACCGCCCGCCAAACACTACCTGTTTCCGGGTAAACGAACCAAAGCAGGGCCGTTGAGAGAACACATGCCCAGGTGAAACCAATAAGCCAGGGTTTGCGTCGCCCGGTCTGATCTGTCGTAGCGCCGAGAAAGGGACCGATAACCGCGGCGAACAGGCCGCCAATTGCCAGTGCCAGACCCCACAATTGCGTGCCGGTAAGTGGGTCCGGAGCGACTTGGCGAGTGAAGTATGCAGAGAAAACGAAAGTCACGACTACGGTCGAGAAAGCGCTGTTTGCCCAGTCAAACAAAAGCCAGGACAAAAATGTTCGCCGTCCTGGCAATCCGATGTCTCGCGAGGAGCTGAGATGATCCCTCTCGTTTACTCGTGGATTTGTCTGCGGCATGAGCGTCGAGTTATTAGACTTACGCAGCCGTTATTATTGACGGTAAGTCAACATCGCATACCGTACCCTGATCAATGAAACCCGAGTCTGTGTCGATATCAAACACCGGGTTTGGCAGATAGATCTCTACAGACAGCTTTCATCTCGATTGTAAAGCTCGCGGCCTATTCAGGGATCTTTTCGTACGTGTCGGCGTGTTGTTTGGTTTGGCG
>DJFY01000097.1:0-2238 GCA_002431545.1 Cellvibrionales bacterium UBA5860 | reverse complement strand
TCCATAGCTCACACAAGGCGATATTGCCGTGTGATCGGGTGAAGGTGAATTAGGAGCACAACCGATGAGTTGGCAGATGAGGGTACTAAACGCGATATCCAGGAGCGTCGTCAAACCGGCAGTGAAAAGAGCCTCCGCGCAAGCGACGGTGGGCGAGGAGTATGCCACGATCCAAAAGTTGCGGGGTTGGGTGGCAAATATGGATGCATTCTTAACGCGTCGCGACACCGCGCCATCGGTAGCGGTTGAGCCTGTAGCCGATCATCCCGATTACTTGTGGGTGAACAATGAAGCTGGCGTCAGGCGGACGATCCTCTACCTGCACGGTGGAGGTATGGTCGTTCATGTGCCGGGACTCTACACACAGTGGGCACAGCGCCTGGCCGCGGCGACCGATGCGAGGGTGCTGCTCATAGACTATCGCCTGGCTCCCGAACATCCGTACCCCGCGTCCAACGAGGATTGCCTGGAGGCGTATCGGTGGTTGCTCGAGGATCAGGGCGCAGCTTCCGAGAGACTGGTTATTGCCGGCGATTCGGCCGGTGGTTATCTGACGTTAACCACGCTGTTGCGTATCCAGGAGGCAGGATTGGCCCGCCCAGCCTGTGCAATTGCATTTTCGCCCCTGGCGGATTTTTCGCTCGGCAGCGATTCAATTTTTCGCAATGAGAGCGCCGACCCGCTGTTGAGCAATCGCCTGTTGCCGCTCGTTAGAAAACTGGTTCTCGGCGGCCACGCCGCTACGGATCCCCTTGTCTCCCCGGTCTATGCCGATTTGCGCAACTTTCCGCCGCTACAGGTGCATGTCAGCAGCAACGAGATTATTCGCGATGACGGCCTGCGAATCGCACAGCGCGCGCAGGCGCAGGGCGTGATCAGCGAAATGTATCACTGGCACAAAACAACCCATGTCCACCCCTTATTCAAACAGTTGCCGGAGAGTCAGTGGGCGATGGAAAAAATCGTCCGGTTTATCGATAGATATGCGGCGCCAGTGGCGTGAGCGATGCTTTTTTTCTGAGGCAACGGAGGTAGATCCCGTTGCGCAAGTCACGCGGAGCAAGTTTGTTTTTAGATCGAAAGCCTGTTTGGGGCGGGTGTATGAACTGATCGCGGCGGGTATTGAGCGACAGAGGTGGTTGAGCAGACTGTTTCTAATCTCTCACGTTTATTTTGGGTGCGGGAAAAAGCGCCGACCTTGTTCGGGCCGACACTATTCCCCGGTCTCCGTTAGCCATCAAACTCAAAGTGTTTCTCGAAGTCCTGTTCGATACTGTCGATATGAGCCATGTAGGTGGCAAAACCGCCGTTGTAGGTGCCGTCCTGGCGGCGGTTTTCCTCGCCTTCAAAATTATAGTATCCGGGCGTGCATTCCTTGTTGCGGTCGGTGCGGCCGCGGAACTTGATGACTTCCTGCACCCAGAATTCTTCTGAGGCTTCGCTGACGTCCATCGACTCGTGACCATTTTTGCGGCAGTGGTCGATGCACGCGGCGATGTGGCTACCCTGGCACTGCATCATGTCGGTGAGGTTGAATTGAAACGAGGCCTGGTAGCCGTTCATGATGAACAGGTTCGGGTAGCCTCTGGAGTGAATGCCAAATAACGTTCGGATGCCGTCCTTGTATTTATCGTTAATCTCGGTGCCGTTTTCGCCAACGATTTCGTTGTAGATCCCGGTTTTCTGAACGACAAAACCGGTGGCGTAAATCAGCAGATCCAGCTCGTATTGCTCGCCATCGACCACCGGTCCTTTTTCGTTAATCTCAGTCACGCCCTTGCCGTGTGTGTCCACCAAATGCACGTTGGGCCGGTTGAATGTGGGCAAGTAGTCCTCGTGGAAGCAGGGGCGCTTACACATCATCATGTACCAGGGTTTCAGGGCTTCCGCTGTCTCTTTGTCTTTGACAATTTCGTCAATGCGGTGGTGAATGCGCATCATGGCATCAATGTTGGCGTTTTCCTGCCGGCGCAGTTTCTCTTCCCGCGGCATGGCCTTGATTTTCGCGATGGCGTCGTCGCTGAGTTTCTTCGGACGCAGAAAGATTTCGCGTCGTTTTTCCTGCCAGCCCGGTGGCAGGGTTTTGGCCCATTCCGGATCTGTTTCCCAGTCGTCGCGAACGTCAATGGAGGATGGTGTACGCTGAAATACATAAAGCTCTTTGGCGTTTTCGCCAAGGCCCGGCACGGCCTGAACAGCGGTGGCGCCGGTGCCGATAATACCGACCTTTTTGTCCTT
>DJFY01000004.1:26740-33316 GCA_002431545.1 Cellvibrionales bacterium UBA5860 | reverse complement strand
CGTCGATCTCTTCATCGCTGGGCCAGATGTCTTTGAGGGTGATGGGCTGACCGTTTTTGTCAGTACCCAGGGCGTCCTGCTCGATATCAAAGCGGATGGTGCCGGCAATAGCGTAGGCCACCACCAACGGTGGCGAGGCCAAAAAGGCCTGCTTGGCGTAGGGATGAATGCGGCCATCGAAGTTACGGTTGCCGGAGAGTACCGCGGTGGAGTATAGGTCGCGGTCGATAATCTCCTGCTGAATTTTCGGGTCCAGCGCGCCGCTCATACCGTTACAGGTGGTGCAGGCAAAGCCGACGATGCCAAAGCCGAGTTTTTCAAGTTCTGACAGCAGATTGGCTTCTTTCAAATACAACTCGGCAACTTTTGAACCGGGCGCGAACGAAGATTTAACCCAGGGTTTGCGCACCAGTCCCAGTTCGTTCGCCTTGCGGGCCAACAACCCGGCGGCGACGACGTTGCGGGGGTTGCTGGTGTTGGTACAACTGGTAATGGCAGCAATAATCACCGCGCCATCGGGCATTTGGCCGGGTTTTTCCTCCCAGGGGCCGGCGATGCCTTTGGCGGCCAGCTCGCGGGTAGCGAGCCTGGCGTGGGGATTGGATGGTCCGGCCATGGTGCGCTCAACGGCCGATAGATCAAACGTCAGCACGCGCTCGTATTCGGCGGTTTTCAGTGCATCGGCCCAGAGACCCGTCTGTTTAGCGAAGGTTTCCACCAGAGCGACCTGCTCCGGCTCGCGGCCGGTCAGGGTCAGGTAATCGATGGTTTGCTCGTCAATATAAAACATGGCGGCGGTAGCGCCGTACTCCGGCGTCATGTTGGAGATAGTCGCCCGATCGCCAATGCTGAGGCTGGAGGCGCCCTCGCCGTAGAACTCCAGATACGCGCCGACCACGCGCTCTTTGCGCAGAAATTCGGTAAGCGCAAGGACGATATCGGTGGCGGTAATACCGGGCTGGCGCTTGCCGGTCAACTCAACGCCGACGATATCGGGCAGGCGCATCATGGAGGGTCGGCCCAGCATCACGGTTTCGGCTTCGAGGCCACCGACACCGACGGAAATCACGCCCAGGGCATCGACATGGGGCGTATGGCTGTCGGTGCCGACACAGGTGTCGGGGAAGGCTACGCCCTCGCGAACCTGAACTACCGGGGACATCTTCTCCAGGTTGATCTGGTGCATGATGCCATTGCCGGCGGGAATCACGTCGACATTTTGAAATGCAGTCTTGGTCCACTCTATAAAGTGAAAGCGGTCTTCGTTGCGCCGGTCCTCGATCTCGCGGTTTTTCCGGAATGCGTCCGGGTCAAAGCCGCCGCATTCGACAGCCAGGGAATGGTCGACGATCAATTGGGTCGGCACCACCGGGTTGACCTTAGCGGGGTCGCCGCCTTTTTCGGCAATAGCATCGCGCAGGCCGGCCAGATCCACCAGAGCGGTCTGGCCGAGGATGTCGTGACACACCACGCGGGCCGGATACCAGGGGAAGTCGAGATCCCGCTTGCGCTCGATCAGTTGCTTGAGCGCATCGGTCAGCGAGCCCGATTCACAGCGGCGCACCAGCTGCTCGGCGAGAATGCGCGAGGTGTAAGGCAGTTTGTCGTAGGCGCCGGACTCGATGGCATCAACCGCTGCGCGGGTATCAAAGTAGTCGAGTTCTGTGCCGGGAAGTTTTTTGCGGTATTCGGTATTCATGGCTTGTTGGGTTGCTGCGTGTTGCGGAATAATTAATGCCGGATGGCGAAATTCAAAACGAATACCGGGGTGTGAGACAAACTCACGCCCCGGTGTTCGATTAAAGGCGGGTTAGCGATTGGCAATCGGCGTCACCGCGCGAAGATCCGGGCCCGTGTATTCGGCGCTGGGGCGAATAATACGGTTGTCGGCGCGTTGTTCAAACACGTGGGCGGCCCAACCGGTCAGGCGGCTCATCACGAATATGGGCGTGAACAGCTTGGTGGGAATACCCATAAAGTGGTATGCCGAGGCGTGGAAAAAGTCAGCGTTACAGAAGAGTTTTTTCTCCCGCCACATAACCTCTTCGCAGCGCACGGAAACCGGGTAGAGCACGGTGTCTCCAACATCTTTGCCGAGCTTTTCAGCCCACTCTTTGATAATGGCGTTGCGGGGGTCGGACTCGGAATAAATCGCGTGGCCGAAACCCATGATTTTTTCCTTGCGCTCCAGCATGCCCATCATTTCCTGTTCGGCATGATCGGCACTGGTGAATCTTTCGATCATATCCATCGCGGCCTCGTTGGCACCGCCGTGCAGGGGGCCGCGCAGGGAGCCAATGGCACCGGTGATACAAGAGTGCAGATCGGACAGGGTCGAGGCGCAAACGCGGGCGGTAAACGTCGAGGCGTTGAACTCGTGTTCGGCGTAGAGGATGAGGGAGACATTCATTACGCGCTCATGGAGTTCATTGGGTTTCTTGCCATGCAGCATATGCAGGAAGTGGCCACCGATGGAGGCATCGTCGGTCTCGGTTTCGATTTTTACGCCGTCGTGACTAAAGCGATACCAGTAGCAAATAATCGAAGGGAAGGTGGCGAGCAGACGATCGGTCAACGCCTCCTGTTGGGCGAAATCCTCTTCGGTCTCCAGATTGCCGAGAAACGAACAACCGGTGCGCAGGACATCCATCGGGTGCGCGCCAGCAGGAATGCGTTCCAGTACATCCTTAAGCGCTTGCGGCAATCCGCGCAGGCCCTTGAGTTTGGTGCGGTAAGCCTCCAGCTCACTCTGGTTTGGCAGGTTGCCCTTGAGGATCAGATGAGCGACTTCTTCAAAGACGCAGTTTTCCGCCAGGTCTTTGACATCGTAGCCTCGATAGGTCAGGCCGGAGCCTTCCTTACCAACGGTAGATAGTGCTGTCTTACCCGCCACCTGACCGCGCAGGCCGGCACCTGATAGTTCTTTCGCCATAACGTTTTTCCTCTTTATCTGTCCTGTGTGTTCCAGGTTTGTTGTTACTTGTTTTTGCCTTCGGCAAAAAGTTGATCGAGTTTTTCTTCGTAGTCGTGGTAACCGAGATAATCGTAGAGTTCCATTCGTGTCTGCATCATATCGACCACTGCCTTCTGGTCGCCCTGCTCGAGAATGCTGGTGTAGACCGTTTCCGCTGCTTTGTTCATGGCACGAAACGCCGACAGCGGATACAGCACCAGGTCGACACCCCACTGGGCGAGCTCTGCCTTGTTGTATAGGGGAGTCTTACCAAACTCCGTGATATTAGCCAAGAGCGGTACATCAAGGGCGGCGCGGAAAGCGCGGTAGTGCTCTTCTTCGTTGACGGCTTCGGCAAAGATGCCATCGGCGCCGGCATCGACACAGGCCTGGGCGCGCTCGATGGCTTTTTCCAAGCCTTCCTGGGCGAAGGCATCGGTACGGGCCATGATGAAAAAGTTATCGTCGGTACGGGCATCGACCGCGGCCTTGATGCGATCGACCATCTCTTCGAGGCTGACAATTTCCTTGTTGGGTCGGTGTCCACAACGCTTTTGGGCCACCTGATCTTCGATATGGACGGCTGCGGCGCCGGCGCGGATCATCTCCTTTACCGTGCGCGAGATGTTAAACGCCCCGCCCCACCCGGTATCGATATCGACCAGCAGAGGTACCTTGCTGGCGGCACTGATACGACGCACATCTTCGAGTACGTCGTTGAGACTGGTGATTCCCAGGTCAGGCAGTCCGTATGAGGCGTTAGCTACCCCGCCGCCGGACAGATAAATCGCCTGGTGGCCGATACGCTCGGCCATCATCGCGCAATAGGGGTTAATGGTGCCGACGATCTGCAGTGGTGTGTTATTGGCTATCGCCTGCCTGAAGCGGGCGCCGGGTGTCAGGTTGTCGGACATAGAGAGTTCTCCATCGTTGATTTTAGTTTAGTCACTGACCGCTGATTCAGCCGCCTGGGGCACCTGGCCAGTCGCCATCGCGCTCCATGATCTGGCGCTCGACGTTGAGGCGCGACGCACGAATATGACGGCGCATGAGCATTTCGGCCATTTCGCCATCCCGATCCGCGACAGCTTTAACAATTTGCAGGTGTTCGGCATAGGCGTCGCTCGCCCGCGGGCTTTCCATGCCGAACTGGTAACGATACATGCGCACGCGGGCGTAGAGTTCGTCGCAGAGAATGTGTATCAGTTTGTTATTGCCGCTGCCCTGTACCAGCCGGTAGTGGAAGTCCAGGTCGCCCTCTTTCTGGTAGTAGGCGCGACCACTTTGGAGCTCCGTGCTGTTCATCTGTTCGCGTAGCAGGTGCTCGAGTTCGGCTATTTCGGCGTCCTTCATGCGACTCGCGGCCAGTCTGCAAGCCATGCCTTCCAGGGCTTCGCGAACGTGAAAGATCTCCAGCAGATCGTGCAAGCTGAGGTCGGCCACTCGGGGGCTTGCGTTAGCCTTGCGCTGCACGAGATATGCCGCCTCGAGGCGGCCGATGGCCTCCCGGGCCGTGCTTCGGCTGACCTGGTAATCGCGACTGAGCTGGGCTTCGCCGATTTTACTGCCTGCCGGAATGTGTCCATGAGTGATGTCAAAGCGCAGACGTTGATAGAGCTGGTCGACGGCGCTGTTCGGTATGGACGTTAACTTTTCTGGCTGCAAATGGATGTCGTAATTGTCGGACAGGGACGGCATTTATAATGGCTTGCGAGGGCAATTTCAAGGCATATCGTCCTACACCCGGCAATTCTGCGAGGGTTCACCCGCGCGTGCGGACGATCTCGGAAACAATGCTCAAGTATTGCGCTGGCGCCTAGTGATGGCTGGCGAAAGTCGGCATAATGCCGCTGCCTGTTTACCGTAAACGTAGCCTACGTCGCCCATTCAGTAGTCATCACTATGCCGAGAAGATTCATTCGCCGCTGGCTGCCGGCATCTTTACAACAGAGGCCTGGCGCGCCCGATTCAAGAATGCGCCGCTGGCTGGCACCGCTGCTGGATGACCCTAATCTGCTGCATCTCAATCGCCACTCGGTATCCGGGGCTTTTTTCGTCGGTCTGTTTTGCGCCTTTTTGCCGGTGCCCGGCCAGGCGCTGATCGCTTCGCTACTGGCGTTTCTGTTCCGATGCAATCTGCCGATATCTGTGCTGCTGATCTGGATTAGCAATCCGTTCACGATTCCGCCCCTCATGGTGGGTTTATACAAAATTGGACAATATATTCTGGGCAGACCATCCGCGCTGGGCGATGTCAGTTTTTCCTGGACATGGCTGAGTGAAAACGGCGGCGCGGTATTTTTGCCTATCGCTATTGCCGGACCACTGGTTGGTCTGGTGGCGGGTTTAACCGGCTATATCACCATTCGTTATCTCTGGCGCTGGAAAGTCGTTAAAAACTGGGAAATCCGGAAAAAAAAGCGCCAATCGATTCACTCGTAGCGCAAAACTTCAGCTGGTTTAACCCGGGCAGCACGCAATGCCGGATAGATCGTCGCCACCATGGTCAACATCCAGCCAAGGGCCGATACCCACAATACGTCGCTGATCCTGGGATCCGATGGCAGAAAATCGATGGGATAGACATCGACATTAAGAAATCTTACGTCGAAGAAACGTTCGATAGCATCGATGAGCTCGGGAATAAAAAAGGCGACCGCGTAGCCCAGCCCCGCACCGCACAGCGTGCCAAGCAGCCCGATGAGTGCGCCCTGTATCAGAAACACGCGCAGAATATCGGCGCCATCGGCACCGAGTGTTTTCAGTACAGCAATATCCCCCTGTTTGTCGACCACCGTCATCACCAGCATGGCGACAACGTTAAACGCCGCGATGGAGACAATCAGAAAGACCATCAAACCGACCAGCTTTCGCGACATCTGAATGGCCTGGTAAAGGTTGCCGTGGGTTTGAATCCAGTCGATAAAATAATATTGGGGAGGCAGCTGGTCGAGCAATTGGAATCCAGTTTCACGGGCCAGAAACACGTCGTTGACCGTGACTTTCAGACCTTGCGGTCGGCCCTTCAGATTTGCCAACGCGCTGGCGGTTTCGATATGTACAAGCGCGACGTGGTTGTCGAGAGCGGTTCGCGTTGAATACAGCCCGCCGACGGTTAAGACACGTATTTCTGGCAGGGTTCTGCCGACGGATCTGCCAGCGGCATCGGCGTCGCGCCGGGGCGTCATAAATGTGATTTGTTTGCCAGGCTCGACGCCAAGTTTCTCAGCAAGCAGGCGGGGCAACCATATTTCGTCGCGCCCCGGTTCGGGACGGGCCACCGACGGCGCATCGATAACCGACCTGCCTTCACCGGTACGCTCACCGCGCAACTGGACCGCCTCGGACTTGCCACGAAACACGAGCAGGCCTTCGATTTGTGTGAATGGCGACACCGACAGCACGTGCGGATGGCTTGCCAACTGCCCTGCCCTGATCTGCCAGTCGGCGACTCCGTCAGCGCTGGTCAATTGGATATGGGGCACCCAGGTCAGAATGCGAGTGCGCATTTCCCGATCAAAACCATTCATGACTGAAAGCACAACGACGAGCACGGCGACGCCAAGAATCAATCCGGAGATGGCGAGGGCTGATATAAACGATACCAAACGGCTATCGGAGCC
>DJFY01000004.1:26122-26419 GCA_002431545.1 Cellvibrionales bacterium UBA5860 | reverse complement strand
GAAGCGTCAACGCGCGATCCATCTGGTGAGCTATACGGTGATCGTGGGTGACCAGCACCAGACTGATGCCGAGCTGGCTGTTCAAATCAAGCAGGAGCCGAAAGACTTCTTCGGCGGTCGCCGGGTCGAGATTACCCGTCGGTTCGTCCATCAACACACAGGAGGGTTGCGCGACGAGTGCCCGGGCAATAGCGACGCGCTGGCGCTCGCCACCCGACAGTGCCGACGGCCTGTGTTCGAGTCGATGGGACAGCCCCACCTTATCGAGCATAAGCGCTGCGGCTTTTTTTGCCTCGG
>DJFY01000004.1:0-25788 GCA_002431545.1 Cellvibrionales bacterium UBA5860 | reverse complement strand
TTGCGCCATCGGGCAATGTCCGACTCGTTCATGGCAGTCAGGGAACGGCCGCAAACGCTGACTTCTCCGCCGGTGACCGCATCAAGACCGCCGAGCATGTTCAACAGGGTGGACTTCCCGGAACCGGAAACCCCGAGGATGGCCAACTTTTCCCCAGGCAGCACCTCGAGGTCGATGCCCTGCAACACCGGCAGATCCCGTCCTGCCTCCCGATAAGCTTTGCTCAGGCCACGACAACTGATAACGGCTGTGTCAGGATCTAAGGCGGATTCACTGGTGGGTTTCATGGGGTGTCGGGCATCTCCTGAGCTAGCGATAGCGCAAGGCATCCGCTGGCGGAATGCGACTCGCGCGCGATGCAGGATACCAGCTGGCGAGCACGCTCAGGAACATTGCCAAAGCCGCGACGGTGGCGACATCTGCGAGTTGAAGCTGCGAAGGCAGGCGCGTAATGAAATACAAACCGGGATCGAACAGGGCGAAGCCAAAAACGCGCTCGAAAAAAGCCAGCAGATCACCGATATAAAGCGACAGTGTACAGCCGGCCAGAACGCCGATGATAACGCCAATAAGACCGCTGCATCCGCCCTGTATCTGAAAAATGCGGGCCACGTCTGAGGGCAGAGTGCCCAGGGTGCGCAAGACTGCGATATCGGTTCTTTTTTCGTTAACCATCAGTACCAGACTGGCGACGATATTAAAGGCGGCAATGGCGATAATTAATGACAACAGCAAACTGACCACGGTTTTTTCCATTTTTATTGCGGAGAACAGTTCGCTCATCGACTGTTGCCAGGTGGTCAGACGATATTCAGCGGCTGTGTTTTCCGCATTCGTAAACAGATTTTCGAGGTCGAACGGGTCGTGTAAAAACAGGCGCAGACCGGTCACGCTGCCGGTTGTTCGAAACAGCTTGTCGGCGTCGTCGATGTGTAAAAAGGCCAATCCGGCATCGACCGGTGCACCGACCCGGAAAACACCGACAATCGTCATCCGCTTGACCCGGGGAAAGGCGCCCAGGGGTGTCATGGTCAGTTCGGGCAGTGTCACTAGCACTTCATCGCCGGTCGTCGCGTTGAGTGCATCGGCAAGCAGTTGTCCGATCACCAGGCCGTATGTGCCCTGAGCCGGTGCCAGCCACTTGCCTTCGACCAGTTGCGAAGACAAACCCCGAGCCGTAACGCGGTCGGGCGCGATGCCTTCCATCAGTACGGCTTGCAGGCGCTCTCCCCGGCTCAGCATAGCCTGGCCGGAAATATAAGGCTCGGCGCCAGCCACGTTGTCCCATCGGGCGACAGTTGTTTCCAGGCTCTGCCAGCGCTCGATTCCTTCGGGAAGCGACACGGTGGCGTGAGGAGCGATTTGTAAAATACGGGTTTTCAATTCGTAATCGAAGCCGTTCATTACCGATAACACGGTGATCAGTGCTGTTACCCCCAGGGCCATAGCTGCGCAGGACAGAAACGAGACAAAGGACACAAATCCATCGCGGCGTTTGCTGAACAGATAGCGCCAACCGATAAAAAGCGGTAAATAAGAGCTCATAGCCAATTACGGCAACCGGCGATTGTCTGTCGAGAGCCCGGAAACCGGAATGAAGGTCGCCCTTCCAGTTGTCGTACTAACTTCGTGATTAACATCTCTTTTCAAATATAAATAGCTGTTATTATTGTACATTTAGTTACGCTCAGGTCTATAATTGCTAGTGTATGCGCCGCCGGAATCGGCGGAAGCCATCCCAATCGGAGGAAAAGTTGTGAAAAAACTGCTACTTGGATCCACTGTCGTACTTGGAATGATGCAGGCTGCCATTGTGAGTGCCGAAGTCGTTACCATGCCGGTTGGCGCCCAGGCGAAACACAAGCAGCAGGTATCCCGCCCCTTAAATGGCATGACGCGTGCCCAGGTCGAGGCCAAATATGGCACGCCTAGAACGGCCAGGGGCCCGGTTGGCGAACCGCCTATTTCTGCCTGGGAATACGCGGACTATGTAGTTTATTTCGAGTATGATCTGGTGTTGCATACCGTACTTAAGCATCAGCGGCAGGCACAGTAACCGGGCTGACCCTGTCGACATAAAACGCAACACTTCCCTGGCAAGCATCTCTCTGCCCGCTATCTACTCCCCGATGGGTTCTTGAGCAACTTGTCTTCAAGCGGGGCGGGCTCTCTTCTTCAAGATTTCTGTAGCTAGCGTTAGCGGAATCTTTCAGAAAACCCCCTGACAGCTCTCTGGTCACTCCTTATCGAGCTGGCATACAAACCAGTTGCCTGTCGTGAGATACGCTCTCATTCATCTTACTATTGGCTAGAAGTGCGCGCGCAATTTCCCGTGCTGTTATTGGCAGTCTATATAAATAGGCTGCACAATAAATCGGCGACACAAACATTACCGCTAAACACCCGGGCATCTAGCGGCAAGCGCATTGACCGGCCTAGCGCTTATCAGTCGCGTCGTAAGCGATTGCACTTGCGCCGCCGGCACTTTGCTCCTCTTCGCACTTGCTGGTATCACCGCCGCAAATATCGCAACTGGTGTCCATACCCAGGGCGGCGATGCCACCGCAGGAGCCCTTGATCGGCTTATTCGCAAAAATGGCGCCTACGGACATTCCGACGACGATCAGGACGATAAAGACAAAAGCGAGCACGAGTTCGATCATGGTTTATGGGTTACCGCTGTAGATAGGTCTCGAAAGATTTACTCAGAGATGTATTCCAGCCGTCCGGGCCTCTGGAGATCAAATATACGGCAATCTCATTGCGATTGGCCAGCGCCAGGCTTTGTTCGGTGCCCAGCACCATGAAAGCTGTAGCTAAGGCATCAGCCTGCGCGGCACTTCCGGCAATCACTGTCGCCGAGGCCAGGTTGTGCCGAATAGGCCGTCCGGTGCGCGGGTCTATGGTGTGTGAATAACGCACGCCATCCCGCTCAAAGTAATTTCGGTAATCCCCGGACGTCGCCACACCGACATCGGTGGCAACCACGACCTCCTGAACGCCGCCACGCAGAAGCTCCGGTACTTCAATGGCGATGCGCCAGGGCTGATTGCGCCCGTTGGTGCCCGCCAGTCTGAGTTCTCCGCCGACTTCTACCATGAAACGTTGGAGCCCCATATCGAAGAGGAGTTCAGCCACCCGGTCCGCGGCATAACCTTTGGCGACGGCGGACAGGTCGAGGCGGATATCTGAGCGTTTAACCACAGCTTGTTTGTTTGGCTCAAAATCCAGATGTTTGAAACCGGTGTCGATGAGCAGCGACTCTATGACAGCGTCCGGGGGCACATTATCAGGGGCCGCCGTCGGCCCAAAGCCCCACAGGTCAACGAGCGGTCCGACGCTTGGGTCAAAGGCGCCATTGCTATCCCGATAGGTCTGGTCCGCGATAAGCAGGACCTGCCAAAGTATGCTGCTCACGGGAACGTCTACACCGACTTCCGCACGATTCAGTTGATTGAGTTCTGAATCCTGCTGATAGGTGCTGAGCAGTTTATCGAGGTGGGTCAGAAGGCGAGCAACATTTGCTGCGACCTCTTCCTCTGTACGCGCGGAATGCGCCTCGCCGGGCTGATTAATGTACTTGACCGAATAAGTCGTGCCCATGGTCTCGCCGCTCAGGACCGATTCGGACAATGGGCGATCGGCGCAGGCCGATAATAGGGAGGACGCCAGCACCGCCAGGAAAAGTACGCCCCAAAACGAAAACGAGGCTTTAAAAAGCCTCGTTTTATCGCACCTGGCTGACATGCTAGCCACCGAAGTCGTCGAGGAATATATGGTCGTCTTCGACACCCAGGTTGTGCAGCATATCGATGACTGCAGCGTTCATCATGGGCGGTCCGCACATATAGTATTCACAATCCTCCGGCGCCTCGTGGTCTTTGAGATACTGTTCGTAAAGAACGTTGTGTATAAAACCGGTCAGGCCGTCCCAGTTATCCTCGGGCTGCGGATCGGACAAAGCGATATGCCATTCGAAATTGTCATTTTCCCTGGCAAGCATGTCGTATTCGTCCTCGTAAAACATTTCTCGCAGGCTGCGCGCACCGTACCAGAATGTAATCTTGCGCTGACTGTGCAGGCGCTTGAGCTGATCGAAAATATGCGAACGCATGGGGGCCATGCCGGCGCCGCCACCGATAAAGACCATCTCGTTGTCGGTGTCCTTGGCGAAGAATTCACCAAAGGGTCCGTATACTTTTATTTTATCCCCAGGCTTCAAATTGAACACATAGGAAGACATCTGTCCGGGCGGCAGGCCTTCGGTTCTAGGCGGCGGGGTGGCAATGCGAATATTAAATTTGACGATACCCTTCTCTTCCGGGTAATTGGCCATCGAGTAAGCGCGAATCACCGGCTCGTTAACCCGCGATTCCAGATTGAAGAAGCCAAAGTGTTCCCAGTCGCCGCGATACTCTTCTTCAATGTCAAAATCGCTGAATTTGACGTGATGGGGTGGCGCCTCAAGTTGGACATAACCTCCAGCACGAAAATCGACGTTCTCACCTTCGGGCAGGCGCAGTGTCAATTCCTTAATGAAGGTAGCGACATTGGGGTTGGACTCGACCGTGCATTCCCATTGTTTAACGCCAAACACTTCCTCGGGCACAATGACTTTCATATCCCGTTTGACCGGGACCTGGCAGGACAGGCGCCAGCCCTCGGCGATTTCGCGCGGAGTAAAATGGGATTCTTCTGTCGGCAAAATGGAGCCGCCACCGTCGGTGACAATACACTTGCACTGTGCGCAACTGCCGCCACCACCGCAGGCTGAAGCCAGAAACACATCGTTGGCGGCCAGTGTTTGCAGTAACTTGTCGCCGGCAGAGGTTGTCAGATCCCTTTCACCGTTGAGCTCAATGGTCACATCGCCGGCACTGACCAGACGGGAGCGTGCGGCCATAATAAAAACCACCAGTGCCAGTACTACGCCGGTGAACATAAGCACACCGAGCATGATGGTGATGTTTTCGATACTCATGCTAATTTATCCCGTTGCTATAGCTTGCCGTCTGCGCTGATTTAATATCGTCTGATTAAATATCGATGCCGCCGAACGACATAAAGCCGAGCGACATCAGGCCGACAATCATAAACGCGCCGCCCAGCCCACGGAGGCCTTCGGGCATGTCACTGTACTTGAGTTTTTCACGAATTCCGGCCAGCGCCGCAATCGCCAGGGCCCAACCGAGGCCGGCGCCGAAACCGTAAACCAGGCTTTCGCCAAAGTTGTAGCTGCGCTCGACCATAAACAGGGAGGCACCGAGAATGGCGCAGTTCACGGTGATTAGCGGCAGAAATACACCCAGCGTGTTGTATAGCGCCGGCACGTATTTATCCAGAAACATTTCTAGAATCTGCACGATGGCCGCGATCACGCCGATGTAGCTGAGTAGCCCAAGGAAGCTCAGATCTACAGTGCTCAGGCTTTCGATGCCCGTCCAGGCCAGCGCCCCTTCGGTCAACAGTAGAGAGTAAATCAGATTGTTAACCGGAACCGTAATGGTCAGAACTACGATCACCGCTATGCCCAGGCCGATGGCGGCGGAAACTTTCTTTGAAATAGCGAGAAACGTGCACATGCCCAGGAAGAAAGCCAGGGCCATATTTTCGATAAAAATGGACCTGACCAGCAGGCCGAGATACTGTTCCATTACAGGGCCTCCGCGGGTTTCGTGTTAGGTGCCATTTTAAATTCCTCAACCTCGACCTGATCGGTCTTAAGCGAACGCAGGGCCCAGATAAAGCCCCCAATCAGGAAAAACGCACTGGGTGGCAACAGGAGCAGACCGTTGGGGATATACCAACCACCAGCGCTGGCAACCGACAACACCTCGAAACCAAACAGCTTGCCGGAGCCGAAGAGTTCGCGCACGACGGCGACAGCCATCAGAATCACGCTGTAACCGAGTCCGTTGCCAATGCCGTCGAGGAAACTGGGCAACGGGGGGTTCTTCATGGCAAAGGCTTCGGCCCGCCCCATGACAATACAGTTCGTGATAATAAGACCGACGAATACGGACAGCTGTTTACTAATGTCGTATGCCACGGCTTTCAGGATCTGATCCACCACGATGACCAGTGAAGCAATGATCGTCATCTGGACGATAATGCGAATACTGCCTGGAATATAGTGGCGAATAACAGAAACAAAGAGATTGGAAAACGCAGTTACCGCGGTCAGAGCGATACACATGACGAAAGCCACGGACATCTGCGATGTGACCGCCAATGCCGAGCAGATACCGAGAATCTGCAGCGCAATGGGGTTGTTATCGAATACCGGTTTGAATAAAACGTCTTTGGTACTTTCCGCCATGACTATGCCTCCCCTTTTCTCAGGTTAGCCAAAAATGGAGCGAAACCTTCTTCGCCAAGCCAGAAATGGATCAGGTTGTTAACGCCCTGACTGGTGAGGGTCGCACCCGAGAGTCCATCGATCTGGTAAACCGCGTCGGGACGATCGCTATTGACTTCGCCCTTGATAACGCTGAGCGCCACCCGGCCTTCTTCGTCGTAGGTTTTTTTGCCAATCCATTTGTTTTTCCACAGCGGATTGTCGATCTCGCCACCAAGACCAGGCGTCTCGGCATGTTCGTAAAACCCGATGCCGGCGACGCTGTTGAGGTCAGCATCCAGTGCGACAAACCCGTACAAAGTGGACCAAAGCGCGTAACCCTTGATAGGCAGAATGACCTTGTCAACGCCACTCTCGCTTTCGATCAGATAGACAGTGGCATACTTAACCTTGCGTCCGATTTTGGCGATATCTTCGTCATTGCCCAGCACTTGAGAAAGCTCCGGGTCCTTGCTGGCCTTGCGCTGATCGTATGCATCGACATCGACCGCATCCGTGAACCTGCCGGTTTCGAGGTCGACTATGCGAGTGCTGACATTGGCAAACTGCTCTTCAACAGGCACACCTTTTTCGAGCAGGCCCGCTGCCGCCAGGATATTTTTTTTACGGTCCAGATCCTTGTTGACCTGTTGCTGGGGCCGCAACAGCACCGCTGCCGCCGAGACCACAACGGAACAGACTATGCAAAGCACCAATGCAACCAGCATGGTACCGGCGACTGTGTCTTTTTTAGCCACGGGCAAGCCTCCGTTTTACGTTGGCCTCGACAACGAAATGGTCGATCAGGGGAGCAAACAAATTAGCAAATAGAATAGCCAGCATCATGCCCTCGGGAAACGCCGGATTCACCACCCGGATCAGGACGACCATAACGCCGATCAAAACGCCAAACCAGAGCTTTCCGGTGTTGGTCATCGATGCCGAGACGGGATCGGTCGCCATGAAAATCATGCCAAATGCGAACCCGCCTAACACCAGGTGCCAGTGCCAGGGCAAGGCAAACATCGGGTTGGTATCGGAACCAATGATATTAAATAGCGTCGACAGCGCGAACATGCCGACCATGACGCCCAATATGATCCGCCAGGAAGCGATTCGGGTGTACAACAGTAAGGCACCGCCAATAAAAATCGCTAGTGTCGAGACCTCACCCACGGAACCTGGCATGCGGCCGAGAAAGGCATCTATCCAGGTCAGCTGGTTCTGCAGTGTTGTAAGTCCATCGCTGGCCGCGACCGAAAGCGCAGTGGCGCCGGTGTAGCCATCGACCGCCACCCAAACGGCGTCGCCCGACATCTCCGCGGGATAGGCAAAGAACACAAAAGCGCGTCCGGTGAGCGCCGGGTTAAGGAAATTCTTGCCGGTGCCGCCAAAAATCTCTTTGCCAATGACGACGCCAAAGGAAATACCCATGGCCACCATCCACAAGGGTAGATCTGGCGGGCAAATCAGGGCATACAGTATCGAAGTAACAAAAAAACCTTCATTGATTTCGTGGCCCCGGACTGTCGCAAAGACCACTTCCCAGAAGCCACCGACGACAAAAGTCACCACGTATATCGGTACAAAATAGACGGCGCCGTACCAAAAACAATCCCAAATGCTACTCGGGTCGTGACCTGCAAGCAGTGCGATCAGCCATCCGTGCCAGCCCGCCACGTCGGTAATACCGCCTGCCGCCATCGCTGTATTGGCCTGATACCCCAGGTTGTACATGCCATAAAACATGGCTGGGAAAGCGGCCAGCCAGACGGTGATCATGACCCGCTTCAGGTCTACGCCATCGCGCACGTGGGCGCCGCTGCGTGTCACCGAAGACGGTGAGTAGAAAATAGTATCGACGGCCTCGTAGAGGGCGTACCACTTCTCGTACTTGCCGCCCTTTTCGAAAAGCGGCTCGAGATCATCGAGGATTTTTCTCAAACCCATGCCATCAACCCTCTTTCTCAATACGTGTGAGATTGTCCCGCAGTATCGGCCCGTACTCGTACTTGCCGACACAGACATAGGTGCACAAAGCGAGATCTTCTTCGTCGAGCTCGAGACATCCCAAACGCTGGGCCATCTGCGTGTCGCCGACGATAAGCGAGCGCAGTAACTGCGTTGGCAGGATGTCGAGCGGCATGACACTTTCGTAGTTCCCCACCGGCACCATGGCGCGTTCGGAGCCATTGGTGCTGGAGTTCATGCTAAACCGCCGGCCCTTGCTGAGGCTGGAGAGATAGATGGGCAGATTCGAATGGCGGTCTGCCCCAGGCGACATATAGTGTATAAAATGCCGCTCCCGTCCCTCTTCGATCACACAAACCTGATTATGGTAGCGCCCCAGATAGCCCAGTGGCCCGGCCGCATTGCGCCCCGACAAAACCGAACCTGAGATCACCCGGTTTTCGCCAGCGGCAGTTACTCCGGCCAGCAACTGGGTTAGATCGGCGCCCACGCGGGTACGGATCACCGCGGGAGCTGTCACCTGGGGGCCGCCCAGCGCGACAACGCGCTCGACCGGGATGCTACCTGTGGTGAAAAACTTACCGTAGGCAAGCACGTCCTGGTAGCCGATATGCCAATTTTGCTTGCTTGCGCTCACCGGGTCGACGAAGTGCATGTGGGTGCCCACCAGCCCGGCGGGATGCGGACCCGAAAAAGTGTGGGTAGTGACGCCATCGCAGGCCGGTATTTCAACGCCGGGTGCGGTGCACAGATGCACGGGCCCCTGAGTGAGCTGAGTCAGTATGCGCAGGCCGTTGACAAAATCCTGCTTCCGCTCGTCGATAACCAGCGCCGGGTCGGCAGCAAGCGGGTTGGTATCGATGGCCGTCACAAAAATGGCGTTCGGTGTGGCGTCCGCGAGGGGTACTTTTGAATAGGGTCGAGTACGGAGCGCGCTCCAGAGGCCGGCTTTGATCAATTGCTCGGCAATCTTATCGCGTCCGATCGAAGCCAGTTCGGCATCATTAAATGCTGCGAACTGTTCTTCGCCGTCACCCTCCAGCGCGATAACCACGGACTGCAGTACCCTGCGCGCGCCACGGTTGATTTCCCTGACGGTGCCGGAGCCCGGTGCCGTGACTCGCAGCGCCGGGTTTTTCTTGTCAGTGAACAGCAGTTGACCGAGCTTAACCCGGTCGCCTTCCTTGACGGCCATGGTCGGTTTCATGCCGACGAAGTCAGTGCCGATAACGGCGACAGTATCGACCTCGTGGCCGTTGCTGATTGATTGGGCCGGAGCACCCGCGATGGGCAAGTCTAATCCTTTGCGGATTTTTATCATGAACGCGTTCCCACTCTATATGGCAAATATTGTCTGGCGCATACATGCCATGTTCCCGTTTGTTGGTTGGTCGGGAACATACTTCCAAAGGGGCTTGAGCCCTTATGTGGAGGCGCCGATCCTAAAGAGAAATCTGGATTGGTCGCTGCAAACGGGCGGAAAGTATATAGATATCGCCACCCAATGACTAGAATTTTCAACATCCGCGATGCGCCTTATCGGCGTATGTATGGCCGCGGCCACCCCCTGGAAGACTGTGCTCCCAACTAACGAGCTGCTGCGTGACGCGCGACAGGAACCATCAACCAGTTCACGCCCGCCATTTTTTCCAGGCAGCGCACCACCTGACAGCTGTAACCGAATTCGTTGTCATACCAGCAGTACAGAACGCAGTTGCTACCGTCGACGATAGTCGCCCGGGAATCGAAAACACAGGCGTGGCGGTCGCCAACGAAGTCGGTGGACACGGCTTCCGGAGATATGGTGTAACCGATCTGTTGCTGCAGCGGAGAATACAAAGCGGTGGCACGCATGAATTCGTTGAGTTCTTCGACGCTGGTTGCGCGGCCCAGCTGCAGATTCAGGATCGCCATCGAGACATTGGGCGTGGGCACGCGAATAGCGTTACCAGTGAGTTTTCCTGCCAGTTCCGGAATAGCTTTTGATACGGCTTTGGCCGCCCCGGTTTCGGTGAGCACCATGTTAAGCGCTGCGCTGCGACCACGGCGCTCGCCCTTGTGATAGTTGTCTATCAGGTTCTGGTCATTGGTGTAGGCATGCACGGTTTCGACGTGACCGTGCTGTATGCCGTATTCGTCGAGTAAGGCCTTGAGCACAGGCACGATGGCGTTGGTTGTGCAGGAGGCGGCAGAAACCAGGGTCGACGAATCGCCGATTTCGTCGTCGTTTATGCCGTACACAATGTTCGGAATATTATCTTTGCCGGGTGCGGTCAATATGACTTTCCCTGCACCAGGACAGGACAGGTGTTGCGACAAGCCGGCTTCGTCGCGCCACACGCCGGTGTTGTCGACAATAATGGCGTTGTCGATGTTGTAATGGGTGTAGTCGACTTCGCTGGGTGAGTCGGCATAAATCACGTGGACCTCGTTACCGTTACACACCAGTTTATTGTCGTCTTTAAGAACCCTGATAGTGCCCTTGAAAGATCCGTGAACCGAATCGCGACGCAACAGGCTGGCTCTCTTTTCCAGATCGTTAGGGCTGCGTCCCTTGCGCACGACGATGGCTCGCAGCCGCAGAAGATCGCCGCCACCAGCCTTCTCTATCAACAGGCGGGCCACCAGGCGACCGATGCGGCCAAACCCGTAGAGGACCACATCCTGAGGTTGCGGCAGGGGTTTGCGTTGCTCGCCGATGTCGTCACCGATCTGCTCCCGCAAAAAAGTCGAGCGGTCGCGGCCATTACCGATGTTCTGGTACTGAACCGTGAGCTTGCCAATGTCGATATGGGCCGGCCCCGGCGAGATATCCGCGAGCGCCTCTATCATGGGAAAGGTCTCGAACTCCGAGAGCTCATTCTGCTCGACCTGGCGCACGAAGCGATGCGCTTTCATCAGGTCGGTGACGGACTGATTGACCATGTTACGACCATATAGATAGAGCGAGACATTGTTCTCCCTGTACAGTCTGCCAATCAGGGGAATCATGGCTTCAGCAAGTGCTTCCCGCTTTTTCCAATCCTTAAAAAAATCTTCGGGTTTAGGTCGTTTATCAGACATTTCCTTAATGCTATCCAGGGGCCGGGTTAGTGAAGGGGCGGCTATTATCGTGATTCACTCCGGCGAGTGCAACGCCAGTTCCCGCCCATCTGCGGCGGCGTTGCAAAACCTGGTGGATGCGGGCTGCACCGAGGACTTACAGCGGCAGAAACACCATCGATGCGACGTTTTGCACCACCCTGCTAATCAGTCGATCATTTCGTTGCGAAGCGACTTCCGCCATCATGTCCTGAATCGAGATCAACTTGCCGAACAAGCGCTCAAAACTCAGATTTTCCTGTTCACCCGGGCGACTGTTTGTCAGTAACAGCGGTGTAGCTTCGCCCGGATCGACACGGCTCAGACGCCAAACGAGAATTTCCACGTTGCGCGCGCTGCGATAGAGCTTGTCCTCGCTCAAAGCATCCGGCATATAGAATTCAGCCCGATACTCATAGGCGCTTCGAATCATGCCGTTGAGGCCCGCCATCAGGGCGAAGACGCGGTCGCCCTGGAATTGCGGGTCCAGGGCCAGCTGCATGGCATCGGCGGTACGCACCTGAGCCAGTTCGTCGAACACCAGAGCGCCGGGACGACCGAATAACTGTTCGAGTCGGGTTTCTAACGTGGCACCCGGCGACTTGGCCAGTTCCGCGGGATTGCGCCGATACAGTTTGCCGGTCAATTCGCGTAGTAATTCCTGCGTGGCCTCATAGTGGGCATCGGCAAAGAAGTCGACCTCGCTTTTGGCGAGATTTTGCATTTTGAATCCGGCACCCAGACAGCCGGTGAGAAGGCTTGCCAGAAGCGCCATGATAGAGACCGCCAGGCGCGTTCGATTGTCGATCAGTTGCGTGACTTGTGCGGGCTTTCTAGGCAAGGGAGACCTGATCTGACATGACGCAGTGTAAGTGCGTGGTTACAATATCATATTTGCCGGTTATTCAGCTTTATGCCGACCATTAAACTTTCCCAGCCGTGGAGCACCAGTCCGGGTGATCGCCGTCAATGGCGCGGGTTGCACGGTTCCTCGGCTGCATTGGCCATTGCTTCGGCAGCCAGTGCGCACTCCGGGCTAAGCGTCGTCGTCACACGATCAGCCGCGTCCGCAGCGACCCTCAGGAACGAACTGGGTTTTTTCAGCGGGGCGGGAGACGCAGGCAAGTCATTGCCCGTGCTACAGTTCCCCGACTGGGAAACGCTGCCCTACGATCTGTTTTCCCCGCATCAGGACATCATCTCAGAGCGGTTGGCCAGCCTCCACCGCTTGCCTACCTTACGCCAGGCGGTACTCGTTGTGCCGATCTCCACGGCGCTGCACCGGCTCGCCCCGCCAGAATATATAGCCGGGAACAGTTTTAGCTACCGGGTGGGCGAAAACCTGGATACCGCGGCGCTTCGCCGACAGTGCGAGCAAGCGGGTTATCGACATGTTGATACCGTATTCGAACATGGCGAATACGCGGTACGCGGCGCACTGATCGACATCTACCCCATGGGTTCGGAGCTACCCTTTCGTATCGACATGTTCGACGAGCAGATCGACAGTCTGCGCCAATTCGATCCAGAAACGCAGCGCACCACAGAAAACGTCGAAGCGATTGAGCTCCTGCCCGGACGGGAATTCCCCCACGATGCGGCTGGCGTCAAACGTTTTCTCGATAACTGGCACACACGTTTCGATGTCGATCCTCGCCAGTGTCCGGTATATCAGGACGTGAAGGCAGGATTGTTACCCAGCGGCGTTGAGTATTACCTGCCGCTGTTTTTCGATCGCTGCGCCAGTCTGTTCGACTATCTGCCGGCAGACGCACTCGTATTTGTCGAAGAAGGCGCCCACGAAAGCGCCGAACATTTCTGGCACGACGTCGGCGAGCGTTATCGTGCGGGCGCAGTAGACAAGCATCGCCCCTTGCTCGCACCGGATTCGCTATTCCTGCCGGTTGCCGAGTTTTTTGCTGGCGTCAACGACTATCCTCGAACTGATTTCAGGCAGGCCCAGGAGTACACGCCTGACCCGGACCACATTGGCGATGCCAACGACCCTGACACGCAGCAAGCACCGTTACAGAACCTGCCGCTGCCGGATATCGGCGTCGAATCGCAAAGTGCCAAACCGCTGAGCAAACTGACGGTGTTACTCGAACGGCGGGTGGGTCGAGTCTTGTTTTGTGCCGAGTCCTCCGGGCGACGGGAAGTACTGCTCGAACTGCTCGCCAAAGCCGGCATCACCCCGCAGCCAGTAGCCGATTGGAGCGCTTTCCTGGCGCAAACGCAGTTGCCCATGGCGATATGTGTTTACCCACTGGAACGGGGTCTGCAAACGCAGGAGCCGGCGCTGACCGTAATCACCGAAACCGAACTGTTCGGGCAGCAGGTCCTGCAGAGAAGGCGCCGCCAGCGTGCCGGCGACAACACCGACCTGATTGTCAGGAATCTCACGGAACTGATGCCGGGTGCGCCGGTGGTGCATATCGATCACGGTGTCGGCCGCTACCAGGGACTAAGCCTGATCGATATCGACGGCGAACCCCAGGAATTCGTCACCCTGGCATACGCAGAGGATGCCCGCGTCTATGTACCGGTAGCCAACCTGCATCTCATTAGCCGTTACAGCGGCGCCGACGGTGAACTGGCGCCACTGCACAAGCTCGGTTCAGATCAATGGCAAAAAGCCAGAGATAAAGCGGCTCGGCAGATTCGTGATACCGCTGCAGAGTTGCTCGAAGTATATGCGCGCCGGGAAGCCCGGGCGGGTTTTCACTATCACATCGAAGCTGACGATTACGCAACCTTCTGCGCCGAATTCCCATTTGAAGAAACTCCGGACCAGGTCGACGCCATCGCTGCGGTTGCCGCCGACATGTCCGGCGAGCGCCCGATGGACCGCCTGATCTGCGGAGACGTAGGCTTTGGTAAAACCGAAGTGGCTTTTCGCGCAGCATTTATCGCCGTCAGTAACAGCCGCCAGGTGGTGGTACTGGTACCGACGACCCTACTGGCTCAGCAACACTACGACAATTTTCGCGACCGCTTTGCCAACTGGCCGGTCAGCATAGAAGTCATTTCGCGCTTTCGCACCGGAAAAGAGCAACAGGCGGTGATCAACAAGGTCAATGAAGGCAAGGTCGATATATTGATCGGCACCCATAAACTTTTGAACGGAGCTCTGAAATACAAGGATCTGGGCCTGCTGGTCATCGATGAGGAACATCGCTTCGGGGTCAATCAAAAGGAAAAAATCAAGGCGCTGCGCAGCGAGATCGATATTCTCACGCTCACGGCTACGCCGATTCCGCGCACTCTCAACATGGCACTGGGCAGCCTGAGAGATCTGTCGATCATCGCCACGCCTCCGGCAAAGCGCCTGTCGGTTAAGACTTTTATTCACCGGGCCGACCCGCGAGTGGTCTACGAGGCAGTCTCCCGCGAAATCCTTCGCGGCGGGCAGGTTTATTTCCTGCACAACGATATAAAAACCATCGAGCGCGCGGCAAAACAACTTCAGGAACTGGTGCCGGAGGCACGCATTGCTATCGGACATGGACAGATGCGGGAGCGCGAGCTGGAAAAGGTAATGTCTGATTTTTATCATCAACGCTGCAATATTCTGGTTTGTACGACGATTATTGAGACCGGCATCGACATTCCCACCGCCAACACCATTGTTGTCAACCGGGCCGATAAATTTGGTCTCGCCCAGCTGCATCAACTGCGGGGCCGGGTTGGCCGATCCCACCATCAGGCCTATGCCTATCTGCTTACACCCCATCCAAAGCAGATGACCGCCGATGCCCATAAGCGCCTGGAAGCCATCGCCGCCGCCGACCATCTGGGTTCGGGTTTCACCCTGGCGACCCACGATCTGGAGATTCGTGGCGCGGGTGAGTTGCTCGGGGATGGCCAGAGCGGTCATATCCACAACATCGGATTCACGCTATATATGGAACTGCTCGAACGCGCGGTGACAGCGATTCGTCAAGGCGAGTTACCCTCGTCCGAGATCGACCTGCGGCCCGGTGCTGAAGTCAATCTGAACATACCCGCACTGATCCCCGAAGATTATGTGCCGGACATACACAACCGTCTGCTGCTGTACAAACGCCTGGGTAATACGCGTACCGAACAGCAGCTAAGGGAATTGAAAGTCGAGATGATCGATCGCTTTGGCCTGCTGCCACCCTATGTCGACAATCTGTTTCGTGTTACCGAACTGCGCCAGCGCATCGAACAAATGGGAATTACCCGTCTGGAAGCGGGTGCCGGGGGAGGCAAGATCACTTTTGCCAGTGACACCCTGGTGGAGCCACTGACCATTGTCGAGCTGGTACAGCAGCACCCCGATTGCTACCGCCTGGAGGATGCCACGGTGCTCAAATTTAACGTCGACCTGTTCAGCGCCGAGCAGCGCCTGCAAGGTGTTTCGGAATTACTCGATCATCTCCTCCCCGCCCAGCGGCAGGTGGCGTGAATGGACAGGTTTGACCGACGTTCCGCGTATTTGTCGATAGTCCTGCTGGTATTGCTGGCGGTTTCCAACACTGCGTTGGCGCAAAAATGGTACCGGGTCGAGGTGCTGGTGTTTAGTCAGCTGGACAGCTATGCCACCGAGCGCGCACCAACTCATGTGCGCTTGGAGCAGCCCGACCAGGTGGTAGATCTGGCGTTTACCGGCAACACCAATATTCGCCTGTTGGACAAAACCCAGCGCTCGCTTAATCCCGATGCCTATACATTGAACAGTACCGGCGTCTATCGCGTGCTGTTCCACGAGGCCTGGGTACAAGCCGGCCAATCTAAACACCGGACGCCCTGGATCCAGGTGCATGGCGGGGAATACATCGGGGCGACGCGTCAACTCGACGGTTATTTGCGGATATTTCTCTCCAGCTATTTGCACCTCAATACACGCTTACAGTTGCGCAGAGCCGGTGCCGATAGCAGAGAACTCGGCGGGGACGCGGCAATTTACTCGCTGGAACAGTCAGAAGTGCTCAAGATCGGTAAATTGCATTACGTCGATCACCCTAAATTAGGCTTGCTCATCAAGGTGACGCGCGCGACGGCGCCCTGAAGTTTCTCACTGCCGCGACCAGGGCGCGTGAGATGTGCCCAGGTATCAGGCATATGAAGAGTAAAAACTACGGGCGCCTCACGGTGTTTTAAGTTTTTCTCCCAATACGCGCCCGGCATGCACGGGCGTGGTTAACCGGCTGTGCTCTTCCAGTGTTCGACTGATTCGCCGCAGCGTTTCTGTCGGAAACGGGGCACTCTTGCGTTTCCCCATATCGACATGTACGGCCAGACATTCGTTGACGGCCACTGGGGAAGTACTCTCCCCTTCGTACATGTAGTGGATATAACGCATACGCTTGTCGTCACAGGCAAGCATTTGCGTGGTGATACGAATCTGGTCATCGGCGAACACTTCGCGCATATAGTCGACGTTGATCCCCAGAGTGAACATGGAACTGTTTTCGCGGGCGCGATAGTCGAGCCCGATGGCCATGCTGTCGTAGAAATTATCGGTCGCCTGGTCAAAGGCCAGCACGTAGTAGGCCAGGTTCATGTGGCCATTGTAGTCGACCCATTCCGGTTGCACGGTGATCCGGGTTTCCACCAGGGCGGCGGGAATATTGTTTTTTGCCAAAGTCGTTTCCCTTGGAGAATTTATTTATTCGGTGTAGTACCGGTGTAGTACCGATGTTGTTTCGGGGCTGTTACGGCGCTCACTCGCGACGCTTGCCTGTAATCTCTGCGCTTGTCGTCGCGCTGCCCTTCTCTGCCAACCTGTCCCGGCCGGCGACATCCAGGGCCCGCCTTTTTCCGCACCGCGGTGTTCTTACACGTGCACTACTCAGCTTGTAGGTTAGTCGTTTTTTTCGGTGCGCGTCAGGGCCTGGCTTCGCTCAGCTTATCAAAAAAGCCCAGCACGTCGTGTTCGAGTCCGGGCCAGTAGGCATGATTGCCCTTAGCCTGACAGAACAGGGTTTTTGCCGAAGCTGCGCAATCGACGTATTCGATACAGGCCGCATGTTCAGCCGATGCAACAGGCGGCCCGCAACGATTGCATCGGGCCCACCACTCGGCGACTTCCTCGCCAAATCCGGGAAAGTGCCCATCGCCTTCATTGTGCATCAGCATCACAGGTATAGGAGCCGGGCAAGCGTAAGTGCTCATGTCTTCGCCCCGCATCCCCATCGCGCTCGGCGCAATGGCAGTCGGTCCGGGCAGTTCCACTTCCAAAACCGCGAGTGCATTTGACACAGTGCCACCATCCGAGTGCCCGGTGTAGTAAACCCGGGATTCATCGATGCACCAGATATCTGTGATTTGCGCCGGAATTGTGGCCATTTCTTCCAGCGCGCGCAGTCCCAGTGGAACACTGGCTACATGCGCAACGATATAACCTCGGGCGGTTGCGGCACCGGTAAGGCCGGTAAAGCGCTCGGACAAAAACGGGCTAAAACCCGAAGGTGCCCAGACGACCAGCAGAGCGTGTGGATAGTCCTGCCGATAATTACTGGGCGTCGTAACGCTGAATTTTATATGGTTTGCCGAGCGTTGCTGTAGGTGATCGGCGCTCCGCCCCGGCAATTTCAGACAATCCTCGCGCACTGGAAGAATATCTGAGTAGGGAAATGCCTGTGCACTTACCGCACCACCGCTGTACAGATAATTTTTATAAATAAAAATCGCCGCACCGACAATCGCGAGAAGCAGGATCAGCATAGTGATGCTGGTGACAGTCCAGCCACGCTGAGTATGGGCAGTAGAGCCCGCGATACTTTTGTCTGGTGAACTCAAGATCGTATGCCATGAACTCAAGATAGAGTCCGAAATTTACCAGCCACCCTATCGATTAATCTATATCTGCAGGGACAGATAAGCCAATAAAGCGTAGCGCAGCGTTTTGCCGACCCACATGGTCAGAATACTCGCCGGCAATGAGATTTTCAGCCAACCTGCGGCCAGACACAGAGCATCTCCCATCACAGGCAGCCAGGAAAAAAGCAGTGCTGAAGCACCCCAGCGCCTGACGCCGGCAAGAGCCCCTGAGGCAGGTGCGCCGTGCTTGCTTTCGTACCAGGTTCGACACCACCGACCCAGACCATAAGTGGTCAATCCGCCCAATGTATTGCCTACACCAGCGACGATCACCGGCCAGGCGGCCCCCAGCGTCCCCTGGGTCACCACCAGTATCAACACCGCTTCCGAGCCGCCGGGCAGAAGCGTGGCGGACAAAAAAGCGCTGAGGGCAAGAACGGCCAGCTCCCCCGTCTGACTGGCAAAAAAATCACTCACAGCCGTTGACTATAATCAGCCGGAGCACGACGGGACTCGGTGCGGCGCCAGCCTGGTTTGCGGTGACGGCGATCCAGGCACGATACCCTTGTGAGCTAAATCCGTGTTCACAGTCGTTACAGTGAGGCTCGATCGAAACAAGGAATTTACGCGCCAATTTGCCGACAGCAATCGAGCAGTAGTGCGTTTACCAGGGGCAATTTTTCGCTGAGGACACGCTCGATATCGCTCAACCCGATAGGAGCCTCACTCTTTCCGGCAGCGGGATTTACGACAAGTGCGAGACAGGCATAGGGTAAGCCTTGCTCCCGTGCCAGCCCGGCTTCAGGCATCCCCGTCATACCGACGATATCGCAACCGTCGTGTTCTAGCCTCGCGATTTCGGCCGCGCTTTCCAGTCTGGGGCCCTGTGTCGCGCCGTAAACACCACCGTTGTGGATATCGACATCCTGTCTCTTCCCGGTGGACAACAAGGTCTCGCGCAGCGCTGCATCGTAGGGCCAGGTAAAGTCCACATGCTGCAGTTTTTGATTCGCAGCATCGGAAAACGTATGTCCCCTGCCCCAGGTGTAGTCAATGATCTGATCTGGCACCAGGAGCCGGCCAGCCGGCAACGCGGGGTTAATGCCGCCGACGACATTGAACGCCAGCACATGGGTTGCACCACAGGCGGCAAGCGCAGCGATGTTGGCCCGGTAGTTGATACGGTGAGGTGGCAAGCGATGATCTCTGCCGTGGCGCGGCAGAAAAAGCACTTCGGTATCTTTGAAAACACCTCTTTTTATTGGCTCGGATGGCTCGCCCCATGGAGTGCTCACGGTATCCGCGCCCGTGGCCTTCCAGCCTGCCGGTTCATACAAACCGCTGCCTGCGATAATCGCGGGTAATATCCGGGCTCTGCTCATCGGCTTGTCGCTATCCGCCATCACGCCCCTGCCGGTTCCGACCCGCCTTCGCAAGTTGCAATCCCGCGAAACTCCGGCGGCACTTCTGCGAGATGGATTGTGGATGTGGGATAGGCAATTTCGGCATCGTGCCGGGTAATAATTTCGGCGATGCGCAGCAACACGTCCTGTTTGATCCGGTGGTATTCGATCCAGTTGGTCGTGCGTGTAAATGTGTAGACAAAGAAATCCAGTGAGCTCGGCCCAAAGCGGTTGAAATTAACGATTAGCGTCTGCTCAGTGTCGATGTCCGCGTGATTCTGCAGCATGTTCTTAACGTCGACCGTGATTTTGTCGACGGTGTCGATATCATCGTAGCGCACGCCGATGGTTTCATAGATTCGTCGGTTCAACATCCGCGAGGGATTTTCTAGGGAAATATTGTTGAACACCGAATTAGGGATATAAAGCGGCCGCTTGTCAAAGGTTCGAATACGGGTCAGGCGCCAGCCGATATCCTCTACAGTGCCCTCTATCTCCCGATCTGGAGAACGCACCCAGTCCCCGACTGAAAAAGGTCGATCCAGATATATCATCAAACCACCAAAGAAATTGGCGAGCAGGTCTTTTGCAGCAAAGCCGACGGCAATGCCGCCAATACCACCAAATGCGAGTACGCCGCTTATGCTGAAGCCAAACATCTGCATCGCAATCAAAATAGCTGTGATGATGACCGACACTCGCAAAAGTTTGCCAATGGCCGAAACTGTCGTTTCATCGTAGGGGTCGGACAGGTATTCGGGGTTCGCCAGATTCAGTTCGGCACGCTTGATAAAATTAATCAGAAACAAAGCGCCGAGAAAGATCACGGCGAGGCGATTGACCGGCTCAACCAGATCATACCAATGCGAGTCCATGGCCCGCGCCGCCAGGCCGGCGGCGAAGTTGACACCGACGATCCAGATCAGCCACACCGCAGGGCGCCTTCCCGCTTCGATCAACGCATCGTCCCAGACGTTTAGCGTTTTTTTCGAATGGCGCTCCAGAATAACAAAAAGCCGATTAACCGCGGTACCGAGTAAAAGCGCGGCAAATACGATAACGAATAGCTCTATCCACCAGACATTGCTGATGCCGGTGATTTCCAGTAGCCAGGTTTCAAAGCGCTTAAGCATAAAAACTAGTTGCTCCGGAGGTCTGTTGTTTGCAGTAAGTCAACGGCGCGGCGATAGCGGCTGTCGCGTATCAGATCAGACCAGGACGGCGAATGGCGGGCTTTCATCGAAGACAAACGAGCCGGACGCCCGTACGGTGCTTCGATCGCCTTCGAATCGCGTAAATAATCTGCAACTTCCAGAGCGCCTGGCCGATTGTTGCACACCAGGATCATGTCGCAACCCGCCTCCAGCGCTGCTTGCGCTTTGCCTGAATAGCTGCCGGCAACGTCGGCGCCTTTCATGGATAAATCGTCGCTGAAAATGACGCCGTTAAAAGCCAATTCGCCGCGCAATACATCCTGCAACCAGCGGCGGGAGAAACAGACCGTTTGGTCGTCGAACCGGGGGAACAGGATATGTGCCGGCATGACGGCATCCAGTTCGCCCGCCAGCTGTTTAAACGGCACCAGATCATTGTCTAGCAGTTCATCGAGGCTACGTTCGTCTACCGGGGTTTCCAGGTGACTGTCGGCAACAACCCCACCGTGACCGGGAAAATGCTTGCCGGTAGCGGGCATTCCCGCCTCATGCATACCCGTTAGAAATGCCTTGATAGCGCGAGTAGCCAGTTCGGGTTCGGCACCGAAACTGCGGTCGCCAATGACTTCACAACAGCCATAGTCTAGATCCAGTACGGGGGCGAAGCTGAAATCCAGGCCACTGGCCAGTACTTCGCTCGCCATCAACCAGCCGCACTCACGCAACAGCGTCGATCCCAATGCATGATCGCGGGAGAAATATCTGCCCAGTAGGCGCATGGGCGGAATGCGTGTATAGCCTTGACGCAGACGCTGTACCCGCCCACCTTCCTGATCGACAGCAAGCAAGAGTTCCGCACGAAGCTGCCTGACTGTGGCGACGAGATCGCAAAACTGCTCGCGACCGGCAAAATTCCGACTGAAGAAAATCACGCCACCGACCTCGGGACGGCACAATAGCTCCCTTTCGTCTGGCGTGAGCCGAGTACCTTCGAGATCAACCATTAGTGCTCCGATGAGCGCGGCATTTTCGTTTGGCATAAAGGTGTCGGGGTCGCAATCCGTCAGGAAAAAGTAGCGACCTTAGGTAGCCTCTCGGACAGTGTCAAATGACACGTCGTCCTATTGACGGCAGAAATTTCTATCGTAAGTGTGAAACAGGTTAGAAAATTTTGTAATTTGTGGCTTCGGTTATATCTCCGTCCGAAATATAGCGAATATTACTACTTTATTAAGTCATTAAATATCAAGAAATTATAGCTTATATCTAATGTTAAATATTATATAATTTCCTGGATTTTTGTGGTCAGGGTTTTTAACGTCTTTTGCGTTGCAATAATGATTTCGTGACTTCCCAGTGATATGTTGACTCGACCCCATTAACGGAGGGTGGGCCGATGGCAAAGCTTATTCCAGAGGTGAATAGCTGGTATCAGGATGTCGAAGAGGATGAAATCTTCGAAGTCGTCGCAGTCGACGATCAGGAAGGTTATATCGAAGTACAGTATTTAAGCGGTGAAATTGGCGAGTTCGACATGGAAACGTGGCGCGAGATGCTGATCATTACAGCCCAACCACCGGAGGATTGGCGCGCGCCCTTTGAAATCAGCGACGACGAAGATGTTTTTCCCGGGGGCGCGTTCAACGTGTCCAATTGGGACGACCCCCACGCTAATATCGACAGCGAGGCCTTCCCAAGCCTCGACGATTTCTGAACCGTGTGGATCGCGCGCGTCTGGCAGCTGACTCGATACTCGCAGTCGGCGTCGGCGTCGGCGCTTAGGACTGTCTTATCGGGCGCCGGTTCAGGCGGGCATTGCCGGCAAACTGACCGCCGAGAGACATTTGCCTCATCCCTGCTCTAGATTCAAGGCAATTCCTGAGCCCTCAGCATTCTCGTGTGCTTAACGATAATCGCGGCCGCCTCTTCGGCCGAATCGACAACTGAAAACAAGTTGAATTCCCGTTCGTCTATAAACCCGTTGGCAACCATGTGCTCCGTCATCCATTCAGTCAAACCCTGCCAGTAACCTCGCCCCACCAGAACGATCGGAAAGGGCCTGACCTTGGCGGTTTGCACGAGCGTCAGCGCCTCGAAGAGCTCATCCATCGTACCGTAGCCGCCGGGAAAAATGACAAACCCCACCGCATATTTAACGAACATGAATTTACGAACAAAAAAGTAGCGAAATTCCAGACTCAGATTCTGATAACTGTTGGGTGTCTGCTCGGTAGGCAAAGTGATGTTCAAACCCACGGTATCCGCGGCAGTGCTGTAGCAACCCCGGTTTGCGCCCTCCATGACACCGGCGCCACCACCGGTAATGACCGGGATGTTTTCCGTGCCCAGTAATTGACCTAACTTTTGCGCTTCCTGATACCAGCGGGATTCAACCGGCGCGCGCGCGCTGCCAAATACGGTGACCGCCCGGCCAAGTTTGGCCAGGGATTCGATACCGTCAACGAGTTCCGATTGAATTCGCAACACCCGCCAGGCTTCTGGGATTTTGCTTTCGTCCATAATTCACTCTTTGTCGTGGAAGCTTGCCTTAACGCCATTTTACTGGATACAATCACAGTAATTTCGTTCTTGCCGAGATCTTGCCTGAAACGCTATACGGCTCAGAGACGTGAATTTACACTCACTGTTGAATGTACATGTGAATTTAGTATGACAAGAAAACTCACCGCCCGACAGCTACAAATTCTCGAATTGATACGTCAGTCAATCGAAGACACCGGGTTCCCTCCTACGCGTGCGGAAATAGCCGACCAATTGGGTTTTCGATCGGCCAATGCAGCAGAAGAGCACCTGCGCGCCCTGGCCCGCAAGGGCATGATAGAAATCACACCAGGCACTTCGCGTGGCATTCGCCTGGTAACACCCGCGAAGGGGCTG
Organism: Cellvibrionales bacterium UBA5860; assembly: GCA_002431545.1. Taxonomy (GTDB): domain Bacteria; phylum Pseudomonadota; class Gammaproteobacteria; order Pseudomonadales; family Porticoccaceae; genus HB2-32-21. Next base: position 2,155 of record DJFY01000004.1, on the reverse strand, counting down.
CCGGTTATCGGTCAGGTCGCTGCCGGGCAACCTATACTCGCGGAGCAAAATATCGAAGACCGCATAGAAATCGAGGCCGCTATGTTTTCACCCCGGGCAGATTTTTTGCTGCGTGTTCGTGGCGACAGCATGTGCGAGGCGGGCATTCTGGATGGCGACCTGCTTGCCGTGAGGAATACACCCACTGCAGAAAACGGGGACATAATCGTCGCGCGCGTCGATGGCGATGTCACCGTCAAACGCCTCAAACGCACGCGCAGTCGTTATATTCTGCAATTATTACCGGAAAACCTTCATTACGACCCGATCGAAGTCGACCTGCGCGAACAGGAGTTCGCCATTGAGGGTCTCTATGTGGGAGTCATTCGAACCCGCCGCAGCTAAAATCCAAAATATAGCTAATAGGTCTCAAGCACGAACTCTTCACTCGGTCGATGCTTGCAAATGCTGGCCGCGAGCTAAATTGTGCCTATCGATACTTATCGTTTTTCCAGAAGTACGGGTTGCGGCCCGTCGTCTCGGCGTTCTATTACTAAACCAGATTTAGCCGATTATCTAATCGCGCCAATAATTCCTAGGACGTAATGGCGCGCCTAACGTAAGGCATTTACTGGTTTACTAACTAAGGTGGGATGTTATTAGGCGCGGTGGCGCCTGGGTCGGGTATAGCCGTTCAAAGAATGGCCATCGATAAATTTTTGACTGTGGTTTCGTCATCTATTTATCAAATACTGATTTATTTATAGGTATGGTCGGTCGAGATCAGCTTACTAAGAACCCACTAACAGCCTGATTATCTGGCGTTTATCGAGTACTTGAAGGTTTGGCCAGGATTACTGCCGCTCAGTGCAGCACCCTTTCCTCCAGGTCTTCCTCCGACTCGAAAACCTGCTCTTCCGTGGCCAGTTCCTCGACAGCTTCAATCCCGGCGTCAATCATGGCCCGTGCGACTTCCATGCCGGAAGCACCCAGATAATGCTGAACCTCTTCAGAGAACGAAATTTTAACAAGGGGCTCGCCATCGCCACTGGCGCGTTGTAATACAACTTCACCGTCTGGCAGCATGACTATTTCGTAGATAGATGAAGTCATAAATACTCCAAACCAGTTTCGGCAGCCGAGTATAACAGCAATTCGTCCCTAATATTCGTGCATGGTTTCCAAATGGCGGCGTTGCATCGCGGACATCTCATGGTTCCAGCCGCCCACCAGCTCTACAGTCAACCGTTTCGGGGACATCGAATCCTCTCGCCGCAAGGGGATATCACCGAGTTGTGAATCCGCCACTGTCGGCAACACACCGTTGATTAATTGTTCGTGGGCAGCGACACACTGGTTCAGCCAACTTTCCGGCTGCGCGTTCAGATTCAGGATTTCCTGCACCTCAGCAGTGCAAGTGGCGGCATCGCCGAGCTCTTCCAGGAGTTGCTCGATATCGATAATTTCCTGGGGATGTTGCAGCCCACTGCCTTTGGCAATGGCCCGCAGGTGGTAGCGATACGCTGAGACGAGGTGAAATACCGCACCGTTGAGAAATGCCGCAGATAACCCGCGCTGCCGGGTTTTTGCGGCTTCCCGAATTAGCAGTGCCGCCTGTTCACAGCGTAGCAAACACTGTCCGATGTAGGGATTGTCAGCCAAGGCCGCAAGATCTGGTAGCTATCATCACAGCGGAGATTATCCCACTGGCCGGGAGTTGAGCGGTAATCATTTAAGCACAAATTTGGAACGTCCCCTGCGGGCAGAGGCCCCAGCGCTATTTGGTCTTGCCCTCAACCTGCCATTTACCGTCGCGGTAGAATGCACGCCACCCCGTGGGCTTGCCGTCAACCTCGGTTCTGACGTATTGCTCACCGGATTTTCGCGCATACCGGACCACGGTTTTGTTGCCGTCGGAGTCCCGGGTTGGCGCGGTCATCAAAAAGGCGTATTTCGGGTCGATTTCTTCCTTATGCGGCAGTAGTTCCTCAACCAGTGGAGCGCGGGTCTCCCGATGACGGGGGAACTGGCTTGCCGCAAGAAATATCCCGGAGGCGCCATCGCGCAGGACGTAGTGGTCTGCAACTTTTTCACAGGCGAGTTCGGGCATATCGACCGGATCCATCTTGGGCGGCGCCGGCTGCCCGTTTCTCAGTAACTTACGCGTGTTTTTACA
>DJFY01000028.1:47491-52226 GCA_002431545.1 Cellvibrionales bacterium UBA5860 | reverse complement strand
TGTAGTCGGTGAAGTGGTGCTCGGCAGCCCACAGAGAATCAAAGCCCAGTGGCTCGACCAGATCGCAGATCGCCAGTTGTTTTTTATAGACTTCCAGGTCGGTGAGGTCCTGTCCCAAACCGGCCTGAAACACGCTTAACATGCCAACGTCCATATTTACCCCCCTGAATTATCGATCCATTATGAAAAAGGGTGTCACGGCCGCGGGCGGCCGCGATGCTTGCTCTTGAGTCTAGTCGCCAAATTGATGGCCTTCAAGGCACGCACAAGGAAGAGCTTCACTCGTTTGAAATGACACGCCCGCCATCGATAACCAAAGTCTGACCGGTCATAAACTGGCCGGCCTCAGACGCTAGAAACACCACACCACCGGCGATCTCCTCAGGCGTGCCGATACGTCTGAGTGGCGCATTGGCCGTCGCCGCTTTTAGGTATTCGGGATTATCCCAGAGCGCGCGGGCAAAATCGGTTTTTACCAGGCCCGGCGCGATGGCATTGGCACGCACGTTGTCCGGGCCGAATTCCGCGGCAATATTGCGCACCAGGGCAAAATCCGCCGCCTTGGAAATGCCGTACGCGCCAAGTGTGGTGTGGCCAACCAGCCCGGCAATGGAGGAAATAATAATGATCGCACCATCCTTCCTTTCCCGCATTTCTGGAATCACCATAGAGCACAACCAGTGATTGGATTTGATGTTGTTATCCATCACTTTGTCGAATTGCTCATCGCTGATGCCCAACATGCCACCGTAATAAGGGTTGGCCGCAGCGTTGCATACGGCCACATCGATCTGCCCCCATTGCTCGCGGGTTTTATCGATCAGGTTTTGCAGATCTTCCTTGTGAGAGATATTCGCCGGTATGGCAATCGCTTCACCGGGACCACCGGCAACCGAACTGTTGATCTGCGCGGCCACTTCATCGCATTTGTCGGCCTTGCGGCTGGAAACCACCACCTTTGCCCCGTGGGCCGCCATCTGTTCAGCAATGGCCCTGCCAATACCTTTGGTAGACCCCGTGATCACTGCCACTTTGCCTGTCAAATCAAATAAATTCATTGTCTGGTTTCCTTGGTACGATTGCCTGCAAATGACCGGCCACGACAAGTGAGTGCGCCGGCAACAGTGGACATTCTAGCCCAGCCCACCTGTTTTGAAACGCTGTCGTTCACGGCTACCTTGCCACGGCCACGGGACTTGGTTTCAATAAGCAAGAATAAAAACCGTATAAACAGAGACCTCCGCCATGACTACGCCGATTCCCGTCGATATCCTCGACCAGAAAATGACAGCAGCAGACTCGCCGTTCGCCATGGACGAGATACTTATCGATGGCATCAGTACGCGCGTCTGGAAGCACGCACCGAAGAACTTGCAGGCCATCTTCGAAGACACCCGGCAATTCGCTGAACGCGACTACCTGGTCTACGAGGGGGAACGCATGACGTATCGCCAGCACCACCAGAAGGTGGTGGCGCTGGCTCATGCCTTGGTGCGGGATTGCCAAATCAACAAGGGTGATCGAATCGCACTGGCCATGCGCAATTATCCAGAATGGCCGGTCGTCTTCTGGGCAACCGTTTCGGTGGGTGCGATTATCGTGCCGCTTAATGCCTGGTGGACGGTGCACGAACTCGAGTACGCCATTGCCAATTCCGGCGCGCGCCTGGTATTTGCCGATCAGGAGCGCGCCAGCCTGTTAGCCGGCACCTGTGACCAGGTAAAGTCACTTGATCGCGTGGTTGTTATTCGCGGCGAAGACAATGCAATCAGCCCCAATGAATTGCGATTTGAAGAACTGCTCGCACGCTACCCCAATGAAGACTATTTGCCGCCGGTAGAGATCGCGCCCGACGACGAGGCAAGTATATTTTATACCTCCGGCACCACAGGTAACCCCAAGGGCGCGATTAACACCCACCGCAATATCTGCTCAAATCAGGTCAGCGGCGTCTACTGCCGGGTGCGCACCGAATACCGCTACGGCCGGGAGCCGGAGATGCCGACAGAGCAGATGGGTCAACTAATCAGCGCCCCCCTGTTTCACGTCACCGGTTCACTCGCCATGTTATGCGGCAGCACCATGGCCGGCAGCAAAATAGTTTTTATGTACAAGTGGGACGCGGATACGGCCATCCGCTTGATCGAGAAAGAAAAACTCAATTCTTTCGGCGGCGTGCCTTCAATGCCGCTACAGGTGCTGGAATCGCCGATACTTTCGCAGCACGATATGTCCACTGTGCGCGGCGTTCTTTTCGGCGGCGCACCACCGGCTCCCGAACTGGCTGCACGCATCAAACAAGCCTTTCCCAATGCCAGTTCCAGCAACGGCTACGGCCTGACCGAAACCAGCGCTCTGACCACGGTCTGCGTCGCCGAGGACTACCTGTCCAGACCGGAAAGCGCAGGCATGCCGGCGGCGGTGTGTGATATCAAAATCATGTCCGAAGATGAAAACCAGATGCCTGCCGGTGAGATCGGTGAAATCTGGATCAAAGGACCGCAAGTTATCAAAGGTTACTGGAACAACCCGGAAGCTACGGCCAAAACCATCACCGACGGCTGGCTGCACAGCGGCGATCTGGGCTATCTGGATGAGGAAGGCTTTCTCTACGTCGTGGACCGAGCCAAGGACATGCTGCTGCGCGGCGGCGAAAACATTTACTGCATCGAGGTGGAAAGCGCGCTCTATGACCACGCGGCAGTAATCGACGCCGCCGTGGTGGGTATCCCCCACCCGGTGCTGGGTGAAGAAGTCGGCGCACTGGTACAGATCAGGCCGGGTAACACAGTGACGGAAAAAGAGTTACAGGATCATGTTGCCGCTCAGATTGCCGCATTCAAAGTGCCAGTGCGCATAGACCAGTATCCCGGCCCCCTGCCGCGCAACGCCAACGGCAAAATCATGAAGCCGGAAGTGAAAAAGATAATGGGCATCGCGCAATAAACCGCTTGATACCACGCCTACCAACCTCAAAGCACCGAGGGTCCCGGCATGGATAAGCTAGCTCCTCGTGGGCATTCGTGAAAATTGAACACTATCCGCGAGCGGCGCCAGCCAGGAGACGCGGGAATCACAAAAGATTTCCGAGACCGGTTTTAACTGCGAGAACTCCCTGGCGGTAGACAGCCGAATCGATACGAATGGCGACGTGGAGTCATTATCGACCGGCAAGGAACAAAGATGCGTGCCGCATATGTCACAAAAGGCCAGACGCCGAACCGAACCGCTATCGGCCCGTTTGTCAAAAAATTTTGGCATGCCCCGAGTAAAATTGAAATCGTCCACAGGCACAACGCTCGACATGCGAAACGCCGACCCGCTGATTATCTGACAATCCCGGCAATGGCAAATGCCTATCCGGTTTTCATCCAGTTCCGATTCATAACTAATTGCCTTGCAAAAACATTCGCCGGAAATTTTCATTCCGCCCCCTTATCGCATCCAACTCTGTAGTGACACATTGCTCCTCCAGTATTTTGCCGCGCACACACAAATGTTTGCGGTTGCGCGGCGGTTATCGTCGTTAAATACTAGCCCCGACAGCGTAGCGAAGCTTTGCCGAAACTGAAAACCCGGCACCATAATAAGGGCTCCAGCTTTGTGAAAACGCCAAGGGCCGTTGCAAAAAAGGAGCGCCGCCATGACCCGGCAGAGCGAAACAGTTAAACAGCGCCTCATTTGATGGAGGCCTATCAGGAGGTAAAACATGCACAGAACAGACCTGAATAGCGTCCACGCCAATGGCATTGACTTTCACTACCTCGAAGCCGGCTCCGGGCCGCTCGTGTTGTGCCTCCACGGCTTTCCGGATAACCCGCATAGCTACGACAGCCTGATGCCATTGCTCGCCGAAGCGGGTTACCGGGTAATCGCACCCTACATGCGCGGCTACAGGCCAACGGGGCCGGCACCCGACGACCGCTACGACTCGGCACTGTTGGGTCTCGATGCGGAAGCGTTGATCGACAAGCTTGGTGGTGGCGAGGCTGCAGCAGTTATCGGCCACGATTGGGGCGCCTTTGCAACCTACGCGGTCGCCGCGTTCGCACCGCAAAAAATAGCCAAAATTGTCACCATTGCCATTGCCCATCCCGGCGCGCTTCTGGGTGAGCTGGGCCTCAATTATGAAGTCATCAAAGGCGGCTGGCATGCCTATTTTTTTCAGATGCCCGGCGCTGAAAAAGCCGTGGCGCACAATGATTTCGATTTCTTATTCAAGTGGTGGCAGGATGCATCGCCAGAGTTCGATATTCCTGCAGAGGTTATCGAACGCGTAAAGGAGACGTTTCGGCAGGAGGGCACCGTCGAAGCAGCGATTAATTACTACCGCCACACGTTTAACCCGGCGGGCCGCGATCCGGCGCTGGCTGACCTAAGTGAAAAAATTGCTGCGCCGACGAGCCTTCCCTGCCTCGCCTTTCATGGTACGCGGGACCGCCCGGGACGGCTGGAAACCTTTAACAATATGGATAATTTGTTTACCGGCCCACTCGAGAAGGTCGTCATCGAAGGTACCGGGCATTTTATGCATCTGGAACAGCCAGAGCGGATCAATAGAAAAATTATCGAATTTTTGTCCGCTCCATAAAATGGAATTGAATACTGCCGTCAGCAACCAGGCCTGTAAAACACTAACCTGGCATCAATAAACCGCCGTTGACATGCATGGTTTGTCCGGTCACATAAGACGAACCCTCTGACATGAAAAAAGCCGCGGCCTCGGCGATTTCTT
>DJFY01000028.1:45391-47257 GCA_002431545.1 Cellvibrionales bacterium UBA5860 | reverse complement strand
AATGGCGCCGGTAATTAGTGCGTGCCCTCTACTCATCGCTCTCCCCTGCTCATTGCGAGCTCTCTCATTTTAATAATTATCTGTTGGCCGCAGGGTTTCTCCCATCTGCTCTAGAAGGGTGGTGGCTTTGTTTAGCTTTCTGGCGGCAAAGCCCTCGCCGCAATCTCCCGGCTTGCCCTGGTCAGTCCCCACACCGCTTGAATTCTACCGGGCGCACATACCACCCATCACGCTTTGCCGCAGTAGCACGTTCGACCCGCTCAATGTCCTCTAGCCGGCATTATCTTTTCGGTTTTGGCTCGCCATACGACAGCGTTCTGCCGGCACAAAGAGCTGTTCCATCAAGTACTGCTTAAAGTCCTCAGTATAGCCCTGCTCATCGACTGCGGTTTGCATACACGCCAGCCAGGCGTCGCGCTCCGCCTCGTTTATATCGAGATGAGCATGTGCCTGGGGAATGATGATCGGCCCGTACTTCTTCGAGTATAGCTTTTCACCACCCAACCAACCGCAGAGAAACAGGGTCAGTTTATCGCGCGCCACCGTCAGGTCTCTCGGATGCATGGCTCGAATCGCGCGCGCCTGTGGCAGTTCGTCCATAACTTCATAAAAACGATCAACCAGCTTTTTTATACCGTCGCGGCCTCCGGCCGCCCGAAAAGACGCATCACCCACACCATAAACTCTATTCATCGCCTGCGCACCGCTGCTCTGGATTTACTCAGGCTGTGCATGTCCAGCCACCGCCTGTACTGCGCCTCATGTTAATCAAAATCGGCCGCGTTGGTACCGCGCCAGATCAAACTCGACGCTCTGTGCGTACCACCGCGGGCGTCGCAACACCTAAAAACAGGCTCTGTTTGTGCAAATCTGATATCACCGTAAAAATATGTCAGGGGGCTGGCATTCAACTACGAGACTGATATGCTCAAACGGTTGGCCTGAACAGGCAGAGAAAGCAGCGGTGGACGAAGGTGGACAAAAAAGAGTCGCACTGTAGAACCGGCAGCGACAAACACAATCAATCCACCGGTCAAAGACAACGAATTACGATGATCAGGGGTAGCGTATGGCTCGCAAACACGTACTAGAGGGCGTAAAAGTCCTGGATTTTTCTCACTATGTCGCCGGACCACACTGTACACGGCTGATGGCCGAGGCAGGGGCTGAGGTCATCAAGATTGAGTCGATGACGGGCGATACTGCCCGCCATTTACCGGTGCTTCGAGAGGGTCGCAGCGGTTATTTCATCCAGCACAACCGGGGTAAAAAAGGTCTGTGCATGGATCTGCGTAAAAAGGAAGCGCAGGACATCTGCCATGAACTGACGCGGCAGGCCGATGTGGTGATAGAAAACTTCACTCCCGGCGTCATGAAAAAATACCACCTCGACTGGGAAACACTGAGCCGAGTCAACCCGAATCTAGTCATGTGCTCAATCTCCTGCCTCGGCCAGGAAGGTCCACTGTCCAAGCTGCCAGGCTTTGACTACATCGGGCAGGCCTACTCGGGGATTATGGGTATGACCGGACAGATCGACGGGCCACCCGCGCTGTCCGGCATGGCTTTTGGTGACATTTCCACCGGTGCCCACGCCTACGGCGCCATAATCACCGCCCTGTTTCACCGCGCCAACGGCGGCGGCGGTCAATACCTCGACATATCTCTGCTGGACTGTCTGTTCAGCTACCACGAAATGAACGTTCAGGTCTACGCCGCCTCGGGCGGGCAGATGGTACCGAAACGTAGCGGTCACCAGCACTCCTTTGTTTCCCCCCTCGGCCTGTTCAAGTGTGGTGAGCGCTATTTGATCATCGTCGCCATCGGCCCCCAGTGGAATAATTTGTGCAAACTGCTGGGCCGGGA
>DJFY01000028.1:37051-45037 GCA_002431545.1 Cellvibrionales bacterium UBA5860 | reverse complement strand
GCGTCGGTGGGTGATGCCGATAAAGCGGTGCAGATCCTGGTCGAGGAAAACCACGTGCCCGCGGCCCCCGTGCTCGATGTACCCGAGGTTATGGAACATCCCCACATGGTACAGCGCGGCATCGTACAAACGGTAAATGACCCGGTTTTCGGAGAAGTCAAAATTCCCGCTTCGCCGCTTAAATACTCGCAGTTTCCAGAGCCTCTGGAACTGCAGGCCTTCGCGCTGGGTGAACACAATGAAGAAATCCTGCGCGAGCGTCTGGGCTACAGCCCCGAGCAGATATCCGGGCTGGTGGACGCTGGCGTACTAGGCTCGGCGGACAACTAAACTCGACCGGACAAATAACAACAAACCGTAGCCCCGAGGGATATCTCCCCGCCGCTATCTAATTACGAATACAGGCGGGGAGATCGCCCTCGGGACAGAACCCGAACAGGACTCTGAATCGTGCCCGCACCCCATATGCTAGACGGCCTTCGCGTCATCGATTTCACCCACTTTGTCGCGGGTCCGCACTGCACGCGCCTGCTGGCCCAGCACGGTGCGGAAGTCATTAAAATCGAACCGCCGACAGGGGATCCCAGCCGCACGTTGCCGGTAGTCAAAAACAACCGCAGTGGCTGTTTTATTCAGCACAACATAGGTAAGAAAAACCTGTGTCTGGATTTACAGCGTCCCGAGGCCCAACAGATTTGCCACGAATTGATTCGAGACGCAGACGTGGTCGTCGAGAATTTTTCCCCCGGTGTGATGCGACGCCTGAACATGGACTGGGAGACGCTGTCCGCGCTCAACGACCAGGTCGTTATGTGTTCCATTTCCTGTATGGGACAGAGCGGACCCCTGGCGGCTTATCCGGGTTTTGACTACATCGGTCAGGCTTACGCGGGCATCATGGGTATGACCGGACAGGAAAACGGCTATCCCGCCCTCTCCGGTACCGCCTTTGGCGACATCTCGACCGGCGCTCATGCATACGGGGCCATTGTCACCGCGCTGTTTCATCGCCTGCACGGCGGCGGCGGTCAATACCTGGATATATCCCTGCTGGATTGCCTGTTTAGCTATCACGCCATGAACGTGCAGGTTTACTCCGCATCTCACGGCGAAATGAATCCCCTGAGGAGCGGCCACCGACACCCCTTCGTGGCGCCGCTAGGACTATATCGATGCAATGATCGCTACCTGATCATCATCGCCATCGGCGCCCAATGGAATAACCTGGTAAACCTACTGGACCGACCCGAGTTGCTGGACGACCCGCGCTTTGCCGACCCGGTGTCGCGCCACCACAATCGAGAGGCACTGGACCGGGAAATCGAGAACTGGCTGGCGGGGATAGGAGACGCCGACAAAGCCGTGCGCATTCTCGGCGAACACCACGTGCCAGCAGCGCCCGTTCTGAGTGTGCCGGAAGTCATGGACTATCCTCATATGCAGGAACGGCATATCGTACAGACTGTAACCGACCGAAAATTTGGCGAAGTGCGAATTCCCGCTTCCCCCTATCGCTACTCCGGTTTCCCCGAGCCCCGGCCCCTCGAGGCCGGGTTTCTCGGGGAGGCCAACCGGGAAGTACTGGGCGACATCCTGGGCTATAGCGAAGAACAAATCGAAGAACTGGAGGCAAAACGCATCTGCCTGTCGGCAGACCATTAACCGGTCGAACACTGGCGCAGCCCTGAGGCGGGTTCGGTTGCAAGCGCAGCATTCCGAAAAGATTGACAACGATAATTGAGGAGTGATCTATGTCTGAGCCCAAATGCATGCTGGATGGTTTCAGGGTCATCGACTTTACCCACGTGGTCGCCGGGCCACACTGTACAAAAATGCTGGCTGAACAAGGTGCCGAGGTAATCAAGATTGAACCCATAGGTGGCGAACTTTCGCGCCAATTACCCAACCAGAAGGAAGGGCGCAGCGCCTATTTTATTCAGCACAACATTGGCAAGAAAACCATGTGTATGGATATTTCCACGCCCGAAGGTCAGGACATCTGCCATCGGCTAATTAGGGATGCCGACGTAGTGGTGGAAAACTTTTCGCCGGGTGTGATGAAAAAACACAACCTGGACTGGGAAACCCTCAAAAATATAAATCCCGACCTGGTGATGTGTTCAATTTCCTGCTTCGGGCAGACCGGGCCTCTATCTCACCTTCCCGGCTACGACTGGATCGGGCAATCCTATGCCGGCATCATCGATATGACCGGAGATCCGGATGACATTCCGGTGTTTGGTGAATACGCTTTTGGCGATGCCTCTACCGGCGCCCACGCCTACGGCGCCATCGTTTCAGCTCTTTTGCATCGGCTGAGAGGTGGTCGCGGGCAACACATCGACCTGTCGTTAATCGAAGTGCTCTTCAGTTATCACGAGTTACACGTACAACTCTATGACACCAGCAAGGGCGAATTCCAACCTAAGCGAGCCGGTCGTTACCACACCTTGTTGGCACCGATAGGCATTTATCGCTGCAAGGATCGATTCATCTTTATTTTGGGCCTCGCCCATCAGTGGGAAGGCTTGGCAAAAGCTATGGGGCGGGAAGATATGCTCGAAGACCCAAGGCTCAACGACCTCAACACGCGCGGCCAATACCGTGACGAAATAACTGAAGCTGTGGAGGCCTGGCTGGACAGCGTTGGCGACGTACACAAAGCCGTAGAACTGTTGCAGGAACACAGAGTCCCCTGCGCGCCCATCCTGTCGATTCCGGAAGTGATGGATCTACCCCATTGCAAAGAGCGAGGAGTCGTCCGCACTATCGCCGATCCCGTGTGGGGAGAGCTGCGTATCCCGCGTACACCACTGCGCTTTTCGGATTTCCCAAATGTCCCCGACACACAAGCGGGCATGCTCGGTCAGTACAACCACGAGATTCTTGGCAAGTATCTCAATTATAGCGACGACCAAATTTCCCAATTGGAAAGCAAAGGAATTATTGAGTCTAAAAATATATAGTGAAAATACTGGGGCCAGTTAATACCAATTGGACACCGTATGATGTCACCTCCATCTGGAACTCCGGGCCGCGATTCAAACGGATTGCAGCTCCTCGTACCACAGCCCTGGACATCACGTTCATATGGATATCCGAAAGTTCCGCTTTTTGTTATGCATCTCGGTTTCAAAGAGGGAGCGCGATAACCTAAACGGCCCCGCTTTACAAAAGTAAAACTTTGCAATTATTGTAGGGCTACGAAAAATCTTATAACTATAGAAACTACAGGGGCGCCCCTATGACCCAGCGTATGTTGGACGGTTTTAAAGTCGTCGATTTCACCCACGTGGTCGCCGGACCACACTGCACCAAAATGCTCGCCGAGCACGGCGCCGAAGTGATCAAAATTGAACCCCTCGGCGGCGAACTGGCCCGCACTCTGCCCATGCAGCGGGAGGGGCGCAGTGGCTACTTCATTCAGCACAACATTGGCAAAAAGTCCATGTGTCTGGATCTGGAATCGCCCGAGGCCCAGACGATCTGCCACGAACTCATCAAACAGGCCGATGTGGTGGTCGAAAATTTTAAACCCGGCGTCATGAAACGCCATAACATGGACTGGGAAACCCTTAAGGAAATCAATCCCAACCTGGTAATGTGCTCCATCTCCTGTTTCGGCCAGACCGGCCCCCTGGCCGAGCTGCCAGGCTTTGACTGGATTGGCCAGTCCTACGCCGGCATTATCGATTTACTGGGTAAAAAAGACGACACCCCCGTATACGGTGATTTTGCCTTTGGCGACATCGCTACCGGCGCCCATGCCTGTGCGGCCATTGTCATGGCCCTGATGCACCGCCTGAAAGGCGGCAGCGGTCAGCACATCGACATCTCCCTGATTGAAGTTCTATTCAGTTTTCACGAACTCAGCGTACAACTCTACGACAGCACGGGCGGTCAGATGTTGCCCCACCGGGCCGGACCAGAGCATTACCTGCTGGCAGGAGCCGGCATTTTCAAATGCAAGGATAAATATATGTTTATCGTCGGCCTGAACCAGTGGGGAGGTCTAACTAAAGCCATCAACCGACCGGATATGGCCAACGACCCCCGGTTCAAAAATCCGGCTGATGCCGGTAAATATAAAGACGAAATTAATGGCGCTATCCAGGACTGGCTCGATACCCAGGAGGATATCTACCAGGCCATAGAAGTCCTGGAAGCCAACCGAGTACCCTGCGCGCCGATTCTTAATATCGCGGAATTCATGGACCACCCTCACGTCAAGGAGCGGGGCTCTGTGCGTACCATCAAGGACGATATTTTTGGCGATATTCGGATTCCTCGAACCCCTCTACGCTTTTCCGAATTCCCGGAACCCCCGGACCTGAGAGCCGGCACTCTGGGCCAACACAATCACGAAATTCTCCGGGAATATCTGCACTATGAGGAGGACAAAATAAAAGCACTGGAATCGAACGGCATCATTGCCGCCAAAAATATATAGCGCTGTACCTCTGATTAACGTTCGGCACAACTATTATCTTATGTGCCAGGGCCTGTTAACACTAAACAGGTTAACAGGCCCTAGGTCTACACAGTCTACAAGTCATCGATTCGCGAGCGCGCTTTTACTGACGCAAAGCACAACTCGCCCGAGACTATCTACCGCAAAGTCAGCCAGCAGAAACTTTCGCCACGCGCGACCACCACAACTAGCGCACGCTGCATGTTAGACTGAACGAACTAGTCTCAATAACCAGCCAGTATCAGGCATTAACACGCGTTGCCGTATCACACCTGTAGTTGTCTGAGGGAAATAACAGTTCTTCTTCAGCGAGACATCCCCAAAAATTTCGCCATGCCAGAACCTCTGCCACCCCGACGTTGTCTAGTTCATTTTAGTTACTTTTTAGAAGGATTCGCGAAACGGTTATGAAATATACCGCGTTATTAATACTCTTAATGTTATCCCCCCTGGCTCAAGTCACCGCCAATACCGACGCCACACCCCAAGCGGTAAACAGTACACAATTGACACTAGCCAACGGCGATATCCTGAACGGCGAGGTTCTGCGCCGGGAAGAGGGCTACCTGATCCTACGCCACGAAGTCCTGGGCGACATCCAACTGGCGGAATCGCAGCTGCTGGAACCTGTGCAAGCGGCGCTACCGACACCCCAGACTCTCGCGGAAAACATTGACCTGCAAGTGCCAAGCGAAGCGCCTCCCCCGAAGGAGCAACCCGTTCTGGCCTGGTTTGCGCCAGACTGGGACCGACAGTTCGATCTCGGCATCAGCGGTGCCGAGGGTAACTCGCAATCGCGCAACATCCACACAGCGTTGAGCGCCAAGACCGAAACAGATGCACTTCGCTGGCAGGTACAAATGGCCTACGATTCCGCTGAAGAGGACGGTGCCAAATCACGCGACGAGTTCTTCGCCCAAACCGAACGCGACTGGCTAATGCCTGGGTCACCACGATTTAAGTTTGCCTCGGGCCGCTTCGATTGGGACGAATTCCAGGACTGGGATTACCGGGTAAACGTCGCCGGCGGTTACGGTTACGACTTTGTCGACAGGGCAACCTGGGTATTGCGTGGTAAGGCTGGCCTGGGCGCGAATCGGGAATTCGGCGGTGATGAAGATAATGTGTCGCCAGAAGGTTTGCTGGAGATCGTCAGCGCCTGGAGTTTATCCGAACACCATAAAATTGAATTCACCAATACGCTCTATCCCCAGCTCGACGAATTTGGCGAGTATCGCAATATCACATCACTCGACTGGGTCAACAAACTAAATGGGGCTATGCGCCTAAAAATCGGCCTGATCAACGAATACGATTCCGATATCGCCGACGACATAAAGCATAACGATTTTAAGTACAGCACTTCCCTGAGCTGGGATTTCTGAAAGCTGGCCAAGAGGTGGCGGACACCAGGAAGGACACGACGCCTCTACCACCAGGTAAACACTTTGTCGTCCGTAACACGATTCACCGCGTAAGGCGTTTCCAACTTGACCCGCCACTGGCGTCGCCCCTCTTTGGAAACGCCATACACCCAGCCTTCTATCTCGATGCGTCGCCCCGACCAGTTACGCACGGCGGACGGATCGAAAAATCGGTGATTCTCCGGGTAAATAACTGCGACAAAACCGCCCTCCAGATTGATCCACCAGACCTTGCCCAGCGAAACGCTCTTCACCACACCGCTGACCCGCTGATAGCCGCCGCGGCGGACCTCGCGTGACGCCACCGAATTGGCCTGAAGCCACAAACCACGCCCATACACCCGCGCAGTGTCCTCGGCGATGGCAAAACATTCTGCCATACTCAGATTGGGTGGAATCGCGACGTGATAGGCCAGGCCCTGTAGAAGCAAATGTCTTTCCAGGCTATGCAGACCGGCGGCATCGCGCCTGAACAGGTGTCCCAGATAACGCCCGTGTCGATCGCGCTTGCCTTGATCGACATAAAACAAGATATCGCCATCCGCAGCCAGAAAATTCACGACTGCCTGCCGCGCCTCGATCGCCAGGGACTCGGGCGGTCGATTGCGTGGCTTCAGCTCCGGGGTATTGATGCCGATAAGGCGCACACTGCGGCCATCGCTCAAACGCACGGAGTCGCCATCGACGACATACTCAACCTGCACGGTCTCTCCCCGCCCGGGCGGGCGGCAGTCCGCAGACGAAGCCCAGGGAGAGAAGAGTAGCGACGGGGATAGTAAAAAGGCGCCGAGGATACACCGCGACGCCTTCGCTATAGTCTTCATGACAAGCCGCCAGTGCGGCCGGGACAAGCTAAACGGAGGTTACTTTTTACCGCTACCGACGTTGCCGAAGCGTTTGTTGAAGCGATCAATGCGGCCGCCGGTGTCGGTGATTTTCTGCTTGCCCGTGTAAAAGGGGTGACACTGGGAGCACACATCAACGTGAATACTGTCCGACAGGGTGGAGCCGACTTCGACGACATTGCCGCAACTGCAGGTCGCGGTCAGTTTGCCGTATGCGGGATGAATTTCTGCTTTCATGTGATCACCCATTACTATGACACAGTAAGTAAATTGCCGTGAATCGGCCGCTTCGGGCGCACCTGCGCCTCACCTCATTGCTTTACTTTGGTAAAGTTCCGGTCCGAACGGCCGATTATGCGCCGCCTCAGGGCGGCCAAGAGCGCGCATACTACCAGAAAGCAACAAGGTTTCAAGACGTTAGTGAACAGCGATAAAGACTCCGGCACACTGGTCTACCAGGTCGCTGTCCCCTCTCCGTTACGCCGCACCTTCGACTATCTGCCGCCCGCAGAGGCATCCAGCCAGTCGCCCTTGCAACCCGGTATACGCGTGCGCGTACCTTTTGGGCGGCGCTCTGTCGTCGGCGTCATCGTCGCTCCCCGGAGTAATAGCCAGATAGCGCAGCAGCGGCTCAAAGCCATCGGCGATGTGCTGGACGCCGAACCCCTGTTTAACGAGCGGCTATTCAGTCTGCTCTTGTGGAGCGCCCGCTATTATCACCACCCCCTGGGTGAAGTGTTACTGAAAGCCCTACCCCCGGCGCTACGCACTGGCAAGGCCCTGCCCACCGAGACCCTCTGGCGTCTCACCGAGCACGGCCTCGGTTTGCCCGCAGATGCGCTCAAGCGGGCCCCGCGACAACAACAGGTACTCCGCCTACTGCAAAACGGCGAAGTCGAGCGCCCCGCGCTAGCAGCGGCGGGAGTCACTTCGGCGACGTTGCGCACCTTGCGCGAAAAACGCTTGATCGAAACCGTGCAGCGTAGGGCGGAGCCTGAAAACACCGAAACTGCCGATGTCCTGGCGGAGCGAGCGCTCGAACTCACCCCTGAGCAGCGGGCAACTGTCGACGCGATCGATCCCGCGCACTACCAGGCCTACCTGCTTGAAGGCGAAACCGGTAGCGGTAAAACCGAGGTCTACCTGCAGATCATCGCCCGCGTGCTCGCCCGGGGACAACAAGCGCTGGTGCTGGTGCCGGAGATCGGGCTCACACCTCAGACCCTGGCACGCTTCCGCAATCGCT
>DJFY01000028.1:20660-36743 GCA_002431545.1 Cellvibrionales bacterium UBA5860 | reverse complement strand
GAACTGCTCGAGGCCTGGCACGCCGCGGCCAACGGTAGCGCACGTATTATTGTCGGCACTCGATCTGCTATTTTCAGCCCGGCGCCAAACCTTGGTGTCATCATTGTCGATGAAGAACACGATGCCTCTTTCAAGCAACAGGAGGGTTTTCGCTATTCGGCCCGCGACCTGGCGGTAATGCGTGCCAACCGCGATGGCATTCCGGTGGTACTGGGTTCAGCGACCCCGTCCCTGGAGAGCACTCACAACTGCCAGGCGGGACGCTACCGGCACCTCGAGCTGAGGGGGCGTCACGGCGGCGCAATACAACCCACGTGGCACCTGGTCGACATCAGGAAGCTCAACCTCAATACCGGGTTTTCCGCTGCAGCCATCCAGGCCATGGAGGACGAACTCGCAGCCGGACACCAGGTCCTGGTGTTTCTGAACCGCAGGGGGCTGGCACCCACCGTGATCTGCCACGACTGTGCCTGGATAGCCAAATGCGAGTCCTGCGACGCTCGCATGACGCTACATCGCCGGGGCGTGCTCGTTTGTCACCATTGCCAGCGACAGCGCCCGGTGCCGGACAGCTGCCCGGCATGCCACAGCCCCCAGCTGCAGTACCTCGGCCAGGGCACCGAGCGCGGGGAAGATACATTACTGGCGATGTTTCCGAAGGTGCCAGTGATACGTGTCGATCGTGATTCGACCCGCAAAAAAAATGCCTTCACCGAGCTGGTGGAAGAAGTCAACAAGGGCAAGCCCTGTATCCTGGTCGGAACCCAGATGCTCGCCAAAGGACATCATTTTCCGAACGTCACGCTGGTGGTGGTACTCGATATCGATGCAGGACTGTACAGCCCTGACTTCCGCGCCGCCGAGCGCACCGGACAAATGATTACGCAGGTGGCGGGTCGCGCCGGACGTGGCGAGCAACCGGGGCGGGTACTCATTCAAACCCACTATCGGGACCACCCCCTGCTCGATCTTCTCGCGCGGCACCAATACCCTACTTTTGCCCGGCAACTGTTGGCCGAGCGACGCCTGACAGACATGCCACCCTACACCAACATGGCGCTGATTCGCGCGGAGGCCACTATAGCGGGTAACGCCGTCGCCCTGCTCGAGGCCGCACGAGACTACTGCAATGCGACACTTGCCCCCAGTCCGGAGGTGCGTTATCTCGGACCGTTTCCCGCGGCTTTGGAACGGCGCAACAATCGTTACCGCTATCAACTCAGATTGATTGTCAACGACCGGGGCCCGCTTCATCTGCTGCTCGATACGCTTGGCAGCTGGCTGGAGAGCAGTGAACTCGCTCGCAAATGCCGATGGTCGCTTGATGTCGACCCAATTGAAACAAGTTAATTTCATAACTAACAACAAGTTATGAAATTTATTTAAAAAATTCTTTATGAAAACTGGTTGCCAGCGGGCTAAAACGCATACAATGGCCAATCAAACGACCAGTTGGCTTACCAGGCTCTAGCATGCCCCGAGACTACGCGAAAAAACCGGTTCGAAAAGGCAAGCCTGCAACGCCGCGTAAAACTCGAAAAAGTAAACCTTCCGGCGCCCCCAACGCCTGGATCTGGCTACTCCTCGGCATCGCTATTGGCATCACACTCAGCATCGTCGTGCAAAACTGGAACGACCCCGGCGCCGATATTGTTCGCGCCCTCGAAGACATCAGCGTCGCGGAATCACCGCCACCAAAACGCCAGTTCGAATTTCACAGACTCGCCCGGGAATCCGAGGTCGTTGTCGCCAACGTTGAACCCAGCCCGCTGCGTGGCACCACTTCAAATTCCAATGGCGACAGCTATCTGCTCCAGGCCGGGTCCTTCCAGCACATGCGCGATGCGGACAACCTGCGTGCGCGGCTATTGCTGCTGAATCTCAATGCCCGCGTGGAACCCACCAGCACGGGGCCGGGCGAAAAGTGGTATCGGGTACTCGTCGGCCCCTATTCTTCCCAGTCAAACCTGGCCAACGCGCGAGCAACTCTGTTGCAAAACGGTATCGATAACCTGGTCCTGAAACGCAAGAAAACTGATTAACGCTAAAACACTCAGTCCCAGGCACGCCAGTCCAATTTCCAGGAAGGCGGGCGACCACCTCTAATCAAACCTATAAATTCAACCAGAATATACTTTTAACTTATTATTATTTATAAGTTTTTTAAACTTCTAACCCTGGTATATGCGCCTTACCCGTTGGGAAACCGCGGTCAGCAACTGATAGGCAAGTGTGTCAGCGGCGGCGGCTACCTCCTCTACCGGCAGACCTTCGCCCCAGAACACCGCGGTATCGCCAATGGACACGGGCTGCAGAGCCGAAACATCGACTGTGACAAAATCCATCGACACCCGCCCAACCAGGGGTGCGCGCACCCCGTTAATCAACACCGGCGTGCCGTCAGGCGCGTGCCGCGGGTAGCCGTCACCGTAACCCATAGCCACTGTAGCGATAAGCGAAGGTCGCTTCGCTTGCCAGCGCAGGCCGTAACCCACCCCCTCGCCCGCTGCGACCTCGCGCAGGGCCACCACTTTAGAACGCAGCGTCATGGCCGGCATCAGATCCTGCCCACTCGATTCACCACTTATCAGAGGTTGGGCGCCGTAGAGCATCAGCCCCGGCCTGACCCACTCGTATCGACATTGTGGACGCGTCATCAACGCAGCAGAATTGGCCATGCTTCTGGCGCCGGACCACGACGCCAATACGCCCTCAAAACAGTCGACCTGCGCCGCGGTCACTGGATCGCCGGGACTGTCGGCACAGGCCAGGTGACTCATTGCCACCACAGCAGAAACCTTGTCGCAACTTTCGAGCGCGCCCAGGGCCTCGCTAAACGCCTTGTCGTCAAGGCCCAGGCGGTGCATGCCGGAATCGTGCTTCAGCCACACCACTAGCGGTCGAGTCAGGTTAGCCCTCAGGATGCCTTCGAGTTGCCAACCTGAGTGAATCACGACCTGCAAATCCTGGGCGGCTGCCGCCGGCCACTCATCATCGGCAAAGACACCACCCAGAACAACGATGGGCTGGCTGATACCGGCCGCGCGTAGCATGCAGGCTTCGTCCAGGCTGGCCACGCCGAAGCAGTCCGCGGTGCCGAGTGTTTGCGCCACCCTGACCGCGCCGTGACCGTAGGCGTCGGCTTTGATAACGGCCATTACCCGCGCTGGCCCGGCCAACTCGGCGGCGCGCGCAAAATTGCTGCGTATATAGCTAAGATTGATCAGGGCTTCGGCGGGACGACTCATAACGGGGAACACGTAACAGGACACATGTAATAGGAGACGCTAAGTTTACTCGCCGGCATACTGGGTACGGCTTGCCAAACTATAGTGTCAGCCCTTGGCCGGTGTGACAAGCGCTGGTACGCCTTTGTTTGTCGCCATACTACGGGTATAGTCCGCGCTCGAATTTAACGGCTTGAGGGCATTCCCATGGCGAGCGACTGGGCACAATTTGACTGGCAGGATCCATTTCTGATCGATCATCAATTGAGCGAAGACGAGCGCATGGTGCGCGACAGCGCGCATCAGTATGCCCAGGACAAACTGTTGCCGCGGGTGCAACAGGCGTTTCGCGACGAAGACACGGACCGCCACATATTTAACGAGATGGGCGAACTGGGATTACTGGGCGCGACCATCCAGGGGTACGGCTGCCCCGGTGTCAACTACGTGAGCTACGGCCTGATCGCACGCGAAGTGGAACGTGTGGACTCAGGTTACCGATCGATGATGAGTGTCCAGTCCAGCCTCGTCATGTATCCCATATACACCTACGGCACCGAAGCCCAGCGCGAAAGGTATCTGCCCAAACTGGCGTCGGGCGAGTGGGTAGGCTGCTTCGGTCTGACCGAACCGGATCACGGCTCGGATCCCGGGGGCATGAAGACCCGGGCGCGCAGCACCGATGGCGGCTATGTGTTGAACGGCAGCAAAATGTGGATCAGCAATTCTCCCATCGCCGACGTCTTCGTGGTCTGGGCCAAAACTGATGACGGCGCCATTCGGGGCTTTGTCCTGGAAAAAGGCATGGCGGGACTGTCCGCCCCCAAAATCGAAGGCAAACTGGCCCTGCGCGCGTCCATTACCGGCGAAATCGTCATGGATAACGTCGAGGTCGGCGAGGAGCACCTGTTGCCCAACACAACCGGCCTCAAGGGACCTTTCGGTTGCCTGAACAGCGCCCGCCTGGGTATTTCCTGGGGCGCGCTGGGCGCCGCTGAAACCTGCTGGCAGGCGGCCCGTCAATATGTCCTCGATCGCCAGCAGTTTGGGCGTCCGCTGGCGGCAAACCAGTTGATCCAGATGAAACTGGCCAATATGCAAACCGAGATTAGCCTCGGTTTACTCGGCTCGCTTAACGCCACGCGTTTGAAAGACCAGGGCAAACTGGCGCCGGAACTGATTTCATTGATGAAACGTAACAACTGCTCCAAAGCGCTGGACATCGCCCGCGCCGCGCGGGATATGCTGGGCGGCAACGGTATTTCCGACGAATACCCGGTCATGCGGCACATGGTAAACCTGGAAGTCGTCAATACCTACGAGGGCACTGCCGACATCCACGCGCTGATTCTGGGCCGTGCCCAGACGGGCATCCAGGCATTTTTCTAGGCCGATTTTCCAGGCCGGTATTGGGTTTTGAGGCCGAGGCGCGTCTAGCGTTTTGTGTCTAACGGTAATTAGCAGGGTTTCTCGGGCTCACCCGGGCAAATTCCGCCTGAATCCGGGCAATATCGGCAGCGTGATCCTCGCCTGGATTGAATACGGTGCCCAGGCGAATAGTCCTACTGGCAAAATCAATTGTCGTTACCACCAGTTCGGCCTGGGCCATGGCGGCGATGCGCAGAAAACCGGTTTTCCAGCGCGCAACGCGGCCACGCGTGCCCTCAGGCGTCACGATAAGAGCCATGCTGTCGGCTGCCAGCATCCTATCGGCGACGCTGCGCGCCACGCCCACAGGGTTATTTCTGTCCACCGGAATACCGCCCAACCAGTACATGAAGCGGCCCAACGGGGCCTTGAATAGGGTGTGTTTACCTAGCCAGTGGATGTCCAGATTGATCGCTATGGCGGCCGACAGGCCGTAGACAAAGTCCCAGTTTGAAGTGTGCGGACCGGCGACGACAATAAAGCGCCGCGCTTGGGGGATCTCGCCCTCCAGAGTCCAACCGCGCCAGCGCAGAAAGCCCCTGGCCAGCTTGCGCAACATTTGTGAACGCGAAGCTAAATGATGACTGGGTACTTCTAAATTTAAGTCCGCCCCCTGCATATTTAATTCTCCTCCCCCCGTATGCCCAGCCCGCTCGCTCAAGGTTATCGGGCCGTTTTTATTCCCAGAAGCGTATCGTCGCCGACTCAGCTTATACCCGATTCACCCACACGGCACAGCTTTGTTAGACATGACCGTGATATGTGTTTCTATTCTGCGATGATATATTTAGTGGTTATCAAAGTTATTACCTTTTTACATTCGCACTTTTCTAAACCATATCGGGGAACTTTCCATGAACGAATATGATATTCACATCAAGGGCGGCACCGTCGTCGACGGCACACGAGCCCCCAGACGCGTCGCCGATGTCTGGATAAAAGACGGCAAAATCGCACGTATTGGCGAGGATGCACAAGGTAGCGCCAGCAAGGTCATCGATGCCGACGGCCTGGTTGTATGCCCCGGTTTCGTCGATCTGCACACCCACTACGATGCTCAGATTCGCTGGGATCCCTACTGCACAATCTCCGGCTGGCACGGCGTCACGTCCGTGGTGCTGGGCAATTGCGGCTTTGGCTTTGCCCCGGTAAAGCCCGAGTCCCGCGAGCGCTCGGTTTTGACCATGGTGCGTACCGAAGCCATCCCCTATGACACGATCAAGGAGGGCATGACTTGGGACTGGGAAACCATTCCCGAGTACATAGAATCGCTGGAGCGGACGCCAAAGGGCGTCAACTGTATCCAGTACATGCCGACAGCCTCGTTAATGATTTACGTCATGGGCCTGGAAGCGGCGAAAACCCGCGCCGCGACCAAGGCAGAACAACAGGAAATGAAACGCCTGCTGCACGAGGGAATGGATGCCGGCCTGTGCGGATTCTCCATCCAGCGCCTTGGGGTCAATTCGACCCAGGCCGATTTCGACGGCACGCCGATGGTCACAGACACCATGTGCGACGAGGACATCCTTTGTCTGGCCGAAGTCCTGTGCGAGCGCAACGAGGGCTTTATCCAGATCACCCAGTCCACGGGCGATATGAAGGCCGACCTCGCTTTTCTGGAAAAGCTGGCCGATACCGCGCGCCGGCCCATCCTGCACAACGCCATCGTGCCGACGCGTAACAATCCTCTGCCGCACCGCCGCAGTATGGCGTGGCTCGACAGAATGCGCGAAAAAGGCTTGCCGATTTACGGCCAGTGCGGCACCGGGCGCACCGGGTTCGCTTTCACACTGGAACACTGGAATCTCTACGATGCGAGCCCGGCCTGGCGTGAGCTGACGACCGGCACCAAGGAAGAGAAATTCGAAAAAATGCGCGACCCCGAATTGCGCCAGCGCGTGATCGCCGAAACTGAAGAGGCCGACAAGCGGTTGCAAGTCATTCAGGCCGGCGTTGGCGGCGCCATACCCAAACTGGTGGTAACTGGCGTCAATAAACAGCCTGAACTCGAACATTACCAGGGCAAATCGCTGGGTCAAATCGCCGAGGAAGACAACAAGCATCCGATTGAAGTCATGCTGGACCTGTCGCTGGAAGCCGATCTGAACGCCGAATTCACCGGCCCCGATCGTGGCTCTAACGCCAACTTCATGGCGGAAATGATGAACGATTCAGACTACACCATTCCCGGCATTTCCGACGGCGGCGCGCACACGAAGTTTTTTGTCGGCGGCGCCTATACCACCGACTTCCTGCGGTGGCTGGTCCGCGACGAGGGCAAAGTCACACTGGAAGAAGCCCACTACCGCCTGGCTGCCCTGCCGGCAAAAGCGGCCGGCTTCAAGGATCGTGGCACACTGAAGGAAGGCGCGTGGGCCGACATCGTGGTTTACGACCTGGACAAACTCGACAGCGGCGGCGGTTGGGTCGGCGATATCGCCTACGATCTGCCAGGTGGCGAGTGGCGTCGAGTCCAGCAGGCCATCGGCTATCGGGCGATCATGGTTAACGG
Organism: Cellvibrionales bacterium UBA5860; assembly: GCA_002431545.1. Lineage (GTDB taxonomy): Bacteria > Pseudomonadota > Gammaproteobacteria > Pseudomonadales > Porticoccaceae > HB2-32-21. Next base: position 29,573 of record DJFY01000028.1, on the reverse strand, counting down.
CGAAATCACCTTTGAAAATGGCGAATGCACCGGTGCCACCCCGGGCAAGCTGTTGCGCAAGGGTAGCGCCGAACAGGCGGAAGTGAGAGCAGCCTAAGCCACCTCGACCCCATTAAAAAACCCCGGCTTGGGCCGGGGTTTTTTTATTGTGCGAGTTTAATCACACCCGCCTCTGTTTTTACCGACCCGTCACGAAGGCCGTCTTCTCGCTCAATAATTCACCAGAATCTCCTGCCACTGGCGAGTCAGCTCGTCTCTGAAATCCGGGTGGGCGATTTCAATCAGGGCTTCGGCCCGCTTCTCCACGGACAGGTTGGAAAGCCGGGCCACACCAAACTCAGTGACCACGTAATCGGTATCGTTGCGCATCACCGTAATCGGTGCACCCTGTATCAGGGGCACTATTTTGGAGATAGTCCCCTTGCGCGCTGTCGAGTGCAGGGCGATGATGCTGCGCCCACCCTTCGACGTCCGAGCGCCGCGGAGGAAATCCACCAAACCACCGACACCGCCGATTTGCCTGCCGTTCAGGGTTTCGCTATTGATCTGGCCGAACAAGTCAATTTCAAGTGTAGTGTTAATCCCCACCAATCGGTCAATGCTGGCCAGCACGCCCCCATCGTGGGTGTAGTTAACCGGCTTCATGCATAAGTCCGGATATTGTCCGCACCAGTCGTAAAACGCCCGGCTGCCAGCGGCGATACCGGTGACAATCTTACCCTGGTCTATATTTTTCCTACTGCCGTTGACGACCCCCGCTTCGACCAGAGGGACCACGGCATCAGTCAACAACCCGGTGTGAATGCCGAGATCTTTTTTGTCGGTAAGATTTTCCAGAATCGACACAGGCAACGAACCAATACCCAGTTGTATGCAATCGCCGTCTTCGACGAGACCCGAAATAAACCCGGCGATCTTGATATCAGTTTCGGAACTCGCGGGGACCTTGTATTCAAGTAACGGGGTTTCGCTGGCGGTAGCGTAATCGATATCATCGAGGGCAATTTTCGTCGCATCTTCCACATAGGGCATGCTGGCGCTGATCTCGGCGATAACCAGATCCGCTTTCGCCAGCATATGAGCAGAATAGTCAGCCTGCACACCTGCACTGCAAAAACCCTGGTTATCGGGTTCCGATACCTTGATCAACGCTATATTGACATCGTACTCGTCGTCAAATGCACGAAAGCGCGCCGAATGAAACGCGGGCACGAAATCCACTCTGCCCAGGCGATGCTGATCGCGATACGCGCCAAGAAAAAACCCGGTATTCAAGGTAGCCGCGGTGGAAAACCGGTCGATGTCCAGTGCCGTCATGCCGGGTAGTGAATTATCCAGTATGCGCAGTCGGCTCGACAGGCGGGCTTCGGCAATGGCCGCGATCAGCGCGTCCGGTTGCCCGGCGCCACCGGATACAAAGACGTTCACGCCGTCTACAAAGTGTTTGCGTATTTCTTCTGTCGTTAATTCAGGGGGTAAAGTTTTGGTCGCCACGTTGTCTCCCGTTCCTGCAGTTGTCTGCGTAGGCAGTTTGCGCCTCGTGCGTTCATCGAAGTCAATTATTAATTATAAGCGGCTGCAGCCCCTCGCGGGCAGTGGCGATTCATTCCGTATCTTTTTCAAGGAAGGCAACGCCCGGATACCGGGACCTGTAAACCACAGAGCAAAATATTGGCACACCACTGCAGCTATTCCCCGGACCCAACGTCAAGCCGCCTAACTTGTTACCTACCCGGCTGCCCAACTTATAGGCAGCACGCACCGAATTAAGACACAAACCGGCTCGCGCCAGACCCGGCAAGCACAAAAACACGTCTCGCAAAGATTGGCACGACAATTGTATTACCTTAAATGAGTGTAGCGAATGCACTCACGTGACCACCCTTGAAAAGGGTCTATTACTACTTTCTCTCCATGAGGGCAATGAAGCCCGCGGATTGTATCCCCCTGCAATCCGCGGGCTTTTTTGCGTGCATGGCGACGAAGTGGGATAGCCAGGACATTGCCACCGGCAGTATTCCGTATTTATCCGAGGAGAACCTAATGTCGATATCGCCGAGAAAACTTATCCGCTACACGCCTACCAGGGCAGTACTGTGTTCCGGACTACTTGTCGTTACCAGTTGGACATACGCTGGCGAGAGTATGTCCAACAGCATCAGTAAGGCCATTGACGAAGGCTCCGCAGCACTGAACCTGCGCTACCGCTTCGAACACGTGGACCAGGACGGCATACCGGAAGAAGCCGCCGCCTCGACACTGCGCAGTCGTCTGACGCTCAAATCGGGCACCGTTGCCGGTTTTACTGGCGTGGTCGAGGTCGACAACGTCAGCTATCTTGGTGACGACAATTTCAACAATACGGAAAACGGACGTTCCGACCATGCCGTGGTCGCCGACCCGGACTACACCGAAGTCAATCAAGCCTACCTTAGCTACGCCTTCGGGGATGCCGGCACAGCGTCGGTAGGACGCCAACGCATCAACCACGCCGGCCAACGCTTCCTGGGTGGTGTCGGCTGGCGCCAGAACGAACAGACTTTTGACGCCGCGCGCATTCAATTAACGCCCGCCGACAACTTCACCATCGATTACAGCTACATCTGGGAAGTGAACCGCATCTTTGGTCCGGAGGGTCCGGACGCCGAATTCGAGGGCGACTCCCACGCGGCTATCGCCACCTACAAGTTTGGCCAGGATCACAGCATCTCCGGGTTCGGTTATCTGCTCGACACGGAGGAAATCCCCGGACTCTCCAGCGCCACCTACGGTCTGGAATACCTCGGCAATTTCAAGGTTAGCGAAGATTTTGCCCTCGGCGTCAACCTCTCGATCGCGGAACAAAGCGACTATGAGGATAGCCCACTGGACTACGATGCCGGCTACTATTTCGCGGAAGTGACAGCCAAGTTCAAGCCCGTGAGCATCGCCCTCGGGCACGAAGTACTGGAAAGCGACGATGGCGTGAGCTTCAAAACCCCCCTGGCCACCCTGCACAAATTTCAGGGTTTTGCCGACAAATTCCTGGTGACACCGCCTGGCGGCATCGAAGACACCTATATAAAAATCGCGACCAAGATTGCTGGCATAAAATTTGTAGTGTTTTACCACGATTTTGAAGCGGAATCCGGCGGCATGGACTACGGTGACGAAATCGATCTGGTCGCAGCCTACAAAATCAACGATCACTACAGCGTACTGTTCAAATACGCGGCCTACGACGCAGACGATTTCGCCACCGATACCGACAAAGCCTGGCTGATGTTGACCGCTTCATTCTGAACAAAAAATACAGACTGAAATGGTATAACACATGGTAGATGGTTCGGCCGATATCAGCGCCAAGGAGACACGCATCATGCTGGTCGACGACCAGCCGGATCGCGCCGCCATGGTTGAAAGCAACCTCAAAGCCCTGGGTTTTGAGGTTGTTTCCGTGCTGTCGACCGCCTCCGGCTTGCTCTACCAGATGCAGCAGCTGGAGCCTCACGTCATCATGATCGACATTGAGTCCCCAGACCGGGACATTCTCGAAAGCCTCGCTCTGATTAACGAGCACAATCCCCTACCCGTGGTCATGTTCTCGAATCACGAAGACCCCGAGTTTATACAGCAGGCGGTACGCTCCGGCGTTTCAGCCTACATGACGGAAACCCTTAACCCGGCAAAGGTCCGCCCGATTCTCGAAATCGCTATTGCCCAGTTCGAACGCTTCCAGACCCTGCGGCGCGAACTCGACTCGACCCAACGCCGCCTGGACGCGCGAGAAGTCATCGAAAAAGCCAAGCGCCTGCTGATGAAGCAGCAGAACTTATCCGAGGAGCAGGCTTATAAAAACATGCGTACGCTGGCCATGAACAACAGCCAGTCTTTAGCGCAGATCGCAGAAAACATCATCGCCATCATGGACTCATCGCCAACGGAGACATCGCAATATGCCTCAAAAATTTAGGCATATGCCGGAGAAAACCCACCTTAATGTAGGTTATGTCCGGCTTACCGACAGCGCGCCGCTGATCGTTGCCAGTGAACAGAAATATTTCGAGAAACACGGTTTGCATGTCACTCTGAAACGGGAAAAATCCTGGGCCAGTATTCGCGACAAGCTGGCCACGGGCATTCTGGACGCAGCCCAGATGCTGGCGCCCATGCCGCTTGCAACCCGGCTCGGTCTGGAAAATATGGCAAGCCCATTTATTACGGGTCTTATGCTCAGTCTCAACGGCAATGCAATCACGCTCGCCACGGGACTGTGCAGGCAAATGGAGCCACCCGGAGACAGTTACCTCACCGCGGTTGACGCAGCAACAGCGCTGAAACGGATCATCGACAGCCGGCAACAACAGCTCACCCTGGCCACCGTTTACCCCTTTTCAATGCACACCTTTCAACTCCGCCAATGGCTCAGGTCGGGCGGTATAAATCTGAAAAAAGACGTCAACCTTATTGTGCTACCCCCGGAACAAATGGTGGAAAACCTGTCCCGCGGCAGCATCGACGGCTTTTGCGTGGGCGAACCGTGGAACACAGTCGCCGTCCAGGCCGGTGTTGGGGAGGTGCTGGCCACTGGCTATGAAATCTGGAACAACGCACCGGAAAAAGTACTCGCCGTCATGGAGCCCTGGCACCTGGCTAATCCCAACGCCCATCTACGACTACGCATGGCAGTAATGGAAGCCCAGGCCTGGCTGGCACAGGATGGCAACCGGCAAAAGGCCTCGCGTTTTATCGCCAGCCCCTGCTATCTAGATCTGCCGAGGCAGGCCATCACGCCGTCTCTCCTCGGGCACTTCCAGCGCAAGAAAAACGGCCCCACCAGTAACAATCCGGATTTCCACGTCTTTCACCGCTACCACGCCGGTTTTCCCTGGCGTTCACGGGCCGAATGGCTCCTGCGCCGAACCTACGAGGTACTCGACAAACCCATCGATTGCGAAGACATCTGCCCGCTGATAAAAAAAGTCTATCGCACCGATTTATACCGGCAGGCGGCGCTTGCTCTCGGCCGTGAAAGCCCAAGCCTGGACTTTAAAAGCGAAGGCACTCAGGACAAAGTCCATCGTTTTGAAAACGGCATCGAACTGGGCCCCGATCTTATTCTCGGCAACCAACGGTTTACGCCCTGCCTGTGTTAGGGGCGGTTACTCAAGCACGTTCTGTTTAATACCTACTGTCCCCTATACTGGCAAGTACCTATCGGCCATAACTTTAGCGGCGCTTGCCACAAGCGCAGTTCATTTCAGTGCATAACACCAGTGTTTGCCCCAAGACCGGGCATGCATGCTTATAAAACCTGTCGACAAGGCTTATTTTCATACCCCACTCTCGCTTAAACAAAATAGCTTGGCACTTTCGAAGAAAAATAAAACGTTTTTTAGATCAGTCTTTAGAATTAATTACAGCGAATACGCTTTCACGGTGCTCGTGGCAACTTCACGAAAACCCTTTCAAGCAAGGGTTTTAAAGAGCTATTAAGACTGCATAAGTCTTAAATCTGTCACCGTAATACGTCCTTTGTGTCGATTTAAAACTGCACCAACAATGCAAAATCAGCTGTGCTGGCACACAAATTGAATAACCTCTAATAGCAAGCCAATTCGTTTGGCACCAGGCAACGGAGCCTATGCAATTGATGGATGTCAATCCACGTGCATGAGGTCAAGCCTGCGCCAGACCTTCTGCTCGATTTATTGACGTCCTGTCTCAATCACATCCAGCAGGAGTACTTTCCATGTTTCAGCGTCTTCTTTCGCCCCACCGCCGTCCGGCGGGCAACCCAAGGCACAATCGAAGGCTTTCAGCCGTACGAACAATTGCCAGCAACACACTCATCGCATTGGGCCTGATTTTTTCATACTCAGTTCAGGCGGAAATCGGTGAGCCGGAAAAAGAAGACCTCAAGTTCGGCTTTATCAAGCTGACCGATATGGCGCCACTGGCTATCGCCTACGAGAAAGGTTACTTCGAGGACGAAGGGCTGTACGTCACGCTCGAGGCCCAGGCCAACTGGAAAGTCCTATTGGATGGTGTTATCGATGGCCAGCTCGACGGCGCTCACATGCTCGCCGGTCAACCCCTCGCGGCAACCATCGGTTTTGGTACCAAGGCCCATATCATTACGCCCTTCAGCATGGATTTAAATGGCAACGGCATCACCGTATCCAACGCGATCTGGGAGCAAATGAAACCCCACGTGCCGAAACAGGGCGACGGCAAGCCCGTACACCCGATTAAGGCTGACTACCTCAAGCCAGTGGTCGAAAAATACCGGGACGAAGGTAAGCCCTTCAATATGGGCATGGTGTTCCCGGTATCCACCCACAACTACGAATTACGTTACTGGCTGGCAGCCGGCGGCATCCACCCCGGCTTCTACGCACCGAAAAAAGGCGACATCAGCGGCCAGCTGGAGGCGGACGTATTGTTGTCCGTGACCCCACCACCGCAAATGCCCGCCACCATGGAAGCGGGCACTATTTACGGTTATTGCGTGGGTGAGCCCTGGAACCAGCAGGCCGTATTCAAAGGCATCGGCGTGCCGGTGATTACCGACTACGAAATCTGGAAGGACAACCCGGAGAAAGTCTTCGGCATCACCAAGGCTTTCGCCGAAAAATACCCCAACACCACTGCCCGTCTGGTTAAGGCGCTGATTCGCGCGGCTTACTGGCTGGATGAAAACAACAACGCCAACCGAGCCGAAGCGGTTAAATACCTGAGCCAGTCCAACTACGTGGGCGCCGACTACGATGTCATCGCCAACAGCATGACCGGCACCTTCGAGTACGAAAAAGGTGACAAGCGCTCGGTACCTGACTTCAACGTATTTTTCCGCTATCACGCCACCTACCCCTACTACAGCGACGCCATCTGGTATCTCACGCAAATGCGCCGCTGGGGTCAGATCGCCGAACAGAAGAGTGATCAGTGGTACATAGACACCGCCAAATCGGTCTATCGCCCTGACCTCTACGCTATAGCTGCTAAAGCGTTAATTGAAGAGGGTACCTTCAAGGCATCTGATTTCCCGGATTTTGCGACCGAGACTGGCTTCAAACCGCCGCAAACCGAGTTTATCGATGACATCACCTACGACGGCAGCAAGCCCAACGCCTATCTGGAGCAGTTCCCTATTGGCTTGAAAGGCACCACCACCGTGAAGTAACCCACGGGGTGTATTTAACCGAGCCGCCCGCGCGGGACAGCGTGGGCCGCTCATTTTGGAGGAAGCAATATGAGCCAGGTAGCAAGCACATCGAGCGGCCCAGGGGGCAACAAACCCGCAGACCCGAGCGCTTCGGAAACCAGCCCTACCGACAACAGAGTTGTAGCTATGAATAAACAACCATCCCGCGACGAAGTAGTCACCCCGATCCGGGAAGAAACCAACCCGCCACCGACACAACAAGCGCCCGCCGCGCAAGCACCGAGTGGTGTGCCACTTTACGTCCGCATTAACAAATTTCTCACACTTGTAGGCTTCACCTGGTTTGTACCCCTGGTCAGCATGGCCGGCGGCGAAGCCCCAAAGGCCCAGTTTCGGGAGTTGTTTCGCATCGTCGGCGTACCCGTACTGTTCTTCCTGGCCTTTCTGGCCTTCTGGGATTGGGGCGCAGCCAAGATCGAGACCAGCCTAGGCGCGGTGCCCGGCCCCTCGGCGGTCTGGAGCGAAGCCCAGGGCCTGAAGGATGAGCATTACGAAGAGCGTGAAAAAGAAATCGCTTTTTATCAGCGCCAGGAAGATCGCAACGCCAAAAAGCTCGCGAAAGATCCAAACGCCGAAGTGAAGATCCGGCCCTACACCGGCAAACCCACCTACCTCGACCAGATCATCACCAGCCTGTACACGGTATTTACCGGCTTTGTTCTGGCCACTCTGGTCGCCGTACCGGTGGGCATTATTTGCGGCATGAGCTCCACCATCAATACAGCGATTAACCCACTGATTCAGATCTTCAAACCGGTCTCGCCCCTGGCGTGGCTACCCATTGTCACCATGGTGGTCAGCGCGGTTTATGTCACGACCGACGACAGCTGGTTTGAAAAGTCTTTTCTCAATTCCGCGATTACCGTGACGCTGTGTTCACTTTGGCCAACCCTGATCAACACCGCCGTTGGCGTATCCTCCATCGACAAGGATCTGATCAACGTCGGCAAGGTACTCAAGCTGAAGAAAAGTACTCAGGTCACTAAAATCATCCTGCCCTCTTCCCTGCCGCTGATCTTCACCGGCCTGCGCCTGTCGCTCGGTGTCGGCTGGATGGTATTGATCGCCGCGGAAATGCTGGCCCAGAACCCCGGCCTCGGTAAATTCGTCTGGGATGAATTCCAGAACGGCAGCTCCCACTCACTGGGCCGCATTATGGTTGCGGTATTCACCATCGGCATTATCGGCTTTTTGCTCGATCGCGTGATGCTGACCCTGCAAAACATCTTCTCCTTTGGCGAGAACAAAGTTTAGGCCTGGGCTACAGGAGGAAAAATTATGACTATTCTCGCATTGGAAAACGTCTGCAAAAGCTACGGCGAAGGCGCCGGGCAGACATCTGTTCTAAAAGACATCAACCTGCAAATTGAGGAAGGCGAGTTTATTGCCATTGTCGGATTCTCCGGCAGTGGCAAGACCACCTTGATCTCAACCATTGCCGGACTTGTAAAACCGGACGGTGGCAAAGTGACCAAACAGGGGCAAACCATTACCGAACCGGGCCCCGATCGCGGTGTGGTCTTCCAAAGTTATTCGCTGATGCCCTGGTTAACCGTCCAGGGCAATGTGGCGTTGGCCGTAGACCAGGTCTACAAAGACTGGCCCAAGGCCAAGCGCGAAGCACACACAACAAAATACGTCGAGATGGTGGGTCTGGGCCCGGCCAGTCACAAACGTCCGGCAGAGCTCTCCGGCGGCATGCGCCA
>DJFY01000028.1:452-20420 GCA_002431545.1 Cellvibrionales bacterium UBA5860 | reverse complement strand
CCGGCGGCATGCGCCAGCGGGTCGCAGTAGCTCGCGCCCTCGCCGCCAGCCCGGATATTTTGTTATTGGACGAACCCCTTAGCGCCCTGGACGCCCTGACGCGCGCCAACCTTCAGGAAGAAATCCTGCGCATCTGGGAACAGGACAAAAAAACCGTGATCCTGATTACCAACGACGTGGATGAAGGCCTGCTGATGGCGGACCGGGTGATTCCGCTCAAGCCCGGCCCCGGCGCCACCTTTGGGCCGGAATTTGTCGTCGACTTACCCCGGCCGCGCGACCGCACCATGATGAACCACGACGAGCGCTTTAAAACCCTGCGCGCGCAAATCACCCAGTACCTGATGGATATCGGTATCGAGGCCAGCAGCGGCGAAACCGCTATCACGCTGCCCCCCGTACGACCCAATACCAGCACCGACTGGAAAAATGACACCACGGCACTGAAGCCCAGTACCGACGATATCGGCCGCGAACGCTATCTGGAGTTCACGCAACTCGACAAAGTCTACCCCACACCAAAAGGTCCCGTGGCGGTGGTCGAAGACTTTAACCTGAAAATGCAAAAGGGCGAGTTCATCTCCCTGATCGGCCACTCCGGTTGCGGCAAATCCACAGTGCTCTCGATGTGCGCCGGACTCAACGAAATCAGCAACGGCGGCATTATTCTCGATGGCAAGGAAGTGGATAGCGCGGGGCCGGATCGGGCCGTGGTCTTCCAGGCACCGAGCCTGTTCCCCTGGCTTACCGCTTTTGAAAACGTCTCCCTCGGAGTGGAGAGCGTCTACCCCCACGCCCAGCAAACCGAACGTGACGACATCGTTGAATACTATTTAACCCGTGTCGGCCTCGGCGATGCCCTGCATAAAAAGGCCGCCGACATGTCCAATGGCATGCGCCAGCGGGTCGGCATTGCCCGGGCCTTTGCCCTGTCGCCAAAACTACTGCTGCTCGACGAGCCCTTTGGCATGCTTGACTCCCTGACCCGCTGGGAGTTACAGGAAGTACTGATGGAAGTGTGGGAACGCACCAAACTCACCGCCATCATGGTCACCCATGACGTCGACGAGGCCATTCTACTTGCCGACCGCGTGGTGATGATGACCAACGGTCCCCAGGCCAAGGTCGGCAAGATCATCGACGTTGACCTGCCCCGGCCCCGCACCCGAAAGGCCCTCCTGGAGCACCCGGATTATTACGCCTACCGGGAAAGCCTAATCTCCTTCCTCGCAGAGTGCGACCAGCACTAAACACGAAAAAAACGGAATCAGTTTCTCCCTCCACCCCGCGGCTCGATGTTTGGGTCGCGGGGATTTTTAATGTCCCATTAGCTCACCCCTCATAATTGGTCCAGTTGCCGTGTTAGGGTTTTCCAAAGGAGGCGGACCCGATGAAGCGCAAACGATTTACCGAGGAACAGATTATTCGGATCTTGCAGGAAGCTGAGGTCGACCTATCGGACACTTCACGTTGACTTTCGGGAGCATGGTCGCTTAAATTCAGCGAACATCGCGGTTACCAACATCAACCGAGACCAAATCGATCGCGATGCACCAGGGTCTGGTCTTACGACAGTTAAGGAAAACACGAGATGAAAACAGCAACCTTGATTCTTGGTATCGTCGGGGCGCTTCTGGCCGGGGGCCTCGGCATGAAGTGGTTAAACGACTTCGGGCAGCTGACCGAGCTGCAGCGCGCGATGGGTGGGCAGGAACTTCAGAGCATGGGTACCGCTGCCTTGTTGATGATCGGGAGCCTGATCGCCGGGATCGTCGGCGGCATCCTGTCGTTCAAACGTAAATTCTTGGCTGGCGGCGTGCTGATGCTCGCCGCGGGAATCCTGCCTCTGCTACTCGCGAGTCAGGCGATCGTATTCCTACTGCCGCTCATCGCGGGCGGCATCTTGTCGCTATACGCCCACTTCACGGCCGCGAAAACCATTACGCAGACTTGAACGATCGGCGATTCGCCACCCCATCGTGCGGCCCCAGCCAGCGTCCCGACGAAGATGTGGGGACGTTCGCAGAATCTAGCCGGTTTAACGCCGCCTAACAAATCTCTGGAGCGGACAGTGACGGATAAAGCACCTAGGGCGGAACGTGGCCGTGCGACCGCTCAGCTCAGGCGTTAGGAGCCAATTAATTCAACAGAACCCAAACATAGCCGTATGGAATTCAGCTGACCAGTATGTTCAATCAGCAGAGCTTCTTCTCGATCAAAACCGACTTCATTCTGCAGTAGTTTTGTCTGCTCTTGCAAATGAGTTGCTGCTTAAATCATTTTTATCTGTGAGATTGGCCCCATGGATTGCTACTACCGAATTCGGTCATTCGTTAGTCGATTTATTCGATAAATTGGAACCTATAGATCAGCTTGATCTAGAACGTTACGTTGATGAAGAAGTTGACGAGTTGGGTTTTAATGAAGGTCTTAATAAGTTTTCGAAGTCTTTCATAGAACTCAGATACCCACACGAACCACAGACTCCGAAGAGCTACGGTTCAGACATAGTTTACTTCTCAAGAGCCATGTCTAATGCGGTATTCAAAATTGCGAGAGCTCGAAATGTTTAGGGCATCTCTAGCTCCTAACAAATGTAGTGTTTTTCGCCGGAGAGTTCCTGCGGTCGTTCCTTTCCATTTTCCAATTCTGCGATAGCCTCAATCAGGCGCCTTGTGTTTTTCGGGCCACGAGGTAGATAAGCGGCCTTCATCAATCGTCTGGTACGTTTCTATCCCTATCATCACTACGGCACCTTCGTCTTTGCGAGCAATGGCTGTTGCGGCAAGTCCACTTCCGCCTTCCATGCGGCATATGTACTCGTCCACGCCGGGCCAGTCTCACTGAACCAGTGTGCGTATTCCTGTTTCATTTTACTTTGCCTGATTACATACTATCCCGCATGAGGTGGAACCATAAATCCCGGCGCGCTATGCGCAGCACAATTTCGCGGCCCCGTTTCTTTCTCACGGCTGTTTTCGCCGCCCTGTTCACGCTGTTTATCGGCACCTTGGGTATCGCGCAAATAATCCCGGCACATCATGGCGACGGCGAGTTTGTTAACCCCTATGAACAAAAGGGGGAACGCCGCTTCGTGCGCGCGCTATGGTCCTGGCTGTTCAGCGATGAATGGCAAAAGTACGACCCGACTCGGGATCACGTGCCAAGCACACAACCCCAGCCGGCAGGCGACGTTAGCGATAACGCGACGGTCACCTGGATAGGTCATTCCACTGTGTTGATACAGCACCAGGGCATCAACGTGCTGACGGATCCCATGTTCAGCAAGCGCGCTTCGCCCTTTTCCTTTGTCGGCCCAAAACGGGTGACGCAGGCGGCTCTAGCGCTGGATGACTTACCTCCTATCCACGCAGTGGTGATCTCCCACGACCACTACGATCATCTCGATACATCCTCCATTCGCGGCCTTGGTAATACCCCGGTGTATTTTGTGCCGCTGGGCTTAAAGGCATGGTTCACGAAAAAAGGTATCGCCCCCTCACGAGTGATCGAGATGGACTGGTGGGACGAATACGTCCTGGAAGTAGGGGACAAGCAATTGTTGATTACAGCGACGCCGTCTCAGCATTTTTCGGGGCGCGGACTGACTAACCGCAACAAAACACTATGGGCGGCCTGGAGTATTGCCTGGCCCGATTTTCGCGCCTGGTTTGCCGGAGATACCGGCTACAACGGTGTTCAGTTTCGGGAAATCGGCGAACGCCTGGGCACAATCGACCTGGGTATTATCCCCATCGGCGCCTACAAGCCGCGCGATATGATGGGACCGGTACATGTTAATCCCGCAGAAGCGTTACAGATCCATCGCGACGTCAACGCCACCGCGTCCATGGCCATTCACTGGGGTACGTTCGTATTATCCGCCGAAGGCGTTGTTACTCCTGTGCAGGAGCTCGAAAAAGCCCGAGCGCAGGCCAATATAAGCGAGGCGGAATTTTCTGCTTTTGCTATTGGCGAGACGCGCCACTACGAGGCGAGAGCCATCGACGACCGTTGAGCCAGTTGCAAAAAACGCGGCGACAAGGCTTGGCACATGACCCTTTGCAAGGGCGATCAGGGAAAATAAAAAAATACTCTACAGGCTTTCAATTACCAGGTTTTCGTCAAGACGCTTTTCGTACTCGAAAATAAAAAGGCTGTGGTGATGACCACAGCCTGTTAGGCCCATATCTGACGATCTACATCATGTCAGGCCGCTTTGGCTTTACCGCTCACTCCCGCTTCGGTCTCGTGTTCAAGCACATTGCCGCTCGATTCAGCCTGGGTTATCGCGATAGTTTTGGGCTTCATGGCTTCCGGTACTTCTCGCACCAGATTGATTGTCAACAACCCGTTATTGAGGGCGGCGTCGACAACTTCAACGTGGTCGGCAAGGTTAAATTTGCGTTCAAATGTCCGTTCTGAAATACCCTGGTGCAGGTATTTGCGGTCATTCTGAGTAGACTTCTGACCACGCACGCTGAGCACACCTTTTTCCACTTTAATATCGAGTTCACTCTTTTCAAATCCTGCCACCGCAAGTGTAATGGCGTAACGGTCGTCTTCGAGCATCTCGATATTGTAAGGCGGATAGCCGGATGCTACCGAATCAGCCAACATGGCATTGTCGATTAGCGAAGCCAGCCGATCAAAGCCGATGCTGCTGCGATATAGAGGGGAAAGGTCTATTGAGCTCATCATTCATCCTCCTGACTAGAAGCGATATCAACAATTTCAACAGGATCGGAGGCAGCCCGGTGGGTCTACCCCTTTCACAGGTTTCCAGGTAGGGACGAGCGAGATAATTTCAAGGCCCGAATCAATATTCGGCCAGCGCCTTTATTAGGCTTTTATTTTGTTAATACACTCGATTTTATAATTTTTAAAAATAAAAACGGCGGGTTATCCCGCCGTTTTCACATCGTGACTTTATTGCTTTTACGATATCAACCAAATTGATTCATGGTGTTGTCTTTACCACCAGCCTTCAGTGCGGCTTCACCGGCAAAGTACTCTTTGTGATCATCACCGATATTGGAGCCAGCCATGTCCTGGTGCTTCACAGTAGCGATGCCTTCACGGATCTCTCGCCGCTGCACACCCGCCACGTAAGCCAGCATGCCTTCGGCACCAAAGTAGCCCTTGGCCAGGTTGTCCGTGGACAGTGCCGCAGTATGGTAAGTGGGCAATGTGATCAGGTGGTGAAACACACCCGCTTCGCGGGCCGCGTCGGCCTGGAAGGTACGCACACGCTGATCCGCTTCTTTGGCAAGATCGGTATCGTCGTAGTCGGCGCTCATCAACCCGTCGCGGTTGTATGCGGAGACATCCTTGCCTTCTTCTGCCCAGGCGTCGAAGACTTGCTGACGGAAGTTCAGAGTCCAGTTGAACGAGGGGCTGTTGTTGTAGACCAGTTTGGCGTCGGGTACCTGCTCGCGAATGGCGTTGACCATCTCGGCGATCTGACCAACGTGGGGTTTTTCAGTCTCGATCCACAGTAGATCGGCGCCGTTTTGCAGGCTGGTAACGCAGTCGAGCACCACGCGATCGAAGCCGCTGCCGGCTTTGAACTGGAACAGACCGGAGGCGAGCCGCTTGGGCTTGACCAACTTGCCGTTTTGCTTGATGACAACGTCGCCATTTTGAATGTCGTCGGCACTGCCAATTTCATCGCCGTCGAGGAAGGCATTGTACTGGTCGCCCAGATCGCCAGGTTCGTTGGTGACAGCGATCTGCTTGGTGAGGCCGGCGCCCAGGGAGTCGGTACGGGCTACGATCACGCCGTCGTCGACACCCAATTCGAGAAAGGCATAGCGCACGGCATTGATCTTGGCGAGAAAATCGGCGTGGGGCACAGTAACCTTGCCGTCCTGGTGACCGCACTGTTTCTCGTCGGAAACCTGGTTTTCGATCTGGATACAGCAGGCGCCAGCTTCTATCATTTTCTTGGCCAGCAGATAAGTCGCCTCGGCGTTACCAAAGCCGGCGTCGATATCGGCAATGATCGGTACGATATGGGTTTTGAAGTTATCTATCTTGCTGATGATCTCGGCTTCTTTCGCGCTGTCGCCAGCTTCGCGGGCGGCATCGAGATCGCGGAACAGGTGGTTCAGCTCCCAGGCGTCTGCTTGCTTGAGGAAGTTGTACAGCTCGCCAATCAGAGCGGCAACAGAGGTCTTCTCGTGCATGGACTGATCGGGTAGCGGGCCAAACTCACTGCGCAACGCGGCGACCATCCAGCCGGACAGGTAAAGGTAGCGCTTGCTGGTATCGCCAAAATGCTTCTTGATGGAAATCAGTTTTTGCTGGCCGATAAAACCGTGCCAGCAACCCAGCGACTGGGTGTACTTGCTGGTGTCGGCATCGTAATCGGCCATATCCTGGCGCATGATACCGGCAGTGTATCGGGCGATATCCAGACCACTGTTAAAACGGTTCTGCAGACGCATACGCACGGCGGATTCGGCGTCGATGGCGCCCCAGGTACGCA
Organism: Cellvibrionales bacterium UBA5860; assembly: GCA_002431545.1. Classification (GTDB taxonomy): domain Bacteria; phylum Pseudomonadota; class Gammaproteobacteria; order Pseudomonadales; family Porticoccaceae; genus HB2-32-21. Next base: position 13,930 of record DJFY01000028.1, on the reverse strand, counting down.
GGTCGGCGATTTTTGAGCTCAGCGTCTCAATTTCCTTGGTGTATGACATGATCTGCTCCTTGGCTAGTTCCAGCTTGGCGTGATCCGGCAGTATTTTGGCGTCACCCCGTTATTTGCGTGCAGGGGCCACTTACTGCTAGAAAGTGGCGGGAATTCTAGATAGCACAGCAACATAAAAGAAATTTATAATTATTATTTTCTATATTTTTATTGTGAATACCTGAGTGTGGTGGATTCGAACAACAAGTCCTAGCGAACCCTCTCTAATCGCATGCCTTATGTATAGCACTACCACGCCATCTGCGGCCGGTCACGCTTACCCGGTGCATTCGCGTAAACCTATTCAGACAGCCTGCGCCCAAAAAGTGCTGGGTGAAGTTCGATCCTTGAACGGATCAACAGCGCATGATCAAGTTTTTGGAAAGCGGTCCGTGATCAAAATCTCGGATACCTCGATCTGGCCTCCCCGAGGCTGGGCCGGTGCTATAGCCTTACCAATAGCCAGCAACATGACAATAACGTGGTCATCCGGCAGATTAATTAATCGCGCAACCCCTTCCTGATCGAAGCCGATCATCGGGCAAGAGTCATAGCCCATGGCCTTGGCCGCCAGCATGAGATTCTGGGCCGCAAAGGCGCCGGAACGAATCGCCTCGTCGCGCTGCATCCATTCCCGACCCCGATAAAAATCCAACAGCAGATCAACCAGGATTTTTCGAGTTTCGGTGTCGGCGTTACGCCAGTATCGCTCGGGATGTTTTTGCCACGCCTGCACATCGGCCGTGATTGCCAGAAGTTCTGAAGCTTCGAGAACCTGTATCTGATCCATGGCCAGGGGGTGGATTTGTTTACGCAATTCGGCATCGCGAATACGCACGAAGCGCCAGTGTTGAATGTTAAAAGAAGTCGGTGCCAACAGCGCCTGCGAAAGCAAGGTGTCGAATTCTGTGTCGCTTAATCGATGGTCGGGATCGAAATTTTTAACTGAACGCCGCTGTTCTATTGCTTCAAATAAATTCATGACTAATTCTCCCAACTTGATTCTATACTGCTTGTCCCAGGGACTGTTTTTTAAAACGCATTTTTCAAACGAGTAAACTGGATGGCCTCTGCAATTTCCTGAGCGTTTTTTTCAGAACTCAGTCGTGCGAGCAATTCTAAAGCAGCCTGATAACTGACTGGCCCGCCATTCGACGTGATCACTCCCTCATCGATGACAACATTGGTGTTGTGCTGGACATGAACCGCAGGAAAGGCCTTGGCCAGACCACGTTCGCCGCCAGCCCACGTAGTCGCACGCTTGCCATCCAGCAAACCTGCCTTACCCAACAGGAACGCACCGGAACAATTACTCGCAAGCCATTTTGTTTGCTTCCCCTGGCGTTCAATAAAGTCAATCAAATCACGGTTGTTCAGCCAAGGGTCCATGTCGTAAGCGCTGGCCACAAGCAGCACGTCGAGTTCAAGCTCGTCGTAGATGGTCGAATCGGCAACCATCGTTAGCCCCTCTTCAGTAGTCACGGACTTGTCTTGCGTTGCCGATATCACGACCACCTGATAAGAGGAGAACCACGCCTTTTTGCTGGCCGCGCCAAAGACCTCAATCGGCGCCGTAACATCGCTGGTCAACACACCGTTGAACACCACGATTCCAATTTTAGCGCTGTCCGCCCGAACCGTGGACGCCAAAGTAAGCAGTAACATGCCGGCCAGACACGCCGACAAAATGGGTTTCAGACGGCCACACAAAACGCGGGGGTGAACGATGTTACCTGGCTTCATTTTCAACTCCAAAAATTGTGATTAGTAAACTTGCTATCGGGGAAGTTCGCTTGCTCGCCGGCGGCGGACGGGCTAAATTATCGACCCAATATTGGATCTTCAAAAGATCCAATATTTAAACTTTTTATGAGTCCAATTTGTTTTGAAAAAAACTGCTCCCCCACAACGCTTTGTACTGGAATCCTTCACGCTGGACACGAGTGCTGAAGCTCCGCTTTACCGACAGCTTGAAGAGCGTCTGCGCCAGGCTATCTGGTTCGGCGATATCAAAGCCGGTGAGCGCTTACCGGCCACGCGGGAGCTAGCGGCGACACTAAGCATTAGTCGCAACACGGTGGTTCGGGCCTACGAACAGCTATCGGTGGAAGGTATTATTCAGGCGGCAATCGGAGCCGGGTACTACGTTAATGACACCCTGCCACAGCGGCCAGGTCAATCCGCTGTCGACCCAAACAGTAGCCCTGCCGACCCGCCGAAACTGTCCAGGGCCATCGATACGCTGCACCAGGCGCTACCATTTATCGGCAACGGAAAACACCCGGAACCACCCGGCCCCTTCCGCGCCCATATTCCCGACTTCAAAGCATTTCCTCACCGTACCTGGCAGCAGTTGCTCAACCGGCGTCTTAAGCGGCGCAGCCGGTTCTGGCAGCATCACACACATCCTTGCGGCTATTGGCCACTACGCCAGACGGTTGCCGATTACCTCGCAGCCGTGCGCGACATGCGCGTCAGAGCCGACCAAGTTGTGATTACCGCCGGCGTGCAACAATGTTTCGAACTGCTCGCCAGAGTGCTGCTAAATCCAGGTGATACGGTGGCTTTTGAAGAACCCGCCTATACACCGGCTGCCATGGTATTCACTTTAGCGGGCGCACGCACAGTGAGCGTGCCGGTAGATTCAGAGGGTTTGATGGTGGCTCAGGCACCGAAACGGGGAGCAAAACTCCTGTATTGCACGCCTGCCAGCCATTTCCCACTTGGCATGAGCATGAGCCAGGGACGGCGCAAATCACTACTGGCATGGGCAGAAAGCAGCGACAGCCTGATTCTCGAGGATGACTATAACGGCGAATATCGTTATCGCGGGCGCCCACTCACCACCCTTTACCGTATGGCAGGCGCCGGGCGCGTCATTTATCTGGGTAGTTTCAGTAAATTGCTCTTTCCCGCGCTACGGCTAGGCTACATGGTCCTTCCGGAGGCGCTGATCGAAGCTGTCAGTGCCGCCCGTTGGCTGTTAGACCGACATTCTCCCCCTCTGGACCAGGCCGTGCTGAGCGACTTTATCAACGACGGTCATTTCGCGCGTCATTTACGGCGCATGCGCCAAACCTACGCGCGACGCCAGGAGGCACTGGTCGATGCCGCGCAACGCTATCTAAGCGGCATACTTACAGTGCCGCCCTTAGACGGCGGATTACATCTAATTGGCGAACTTGGCTCCGCTACCGACAAGCATAGGCTGCTGGCAGCGGCGAAAAACGCGGAATGCACTATATCGCCGGTATCCCATTACTGCCTGGCTAACCCCGAAACCTGGAATCGCCAGCTTATTCTTGGCTATGCAGCTTACAGTGAAGACGAACTCCACAGCGCGGCGAACAAACTAGCGCAGCAATACGAAATATCGATTTGAAATCAGCTGGATAATTCGACACACCAAAAATTTCGCGCATAATCCCGCAGCGGATCAAGGCGGGCGACCGCACCAGCGACCTAGCCAAACTGTATTGTGCAAGCCTCATCCCTTGAAAAAAACCTGAAATATCAGCACCTGTACGAGGCCGATGGTGAACCCGAGTAGCGCGCCAAACCACGTGATGTGGCGAAACTGTTTGCGTGAAAACCCCATGACCAGTTCTTCCAGGGTCGCCACGTCCAGATTGTCGATATTGTCCTGGATGCGTTGTTTGATGAGATCACTGTCGTCGCCAACGTCCTTGAGTGCACGACCTACCTCTTCGATAACATACGCGCCGGCCATACTGCGCGCCATACCGAGCATACCTTCATTGATGTTCAGCAACCCACCCAGTTTGCCGATGAGTTCATCGACCTTTGAGGTGATATCGGCTTTGACCTTGTCGTTCATCAACAAATTGCCGATTTCCTCACCGCTAAAGACATGCTCAACAAAGGTGTCGGCAATGGCTTCCGCAATGTGATGACGCTCTCTGGGAATTAAACCGGGCGTAAATGGCACGCGCCATCGGGCAATATGTCGGGCCCGATACGGCCGGAACAGCATGCGAATCGCCACGTCATTGGTGATGGCACCAATTAAAGCACCGATCAATGGCGGCAGTGCGTAAGCAAACCAGAAAGATTCCATCGACAATAACCAGGGTTTCAGCTCTGAGCATTCCAATTTGTCCCAAGGCCTGACCAGGTAGCGACCAACAACCTCGGCACTAAAACCGGCGCGGATCATATACCGCGGTACTTGGGTTTTCCAGATCAATGCAGTCGCTGCTTTCCCACCAAAGATGCGCGACGAATAAGGTGATCCAGTTTGCCAAAGCGCACGTAAAAGCTCCCACGCAAGGCAAACACCTCACTTGAAGCGGACGCCAGCTGGGTTTCTCAACCGGCTGACATCCCAGCAACCCAACAAGGAACCCATCATGTCGATAAAAACAATCCCTGTCCTACTACTGTGTTGTGCAATGCTGCCGGGGCTGGCCAACGCGGGCGAAGGCAACTTCTATATTTCGGGCAGCTTTGGTATCAACAACCAGGACGACGTGACCAACAAAGGCACCTTCACACAGAATTTCACCACCGGCGCAGTGACCGGCGTGACGCCACCGCTGAGCATTCCCGCCGGTAACGATGTGGAGTGGGACACGGAGCTGGATCGCGGGGACACCCATGCTCTTGCGGTTGGCTGGCAACAAGGCAACTTTCGCGTCGAACTCGAATACAGCGCCAGCAACGCCGATATTGATAGCCACGAGAATGTCTCTGCCGCCGGCATCGCACTCGGCGCCATCGATGCCGGTGTATTGATTAGCGGCAACGTCGGAGATCTGGGGATATCTGTGGCTAACCTGGTGGCTCCGGGCGCGGGCGAGATCGAGACGTCGACCCTGTTTCTGAACGGCTTCTATGATTTTGACACGGGTACGGCTCTGACACCCTTTATCGGCGCAGGCATCGGGACGACCAAGGTCGAAGTTGAATATAACCCTTCGGGCGTAGGCATCATCGATGACGAAGATCGAACATTCGCCTATCAATTTGCAGCCGGTGCGTTCTACACCTTGACTGACAACATGGACGTAATGCTGACCATCAATTATGTCGACGGGGACGAGGCTACGGTCGATTCCTCTCTGCTGCCCGCTAAATTTGACATCGAAAATGAAAGTATCAACTACCGGCTCGGTCTGCGATACAGGTTCTGAAGGCTGCCGACGCAACATCGCCGGCAAGCCCGGCGACGAATTGATTCCAGTAACCTAATCTGCTGTACGGGCATTGTTTTCAAGCCTGTTTTGAGCACAATAGATGCAAAATATAAATCGCAGACCAGTATCGATGCAGGGCATAGAACCGGGTGACCAGCAGTGGGAATTGGCGCTATGCCGCGTGGCAAAGGGGGATAAAGCTGCTTTCTCAGCACTGTTCGCTCACTTTGGTCCGTTAATTAAGGGGATGTTCCTGAGGGCCAGTCAGCCCGTCATTTCCGATGCCATCGCAGAGGAGCTCGTGCAGGAAGTGATGTTAAAAGTGTGGCAAAAGGCTTACACCTACGATGTAAAAAAGGCCCGGGCTTCAACCTGGATTTTTACCATCGCCAGAAACTGTCGCATCGATTTGTTTTATCGCAAGCAAAGCGAGACTGCACCTTCGATCAACACTGAGGACATATGGAACACATTGGAAAGTGATGATTGCCCGGTCGACGAGTTACAACGGATGCGATCTCAGCGGCAGGTTCGCGGCTCTGTTGAGCAACTGCCCGTCGAACAACAGGACGTAGTAAAAAGAGTCTATATGGAATCGAAATCCCACCAGCAAGTCGCCGAGGAACTAGGGTTACCACTGGGTACCGTCAAGTCCAGAATACGACTGGCGCTGCAGAAGTTACAAGTCATGTTGGTGAACTGAATATGCCTAATTTTCATCCCGATACAGCATTACTCGTTGATTATGCCTCCGGCAGCGCCCACCGTGCGCAGGCTATTTGCCTGTCTACTCACCTGAGTTTTTGCGCGCAATGCGCCCAGCAGGTGCGGCATTTGGAAGAGTTGGGCGGCGACTTGGCACTGACCGAACCAGCCGCACTCAGCAGTGGATTGCTCGACAAAACCCTCGCCACCCTTGACAGTGCCGAGCCTCCCACACCACGCCCGACCGCTCAAGCGCGACAAATTGAGGGCCGAACCGATTTACTGAATGGACAAAGCGCTCTACCTGAACTGGTGCAAAAACTGATCACCGGCATACCAGCGCCGGCTGCCTGGCGAAAATTATCGAATTCGGTATCCATGGCGCGCCTGCCAACTGGACAGAAGGATTACGAGGTCGCGCTGCAACGTATTTGTGCGGGCGGCAAAACGCCTCACCACGGCCACACTGGTGACGAATTCACAGTCGTTTTACAGGGCAGCTTCTCCGATGAAGACGGCATTTACTCTGCAGGCGACTTCCTCTACCGAGGTCCGGGTGAAGTTCATCAGCCCCTGGGGGCTCTACACGAAGACTGCATTTGTTTGACGGCGGTATCTGCACGTATCAAGCTGCGATCCTGGTTCGACTGGCTATTCGCGCCTCTGTTGCGTATCAAACCCATGTGATTGAGCGCCGTCGATACAGCCCCACTCTCGTCAACTGGGATCGACAAGGCAGAGTCATTCCCACCGACATTCAAGCTCACACCAGAAGCTTTTCGAGCGCCTTCAATACACTTGTCTCCGCTCCGTTGGTGGCACGTTTAAATTAGGGCCTGTTAGTTCGGCTCTCTTACACAGCAACGACCACCGGTGGGCAACAGATCAGAAGTTAATTACACTCCGGAAGCTTTTCTTAAACACCACAACAGAGGTCGAGCATTTTGGAGCAATATGTCAACGCTGCCGGGCATCGCATTAATACACTGCTTTTAGGCAAAGTGACGAGAGAACAACCCACACTGGTGTTTATTCACGGCGGCCTCGACTGTATCGGTATGTGGCGGGATTTCCCCGAACAACTACACCGCGCAACGGGTTATTCCTGTCTCGTTTACGACCGCTGGGGTCACGGCAAGTCGGAGGCGCTCGTCCCGCCCCGCGATGGCGATCCCCGCGAAGACGAGGCCGGGCAGCCGCTGGCCGATTTATTCGCACATTTTGGTATCGAGAAAGCCGTACTGGTTGGCCACAGTTTTGGTGGCGCCATCTCTCTTATCGCGCCTGGTTTACATCCCTCCAGGATTGTCGCTGTGGTGTCCATCGTGCCGCAGCTGTTGTTTCACGATGAATCACGTGCCGGACTAAAAGCCGCTGTAACCGCCTACGATGAGGGCAAGCTACGCGACAAGCTGATACCTTTTCACGGCGACAAAACCGACACGCTGTTCCGCAACTGGGCGGCTATGGCCGACAAGCCCACCACGCCAACTCAACCCTATGAGCATTACCTGGAGGCTGTTAGGTGTCCGGTGCTGGCGATCTTCGGCAAACAGGACAACTATGGTTACCTGCCGAACATGTCCTTCGTACAGGCGCATGTTCACAGTACGCTGGAAATATTTGAGCTCGACGAGGCAGCCCACTACCCGCACCTTGAGACGCCGGCACAGGTCACCACAAAAATCACCGAATTTCTCGGCGCTCGATTAGAGGGCGCATAACGCTTATTGCCTTTCCATTTATTACCTTTCCATTCTTTTCAGCCCTTTAAGGACAGACCATGACCGAGCAACCACCTTTGCCACAGGTAACGCACACATACCAAAATCACCACATCGACAGCACCCGCTGGCAGGTATTTAAACCGCGCCCCGACGATATCGTCGTCGCGACCACGCAAAAATCCGGCACTACCTGGACGCAGCAAATTGTTTCACTGTTGATTTTCCAGGACGAACCTCCACCGGCACCCTTTCACGATTTATCGATTTTTGTCGACATGCGTTTCACTCCGCTCGAAGAGCTGGCACAAGAGCTCGAGTCGCAAAGCCACCGCCGATTTCTCAAAACCCATACAGCACTCGATGGCTTTCCCTTTCACCCGGAGGTGAAACATATCTTTGTTACGCGGGACGGGCGCGACCTGTTTATGTCCTTGTGGAACCATTACTCGAATTATTCCGACGATATTCTGCACCTGCTGGATACATTGCCCGGCCGTGTTGGAGACCCTTTCCCGCCAGCCGGCGATGATATTCACGAGTTCTGGCACAACTGGATCGGGCGCGGCTGGTTTGACTGGGAAGGCGACGGCTATCCTTTTTGGTCCCAGCTACATGTAATTAAAACCTGGTGGGATTACCGCCATCTGCCCAATATATTGTTCGTCAATTACCTGGATCTTCTGACCGATTTGAAGGGCCAGATAAAGCGTATCGCGGATTATCTGGAGATCGATATCACACCTGCTTACCTGGATGAGATAACCGATCTGTGCACCTTTGAGTCGATGAAAGGGCGAGCTTCCGAAGTTATCCCCATGGCGGAAATGTTGTTTAAGGGCGGCGCGCAGACTTTTATCAACAAAGGCACAAACGGTCGCTGGCGCGATGTCCTGTCCAGCGAAGAACTGGCACTCTACGACAAGCGCGCTGCCGAGGTGTTAACACCCGAGTGTCGACGATGGCTCGAAAGCGGTGGCCCAGTGGCCTGATGTTGCCTGTATCGCGTTGGATTAAGCCAACCGCCGCCCCGCTGCATGCACATGTCAGCGCACACAATCACCCTTTGGCCTGAGCCGAAGGCTAGGCTACTATGTCAATGTGTTTACGATAAATGAGCCGTAATCCCATGAAATTATCATCTTTGCTTCCCGCTGCCAGAGAACTTCCCCAGGTGAACATTCCCACCTGGATTCCCGGTGCCGGTACAGTTAATGACATGCTGGAGTGGCCGGACGGCGCTCCGAGACCCAAGATGAACCTTTCCTCGCTATTAATGGTGGGGGTCGACGAGGCCGTACTGGTCGGGCTCGGACTGGCATCCCGGCTGCGCCTACCAACCCCGGGGTTTCGCGCCCGCTGTGCGGAGGAGATGGAAGATGCCCTGGAGTTTTACCGATCCAAGGGCTGGGTCGACAACCCGAGAGGTTACCACCAGACGCCGCCCGAGATGGAAAAAGTAAGCTTTAAGCGCGAGAAATCGACCGGCGTCCATTACGAGCACATGACTTTTGAAAGCGGGTATATTCCGCACCTGGGCGAAACCGGCAGGTCCAGATGGCTGGGCTACAAAGCCAACCACACGGCCCATTGCTGGGTACTCCGCCACTCAGGACCACAACGGCCCTGGTTGATTAACATCCACGGCTACCGCATGGGGCTTCCCTACCTCGACTTGCCCTTCTTCCGCGCGCAGGAACTGCACGAGAAAAAGGGTCTGAATATCCTACAGTATGTGCTGCCGCTGCACGGCCCGCGGAAAATAGGCCCGACCAGTGGTGACGGCGTACTCTCGCCGGGTTATGTCAATCTTATACACACCGAAGCGCAGGCTATGTTCGAATTACGCAGAATCATCGCCTGGCTGCGCAGGGAAGGCGCGCCGGAAATCGGCGTGCATGGCATCTCTCTGGGTGGTTATACGACAGCTCTGCTATCCGGCCTCGAAAGCGGCCTCGCCTGCGCCATTGCCGGTGTTCCCGCAGTCAATCTGGTCCGCGCTGCGCGCCGACTGGGGCAGAGAAATCTGCTTTATTTTATGGACAATATCGGTATGCCCTGGGATGACATCGAGACGATGACCCATGTGATTTCGCCGCGCGCGCTCAAGCCCAAAGTCGCGCACAAGCGGCGTTATATCTATGCTGGCGTCCTCGATCGCCTGGCCCGACCAGAAGATCCCCTGGATTTGTGGGAGCACTGGGGACAACCGAAAATCACCTGGTACCAGGGAAATCACGTGACTTTTCCCTGGGAAAAAACTGTCAGCGCTTTCATTAACGATGCTATCGACGAATCGTTTACGGAACTGAATAAAACACAGGTCGCAACATAAGATTCCGGAAGATACAGCGGGGGCTGTTGCCGAACAATCTCAACGCTAGAACTGGCAACAAGCGTTGATTTTTCTCCTGCAGGAGGATTCGTGAACCACCTGCGAAAACCTGACCGGCATCTGCCAAACCAAAAGGAGACGCGTAAAAATCATAACTAATATTCATTAGAATAATAATCAAACAGCATGATTAACTGCATACAAAGATTGTTCCGGTGATACCCGATCGGCAACAGAGGTTAAACCATGCATAACGATAAAACCGACCCCGATCACTCCGCGCCCTACTCTCGACTTGTCATGGCGTTAAAAAACGCCTCGGTTATCGCCCGGTTCGGGCGCTTACAGCCCCGCACGTCAACGGTATATTACGTTGCGCGCGAAACCGCCGAATACCGGCTACGCTGCTACGAAGTCAAAAAATCGAAAACACCACGCATACCCATACTGCTGGTACCACCGCTGATGATCTCGGCCGACGTCTATGACATGGCCGCAGATAACAGCGCTGTCGACTACCTCAATGACCAGGGATTTTCAGTCTGGCTCGTCGATTTTGGTGCTCCGGAGGCCCAGGAAGGCGGCCTCGATCGGGATTTTAGCGACCACATACTCGCCGTCAACGACGCCATAGACTATGTGGCAAAAGAAAAAAGTACGCCGGTACACGTTGCCGGTTACTCCCAGGGCGGTATTTTCTGCTACCTGGCCGCGGCCTATCGCAACAACCGGGATGTAGCGTCCGTCATCGGTTTCGGATCACCGGTAAATATCTATAAAAACTTCATACCCGGTATCTCAGACGACGCCATGACCCAGGCTCTTGAGATGATCGGCAAGGTCATTCCAAAAAACCTGAGACCCAGCATGGTTCCCGCCTGGGCTTCAAAAAACCTTTTTAAGTTGATGAGCCCAACCAAGGAAATCAAAAACTGGTTTTCCTTCATTGGCTCACTGCACGACCGCGACGCCCTGTTGAAAACAGAGGAAGGGCGTAGTTTTCTCGGCGGCGAGGGCTTTGTTGCCTGGCCCGGACCCGCCCTGCAGGAATTTCTCGGTCAAATGCTGCTCGGGAATCGTCTGATCTCCGGCGGCTGTGTTATCGAAGGCAGAACCGTGTCACTGGCGGAATTATCGTGCCCGATACTCGTCGTAGTGGGCGGCAACGACGAAATCGCGCGGCCCGGGTCGGTAAGGGGAATCGCCGAAGCCGTACCTAACGCCGAGATTTTTGAGTTTAACGTGGAAGCGGGCCACATGGGCATCGTGGTAGGCAGCACCGCGATGCAGCAAACCTGGCCCGAAGTTGCCAGCTGGCTGCGATGGCGGGAAGGCAGGCAACTGCAACCGGATACTATCCGCCGTCTCGACTTGACCACAGAAGTCAACCGCAAACCGAGCTCCAGCAGCTTTGACGACGCGCTGCCCGTAGCCTTCACCAAGACACTATACGGCATGGGGAAAGGCGCCCTCGGCACAGTGTCCGACCTGGCCGGCATCACAGCCCAGTCACTACAGAATCTAACCGACAATTTTACTTCCCATGTTTCCTACCTATCGCGCTTGAATAAGCTCGCGAGTGACAGCGAGATCGGGTTTGCCCTGGCGCTGGAAGAGCAGGCGAAAAAAGCGCCAAAAGACACATATTTTCTTTACGACGGCCGGGCTCACACCTACAGCGATGCCAATCGACGTATCGATAATATTGTGCGTGGGCTAATTTCCATCGGTGTACGCACTGGCGACCACGTCGGCGTACTCATGCACGCCCGGCCCTCTTCCCTGGCTACTATTATGGCGGTGAACAGACTGGGTGCCGTTGCAGTACTGCTACGTAATATTCACACAGGTAACCAGTTAAACACCGAACTTAAGCTGGGTGGCGTGCAGTTCCTGATAGCAGATCCGGAAAACGCTGAGCTTGCAACCCAAGCGTTTTCCGGACAAGTGCACGTTCTCGGTGGTTTTGGCAGATCACATCGATCACTCCCGGAAACCGCTGTCGACATGGAACAGATCGATCCTGCGAGCGTTGCACTGCCTGACTGGTATAGACCCTCTCCGGGCAAAGCCGACGACACTGCGTTTGTACTGTTTTCCGGTACCGGTATCGACACCGCTGCAGATCTGATCTGCAACCGCCGCTGGGCGCTGTCAGCGCTCGGCACCGCTTCAGCCACCAGCTTGATGAAATCGGATACGGCGTATTGCTGGACTTCACTCCACGATCCGACTGGACTAATGGTCGCAGTGAGCGCATCGCTGATCGCAGGGGCGCGCATAGCGGTAGCGCGAAAATACGACGCCGAAACGTTTTGGCGGGAGGCACGTCGCTACGGCGCTAAAGTCGTGTTCTACGCCGGCACCATGCTAAGGGAACTGGTCGACGCGCCGCAAAACAAGTTGGAAACAGGGCATTCGATAAGAATGTTTGCCGGGGTCGGCATGCCGCAACGGCTGTGCGAACGCGTTCAGCAACGCTTTTCATCGGCCAAGGTGATGGAGATTTTCGTTGCCAAAGATACTAATGCCTATATGGCAAATGTTTCCTGCAAAAAACCCGGGCCCGTATTCCAAACGGTGCCCGGCAGCTGTGAAATTGCCCTCGTGCACTGGAACCACGATAAAAACCAACCCTATCTGGACGCCGCGGGATATCTATGCCCCGTTCGAAAAGGCACGGTCGGCATGTTGCTGACCCGCTCCGAATCTCATGGTAGAGATCTAAAACGCCCCCCAATATACAACGTTTTTGAAAAAGGTGATTGCTGGCAGGCGACTCATGATCTTTTCGTAGTGGATGAAGACGACGAGTATCGCTTTGTCGATAAAGCAAAATCGCTTATACGCACGGAAGACGAATGGCTGCCGTCGCTGCCAATAGAGACAGCAGTTTGGCAACTCGACAGCGTCAGTATTGCTGCGGCTTACGAGCTGCGTCTCGAGAATCACCCTTACGGCTTACCCGCCGTGGCACTTGAACTGCGCAGCAATGCCTCGCTCGATACGAAAGAACTCACGAAAATAGTGACAAGCGCCCTGACAGAGACAAGCCGCCCGGTTGTCATCAGAATTATGGACAGGTTGCCTATGACACTGGGTCAGCAAGTTAAGAAGCAGGCGCTGTCTGTAGCAGGACTGCCGGCAGGCGCGCTAAAGCGTGGCAAAAGCCTGTGGCTCAATCCCAACACGAGTCACTACGAGCCGCTTACCGCTACAACATTACCCAAACTTCTAAGCAGTCTGGGCTCCCCGGCAGACACTAAGAAACCTGCGATAAAGACACCGGCCAAGAAGCGTACACCGACGAAAAAAGCGGCCCGGCGAAAAAAAACGACCAATCAGAAAGATACGCGCGATCGTGCAAGCACTTCTTCCGGCAATGGCGCCAACAACACGGCATCACCCGCGCCCCACAATGATGCGAGTGGAGCGCAACAAACCTCTGCACGGGGGGACAACGTTTCGCAAACAGCTCAAACTGATACAGGGAAACGCAAAGACGGAAACGGAAACGGA
>DJFY01000028.1:0-151 GCA_002431545.1 Cellvibrionales bacterium UBA5860 | reverse complement strand
ACGGAAACGGAAACGGAGATAGTCGATCTGGTAATACCGGGGTCGATAAACACGCCGCTTCGGAATTGCTGTCTGCAGCTGAGCCGCAAGCAAACGGAAAGGATTCATCGGACGACCGCACTACTGACTCGAGCGCAACGCTTGCCTGAAT
>DJFY01000046.1 GCA_002431545.1 Cellvibrionales bacterium UBA5860 | reverse complement strand
ATTCATGGCTTTGGTCTCGCCAGTCGGCATTATTTTCGCCAGCCGCTCGGCGAACTGGAATTGCATCAGGTCGCTCTGCTGGTTGCGCTGGCCAAGGGGGCGTCTTACTACGATCCGCGGCGGCATCCGGAACGGGCTTTGCAGCGCAGGAATCTCGTTCTGCGCGTGCTTGAGCAACAGCAGGTCGTCAGTGTCGAAGAGGCGGCCAGGGCGCGCGCCAAACCGCTTGGCGTAACGGCTTCCCCGGGGACGCGCTCGAATCCTTTTCCCGCCTATGTCGACCTGGTCAAGCGACAGTTAAGGCAGGACTACGACGAACGGGACCTGCAGACCGAGGGCCTGCGTATCTTTACAGGTTTCGATCCACAGGCGCAGAAAAAACTCGAGGATACCGCCCAGCGCGAGCTGCGTCGTTTGGAGCAACAGTATGCGATACCCGACGGCACCCTGCAGACAGCGGCGGTGGTTGTGCGTGTCGGCACTGGCGACGTCATCGCCCTGGCCGGCTCGCGGCGGCAGGGTTTTCCGGGTTTTAATCGCGCGTTGGACGCGCGCCGACCGGTGGGCTCGACTATCAAGCCCGCGGTCTATTTGACAGCGTTACGCCAACCCGACCGTTACACGCTAAGCTCGCCGATTGACGATGGCCCGATTCGCATCAATACCGAGCAACAAACCGTCTGGGCACCGCGTAACTTTGACCGCAAGGATCACGGCATCGTGCCTCTTTACCAGGCGCTGGGACACTCATATAACCAGGCGACCGCACGCCTCGGTGTCGAGCTGGGTATCGAGCATGTGGCGCAGACTGTTCGCGACCTCGGCTACCTGCGACCATTACCGGAAGTGCCGGCGCTGACTCTGGGTGCAGTCAATATGTCACCTCTGGAAGTGGCTACCCTCTATCACACGATTGCCAGCGATGGCTATTACACCCCTCTGGGCGGTATCGAGTCGGTCTACACCAGTGAGAACCAGCCCCTGCGGCGCTACGCCTTTGAGATTGAGGAGCGGGTATCGCCGGCCGCTATCCACCTCTTGCATTACGGCCTGCAGGTGGCGATGCGCGAGGGCACCGGCCGCTCGGCCTACAAGATTCTGTCGCCGGAGACAGTGCTCGCCGGCAAGACCGGCACCTCTAACGGACAGCGCGATAGCTGGTTCGCCGGCTTTAGCGGCAACTACCTTGCTGTCGTATGGATTGGCAGAGACGATAACAAAAAAATGCCGATAACCGGCTCCTCTGGGGCGCTCAAATTATGGGCCCATCTGATGCGCAACCTGGGCGCTGAGTCCTTTGCCTACGTACAACCGGAAAACATCGATTATCATTGGGTCGACCCGGTCTCGGGCGGATTGTCGGGCGACCACTGTGCGGGGGCCCGGTACCTGCCCTATATCAAGGGTTCGGCGCCGCGGCACAACGCGTCCTGCGCACCGCGCAGCAGGGATAATGTCGTCGATTGGTTGCGCGATATATTGCGCTGGTAAGCACGCGAAACTGGCACTGCTGCCTGAAGAGGGCGTATCGCCACATGAGGCCGCATGAAAAAGATGGAGCAAGCGATGCAAACACAGAATTGCCGACCGGGTTTGCTGGTCGCCGCTCTGGTTCTGAGTGTGTCTGCCTGCGCGCCGATACCGGGATCGCGGCCACCGGCTGCACCGCCTCCACCTGTCACCGCAATTCCACCCGAGTCAAACAGCGAGCCGGCCGGGCCCGCACTGCCGGCGATTACGCCGAAGCAATCCCCGGCGAGGCCTGCGCCGAACGCGCTGGAGCAGTTGCTCGACCAGGCCTGGGGTCACTATCGCGCCGGGCAGTATGAAAGCGCCGTTAGCACTGCCGAGCGAGCCCAGCGCATCGATGCCCGGTCGCCAGGGGTTTATCTGGTCCTGGCGAGCAGCCATCTGGCCCTGGGCAGCCAGTCGCTGGCTGCCCAGTTCGCCCGCCGCGGCATTAATTACAGCGCTGTCGGCTCAACTGTGCGGCGTCAGCTCCAGGAGATCCTCCAGCGCGTCGCGGTCGGCAGCTAAGGCTAAGCCGAGGGCTTATTCACCGGTTTTTCTTCGCGGCCAGCTCGACCAGTTTAAAACCCTGTTCGCGGCGCACGACCTCGACCGTGGCGAAATATCCCTGCGCCGCCCGCTCCAGCGCAATAAATTCGTTAACGATAAACAGTGCGCGCCCCCTGTTTTCAAGTCTGGCGGCGGCTGTGGCGACAAAGCGCTCGATTAGTTGCGTGTCTGCCTTGAAGCCGCGGTGAAAAGGCGGATTGCAGAGCACTGCATCAAATGTTTGGGCGATGCGCCGGGCGCAATCGTCGGCGACAACTTGAGCGTCGATTCCCAGAGTGTCGACATTGCGTCGGCACATTTCGATGGCTGCGGCGCAGTTGTCCGTGGCGATGATCCGACTAAAGCCCGCCCTTGCCGCGAACAACGTCAGGTATCCGTAGCCACAGCCGAGATCGAGAGCGCTGGCAGAGTGGTGATCGAAATGGCGGAAAAAAACCGGCAGGTACTCGGCGAGCATCGCACTACCGGGGTCGATTTTTGTCGCGCCGAAAAGCCCGGCCTTTGAGTAAAGTGTGGTCTTTTCGTCGACCGTTATCGTCAATGGCTCCCGGTAGGTCGATGCTCCGCCGGGCGTCAGCTGTTGGTCTCCGGTTTTTTCTATTTGCGCTATATACCAGTTGCCGTGCTTGCGTATCAGCGGTGTACCTGCCAGTCGGGTTCCCGCAATAGATGCATAGCGTTTGATCCCTTCGCGTTTGCCCCCGGATAACACCAGTGTGCCGCCCGGTTTAAGGAGGCGCGCGCACTCGGCGAGAATGTGCTCCACCACCGGGCGTTCTTTGGACAGGCGATAACCGATCAAGGCAAATTGGGCCTCGGCGTAGTCGCTAAAATCAAAATCGTTAAAACAGCTGTCGAGCCCGGCGTTTTTGCCGGCCTCGGCCAGTTCAAAACGATTGCTGAGTACCTGCGTGCCGGTAGCGGCTGATGCGATGTCGCTGGCGTCGATGTTTTCGTCTGCTACCAGCAAGCGCGGCGTCGCGCCACCGGTCAGGTAGGTTTGCAGCAGTGCAAAAGCGCTTTGCATCAAATATCGGGGGCAACAGTAACGGGTGTTAGTCGTTCAGTAATCGCGCCGCGTCCAGAGCGAAATAGGAGAGTATGGCATCGGCACCGGCGCGCTTTATCGCGAGTAACGATTCCTTGATGATGGCGTCGCGTTCCAGCCAGCCATTGTCGATGGCGGCCCGGTGCATGGCGTATTCGCCGCTCACCTGGTAAACGAAAGTGGGCGCCTGTAATTGATCCTTGATGCGGCGCACGATGTCCAGATACGGCATGCCGGGCTTGATCATGATGATGTCTGCACCTTCCGCAAGGTCCAGTGCGCATTCGTGCAATGCCTCGTCACTGTTCGCCGGATCCATCTGGTAGCTGTATTTGTCAGCGCCCTGTAAATTGCCGGCCGAGCCGACGGCGTCGCGAAAGGGTCCGTAGTAACTGGAAGCGTATTTGGCCGAATAGGCGAGAATCAGTGTGTTGACGTGGCCTTCGGCTTCGAGTGCCTGGCGAATGGCCCCCACCCTGCCATCCATCATGTCCGATGGCGCCACTATATCGGCGCCGGCACTACTGTGTGACAGCGCCTGTTTGACCAACGCTTCGACGGTGGCGTCGTTTAATACGTAGCCGGCTTCTTTGTGCTGCCCGAGAATGCCGTCCTGGCCGTGCGTGGTAAAGGGGTCGAGTGCCACATCGGTAATGATGCCAAGTTCCGGTACCGCGTCTTTAATTGTTTTTACAGCGCGCTGCGCGAGACCGTCTGGGTTCCACGCCTCTTCGGCCAGCAGGCTCTTTTTGTCCTTTGGCGTGACCGGGAAAATCGCCATAGCGGGAATGCCAAGTGCGTGGCAGTCTTTCGCCTGCTCGACGAGCAGGTCGATAGACAGGCGCTCGATACCCGGCATCGAGGGAATGGCTTCGCGACGGTTTTCCCCGTCGAGCACGAACTGGGGCAGAATCAAATCGGCGGGAGTCAGGGTGGTTTCCCGCACCAGCTGGCGCGAGAAACTATTGCGGCGATTGCGCCGCATGCGTGTTGCCGGATAGGCCTGTCGAGTGAATTGCCAGTTCATTGTGGGTGCTCGTCGAGTGTGTCCCCGAGTGCGAACGCGCCTGTCGCGGCGGTGTTCCTGCAGGTTACCGGCGGTGAAGGGCCACTATTGGCTGAAGTCGGTATCGACCGGGGCGCCAATCAGATCGGTTTCAAAATACCGGCTGATAATATGTGTATCCGCTTCAAACGCCATGTCGGGGAATACGCCAGTATAGGGAAACCAGCGCACTTCCTCCATGCCGTCGCCCGCCTCGATTGCGCCGGCGATAGGTTCTGCGCTGAGTACGGTGACCAGCGAGTGAATATTGGGTTTAAGGTAGTTGGTGACGACGCTGATAATTGATTTGATACGCACATCCAGCGCTGTTTCCTCCTTGACTTCGCGTACGGCGGCACTCAGATAGTTTTCGTGATACTCGACGTAACCGCAGGGCATGCACCACTTGCCGTGCCCGAGGCTGCTGGATACCCGTTTGCCGAGAACGAACTGGCCTGCATGCTCGATCAGGACGGCGATGGCCGGCTGCGGATTCTTGTAATGTACGTGGCTACAGGATCGGCAGACCGAGCGCAGGCCACCCTCAATGGCTTCGGTCTGGCAATGTTTGCCACAGCGCGCGCAATACCTCGTTTCGATAGCATCATTGGCGCGTCCGACATCCCGATCGTAGGCGGTAAATACTTGCTGGGGTTTCATTGGCAGTCCCGCGTGCAGATATCAAGCCTGCTTATGCTAATACGCCAGGTTTCGCCAGACAAACTCAGTTGCATCTATTGCCGTGGCAATAATCGGGCACTTTGACAATTTTGGCCGGGTCAGGGCCCGCACACTATAGAGCGCGGCAGCACGCCATCCGCCAGCGCTGAGCGCATGGAGCTAGCGGCCCCCGCCCACAGATCGACCTCAGAGGGCAGGCCGTCGCTTACCGGTATGCCAATGGGTTCCCGGGTGGTGTCGAGGGCGTCTATCAGCGCATGATAGGGCACCCAGACCCAGCGCGAGCGCTCGACATCGCGGCAGGTTCCCCCCTCTGTCGGGGTTGCCGAACGGCTGGTGCTATCGCGCCCTGCGATAGCGGCGGCGGAGATGTAAGGTACGCGCATTGCGTAAGTGTAATAGTCGCCGTTCCGGCTGTAGGCTCGCTCCCGCAATACGGCCATGTCCCGCAAGGGGTAAGCACAGTTGGTTTCTTCGAAAAATTCTCGAGCAGCGGTTTGCCAGACATGCTCACCGCGTTTAAATCTGCCGCCAAAAGCACCCCAGGCGCGGCGGCCAAAGGCTGGGTCGAAGGCGAGTAGTATCAGGCTCTGCGTTCCCTTGCAGGCATAGGGAATAATGCCTGCGTTAACGTCGATGAGCGAAGGCTCGGGCGACGCGACAGGCTGGCTAGCTGTCGGTGACCCGGTCGGCGCAGCGCTGGCGTTGTCCGAAATCAGTATTGCACCGAGGCCGAACAGGAGTGCGGCAGATCTTAGTTTTTGCATCAAGCCCAGGATCATTTGGCAAGGGACATCGTAGATGTGGGGTGGGTGACAGCGCGATTACACAATGATCGTTTGCTCCCGTCTTATGCTATGGTCCGTGGCGCTGTATCGAGCAGTCCACACTTGCTGGCGCTAGCATATGTCGTGGAGCTGGCACTTGGGCCGTCGCCGGGCCGGCAAGCTGTCTTGTCGAAAAAAGCAAGCAGCCCCTCTTCCCTTTGCTGTCGAACTCGAGCATCGCCCGGACGGGCACAAGTTTAGGCGCAACTTTTGACGCCAGCATGACCGTTTTTCAGATCAACACGATGCAATTCAAGCAAGTCCGGCAGTGAGGTAAATTTATTCTACAGACCTTTTCAGGCTTTAAGAGGTGAGAGGCGGAGCGGGTCTTAACTTCAGAGCGCTAGCTCGGTTTGCCCGCCAGTAGCGCGCGAATGGATTCGATTACGCTTGTCGTCGCGGGTTGCTTGCCGCGCCACAGTGCAAAGGCCAGCGCTGCCTGTTCAACCAGCATGCCCAGACCGTCGATGGCTTCACGGCATTGCTGCTCCCGGCACCAGGTCATGAAAACCGTCGGTTGTGCGGCATACAT
The DNA here is from genome assembly GCA_002431545.1 of Cellvibrionales bacterium UBA5860. GTDB lineage: Bacteria > Pseudomonadota > Gammaproteobacteria > Pseudomonadales > Porticoccaceae > HB2-32-21. The sequence goes on along the minus strand of DJFY01000046.1, from coordinate 21,693 downwards.
CATGTCGTAACAACGGGTGTTCCCGTCGACAATCCGCTTCGGCACGGGTGGTAGGTCGCCGGCGAGACTGGCGCTGGTTGCGTTGATGATTAGATCAAACGGCGCTTGCTCGAGAAGGTCATCGTAACCACCGCCGGTAACAGCGCCCAGGTCAGTAAATTGGTCCGCCAGGTCTGCGGCTTTGGTCGGGGTTCGGTTGGCGATGACCAGCTCCCGAGGCCCTTGTTCCAGCAGTGGCTGCAATACCCCGCGAACGGCGCCACCTGCACCCAGGATTAGCAAGCGCTTATCGGCGATCGGCCAGCCCAGGTTGTCGACCAGATCGGCAACCAGGCCCCGCCCGTCCGTGTTGTCGCCGGTCAGCAAGCCTGCGGTGTCCAGTGCCAGTGTATTGACCGCCTGGGCGCGACTGGCGAAAGCAGTTAGCTTATCGGCGAATTGATAGGCGTCGCCCTTGCAGGGCACGGTGATATTCAGGCCTCTGCCACCGCGATTAAAAAACAGGCGAGCGACCTCGTTAAACTGGCCGGCCGGTACGATGATTCGGCTATAGTCGATGTTTTCCCCGGTTTGCTGAGCGAAGGCGCGATGAATATCTGGGGAGAGGCTATGCGCCACAGGATTGCCGACAACCGCGTAGCGATCGGTCACGGCTTGGCGAGCCAGTCGCGTGGCGGCAGGAATTTTTCGTAAAGATCAGCCTCGTCGCTGCCCGGGTCGGGCTGCCAGTTGTAGCGCCAGCTGACCTGCGGCGGCAGTGACATGAGTATGGATTCCGTGCGACCACCGGTTTGCAGGCCGAACAGGGTGCCCCGATCGAAGACCAGGTTAAATTCCACATAGCGGCCTCGGCGATACAGCTGGAAATCCCGATGCCGACTCGTGTACGGCGTATCCTTGCGTTTTTTTACTATAGGCAGGTAAGCGGCAGTGTAGCTGTCGCCAACAGCACGTATAAAGTCAAAACAGGTGTCAAAACCGGCTTCGTTGAAGTCGTCGAAAAACAGACCGCCTACGCCCCGTGCTTCGTCGCGATGACGCAGATAAAAGTATTCGTCGCACCACTGTTTAAAACGCGGGTAAATGTCTTTCCCAAAGGGTGCACACGCGGCGCTTGCAGTTTCGTGCCAGTGGCGGCAGTCATCCTCATTGCCGTAATAGGGGGTGAGGTCGTATCCGCCACCAAACCACCAGACCGGCGCCTCACCGGACTTGTTGGCGACAAACAAGCGAACGTTGGCGTGAGACGTGGGCACAAAGGGGTTAAGTGGATGTATGACCAGGGATACGCCCATGGCCTCGAATGAGCGACCGGCGAGTTCGGGTCGCGCCGCAGTGGCCGAGCCCGGGAGTTCCTGGCCGAAGACGTGCGAAAAATTAACCCCACCCTTTTCGAAGACCTCGCCGCCTTCGATAACACGCGACTGGCCACCGCCACCCTCATCGCGAACCCAGTCGTCGCCGCGAAATGACGTGCCTGGCTCCAGCGCGCCGAGTTCGTCACAGATGTTTTTCTGCAATTCAAGCAGGTAATTCCTGACTGCTGTGGTATCGACCATGATCAGACTCTATGGGGCGCTGTCTCCCGAGCGCACAGTTTTACCCGTAACAATATCGCGAATTTCGCTGGGTTTGTGAGCCGAGCCGGTAACGCCGGGTGCGTAAGCATGGACGTTTGCGCCAAAGTAGGCTTTGACTTTCGTCAAAGAGCGCGCGGGCGGCAGGTTCTGTGGATTTGCCGAAGTCGAAACGACCGGGCCGCCAAAGCCGGCGCTTAGCGCGGCCGCAACCGGGTGGGCGGTAATGCGTATGGCAACACTGGTCCGACCGCCTGTAATCCAGTCCGGGGCGTAACCGTTATTAGGCACCAGCCAGGTGATTGGTCCCGGCCCGCCTGCGTCGATAGCGCGCAAATGCTCGGCATCCAGCGAATCCAGCAGCGGTCTAAACAAGTCTTTATGGGCTGCAATAAGGATGAGTCCCTTGCTCACGTGGCGCCGCTTTAGCCGCAGGATGTGCTCGACCGCGGCCGCGTTGTTGGGGTCGCAACCGAGTCCCCATACCGCCTCTGTCGGATAGGCCACGGTGCCACCGGCGAACAACGTGTTGACTGCCACGCGCAGGCCCGGGTGATGGGCGTAGAATTGACGCAAGGGTGGAGCGACCGGTTTCACGCCTTGGCAGTTTGTCGCGCCTGTAACTCCGTCTGCAGTGCGGCATCCTTCGCCTGCACGTTTTCAGCGCTGGCCCGGCGATCATCAATCAGGCGCTGGCGCAAGGCACTGTCCGCGGTGGCGGCAATCTGAGCAGCCAGATACGCGGCATTCTTCGCGCCGGCCTTGCCGATAGCGACAGTTGCAACCGGAATTCCCGCGGGCATCTGGACTGTCGCCAGCAGCGCGTCCATGCCTTCGAGGGAGGCATTGATCGGCACGCCGATAACCGGTTTCAACGTTTGTGCGGAGACTGCACCGGCCAGGTGGGCAGCCATGCCGGCAGCACAGATAAAGGCCACGCAACCGCGCTCATCGGCGGACTGGACATATTCCTTGGTGGCTTGCGGGGTGCGATGTGCCGAAGTGATTTTGACTTCGTAGGGGACACCCAGCGTACCCAGTACGTCCAGAGTGGCCTGCATAACAGGCAGGTCGGAATCGGAGCCCATTAATACGGCGACGAAAGCTTGACTCATAATTTCTGTCGACTCATTGCGAAGGGATCGGCAGGCTAACGCAACGCGAGAAAGCTGGCAACCGGCGGTGCGCCGGATCGCTATTGAAACTGATTTCAGGGTGTGGCCGGATATTGCGCTATCAGCTGATCCTGCAATAGAGCCCCGCGCGGTTTGCCACCAGCCCTTTGAGCTCGAGAGAGACCAGGGTGCTGGTTAATCGGGCAGTAGCAAGACCGCAGCGGTGCACCAGCGTGTCCAGGTCGACGTTGTCGAAGGCCAGCTGGTCGAGGACAGTTCGCTCGTCGGCACTGAGCTCCATGGCAGGTTGGTTCTCTTCGCCGGAGGGCGGGGATGCGGCTAACAGGGACAGCATGCCGCCCAGTTGTTCGACAATATCCTGACTGTTTTCGACCAGCGTGGCACCGTTGCGGATCAATTGGTGGCAACCTTTGGCCATCGGGTTATGGATGGATCCGGGCAAGGCAAATACTTCGCGGCCTTGCTCAATGGCGTGCCGCGCAGTGATCAGCGAACCGCTGCGCAGTGCGGCTTCGATCACGACGACGCCCACACTGAGGCCGCTGATAATGCGATTGCGTTGCGGGAAATTGCCCGCGCGGGCCGGGGTCCCCAGTGGGAATTCCGATAGCACAGCACCACCGTTATCGATAATGGCCTGATACAGCGCGTTATGCTGGCGCGGGTATACCGTGTCGACGCCGGTGCCGAGGACCGCGACCGTCGAGCCTTTTTCGACAACCGCATGATGAGCAATACCATCGATGCCCAGCGCCATGCCGCTGGTAATGGTGAAGCCGTGCCGGCTCAAATCCCGGGCGAATGCTTCGGCGTTATGTTTGCCGGTGGCTGTATGCTGCCGACTGCCGACGATGGCTATCTGGGGCAGGTGCAGGGTATCGATGCGGCCTTTGACGTAGAGTACAGGAGGTGGGCAGTCGATCTCGGCAAGCAGGGACGGGTAATTCTCGCTGCCCAGAATTACCAGCGTGATGGCTTCGTCGCGACAGCGCGCGATTACATCCTGCGCCGCCTGCGTGACGGCATTCGCCTCGCGGCGATAATACTGAAGGGCTTTGCGATAGACGCCGGGCAGTGCTTCCAGCGGTGCGCTGAGGACATTATCAAAGGAGCCAAACTGATCGACGAGATTGGCCAGTCCGGTGGCGCCAATGCCGGGCAGGTGCTGGAGAATGACAGCGGATTCTGTTTGTGTCGGCATAACCCCTTCCCTGGGGCAGTCAATTCATGCCGGAATCATAGCCTTTTCGTTGCCTGAGTGCGAACTACCGGTACGCCGCACCGGCAGGTGCTCAAGGGCTTTTGACGGCGTCGCCCACCGCAAGTGGGCGGTTGGCGTTGAGAATGAGCCCGTAACTCATTTTTTCAAAGGTACGGAAAACCATCAACAGGCCGGCCCGCTCAGCCGGTAACTGGACGTGGCCACCCGTTACCCGGTCTTTCACTACTTCGCCTTTTTTATAAATCGCCAGCATATTGCCGGTTTTGATGCCGCTGCGATCGCCGAGATTGATAGCCACGACGTCGAGCAGGCCAGCGACGCGCACACTGCCTTCTACGGAGACAATGAGACCGTCGCTGCCATCCGGAGGCGCACTGGGTTGAAAGGTGGTATCTATTTCGCGTGCCTCGTCGGGAAGCAACCGGTCATAGGCCCGGATTTCTTCTTCACTGCGTGTCACACCCAGCGTGGCGACATCCTTGTCCATGACCTTGAGTTTGGCCGAGCCGATGGCCTGGGCGCGCACGCCGAGCAATTCGCCCGACGCCGGGTCGACGTAGTTGCCGCCGTCCCGATAGACGCCGTATACGCTCAGGTTCGGGTCGAGATTACCGCGCGCGTAGAAATCGTCGTTCAGGCCCGCGAGAATGTGTTTTTCCTGACCCGCGAGGACGTAGGGTGCGGCTTCGAGGACGCCTTTGTCGACCACGCGCGAGCGGGTTAAAAAGCTATTGATCATTTCCAGCGGCAGTGGCGGGATGGCCTGGCGGTTTTCAATGCTACGTATCTGCGGGCTGAGCTTGACATCGCGACCCCGGCTGAGGGTGAGGCGGGGTTTGCCGTCGATATAGACCAGATTGATCACATCGCCCGGATAGATGAGATGCGGGTTGCGAATTTGCGGATTGACATGCCAGATTTCCGGCCACACCCAGGGTTTACTCAGGAAATAATCGGATATATCCCATAATGTATCGCCTTCCTTGACGGTATATCTGTCGGGTATGTTGTCCTTGAAAGGCGCCTCGGCGGCCAGCGCGAGCGCTACCAGTGCCCAGATTGCCAGCAAACCCGATATTAATTTTTTCATTTGGTTCGTCCTGTGAGCTCTTTTCCAATGGTGTATACTTGGTCATACGCGGTAGCAAGCGCGCGCACACCTGCAACTTCCAATATTAACAGTGGTTTATGTTAATTTGCTAGAAATACATCACAAAGTATGGCCAAGCTGACTATTCTTGAATTCCCCGATCCGAGATTGCGCAAAAAAGCGCAGCCGGTGGTGACTGTGGACGACCGTATTCGAACTCTGGTCGACGACATGCTGGAGACTATGTATGCGGCCAACGGCATCGGTCTGGCGGCGACACAGGTGGATGTTCACGAGCGGGTGGTCGTGGTGGATTTGTCGGAAACTCGGGACCAGCCCCAGGTGTTTATCAACCCCGAGGTCGAGGTGTTGGCGGACACTTGCCGGGATTACGAGGAAGGCTGTCTGTCAGTACCGGGATTTCACGAGCAGGTTTCGCGTCCGGACTGTGTCCGAGTGCGGGCACTGGACCAGGAAGGCAAGCCCGTTGAGCTCGAGCCGGACGGGCTGCTGGCTGTATGTCTTCAGCATGAGTTGGACCATCTCGAAGGCAAGCTGTTCGTCGACTATCTGACATCGCTAAAACGCGACAGAATTCGCTCTAAACTGGAAAAACAACGCAAGCAATCTGCTTGAGTGTCTGCCTCGTTGTGGCAGCGAGCCCATGCGACCCCTGAAGCTGATATTTGCCGGTACCCCCGAGTTTGCCGCTGCGCACCTGCGCGCGCTGCTAGATTCCTCGAATCACACAGTTTGCGCGGTTTATACCCAGCCTGACCGTCCCTCGGGCCGAGGTAAAAAACTCAGCGCCAGCCCGGTAAAACAGGTGGCGCTGGATAGCGGTTTGGCCATCTATCAGCCGCATACCTTGCGCGATGCTGCGACGCAGCGCGAACTCCAAGCGCATGCCGCCGACATCATGGTCGTGGTTGCCTATGGTTTGTTGTTGCCGGTAGCTGTTCTAAATGCGCCGCGCCTGGGGTGTATAAACGTTCACGCCTCCCTGCTGCCGCGCTGGCGGGGTGCCGCGCCCATTCATCGGGCTATCGAAGCCGGAGACAGCAAAACCGGCGTTACGATTATGCAAATGGATGAAGGTCTCGACACTGGCTGCATTGTGCGCAGCGCTGAGTGTGCCATCGAGCCGACCGACACCACCGGATCGTTACTGGATAAACTGGCCGGATTGGGTGTCCGGGAACTACTTGCAGCGTTGCAGACTTTCCAGCGCTGTGATGCGGAGGGGTGCCCGGTGTCGGTACAGGTCCAGGACAACGCACAGGCCACCTACGCGAACAAGATCAACAAGTCAGAAGCCCGTCTGGACTGGCAGTTGCCGGCGAGTGTTCTGGCCAACCGGGTGCGCGCTTTCAACCCTTTCCCGGTGGCCTACACCGAGATTGCCGGCACCCGTTTAAGGGTGTGGCGGGCGTCGGCGCTCGGCGCTGTTGCAACCCTGCGACCCGGTACGCTATTCGCGGTTAACGACGCCCTGGCGGTGGCCTGTGGCGAAGGCGCACTGTTACTGGACGAAGTCCAGCTCGCCGGCAGGCAGCGCATGTCGATAGCCCAATTACTGCGCGGGCATGCGGGTTTGTTGTCCGCCGGCATGTGCCTCGAGTGATGTCCTGATGCTGCCACGGGTGGCGGCGGCGCGCGTGGTGGCGGCCGTCAGTACGGATGGTAATTCGTTGACCGCTTGCCTCAGTGGATTTAACGATCGCGTGGCCTTCAAAGACCGAGCGTTACTGGCCGAAATGGCCTACGGCACTTTGCGCGAATATCCGGCACTGTCGCAGATACTGGACCGGCTTCTGGATAAGCCTCTCAAGGGCAAGGATAGCGAGGTTCATGCGCTCCTGCTCTGTGGTTTGTACCAGCTTAAACACATGCGAATCCCGGCCCACGCAGTCGTCAATGAGTGCGTCGCGTCGTGCCGTCCGCTACGTCGAGCCTGGGCCCGGGGGCTGGTCAATGGCGTATTGCGAGAGTTCACTCGCACCGGGGCAGCAATCGAAAAAGCCCTGGCGGCCGACCCGGTGTATCGTTTTGCCCATCCTCCCTGGTTGATCCAGTGCCTGCGCCAGGCCTGGCCCGAACACTGGCAGAAAATACTCGAGGCGAATAACCGACAGGCGCCCATGACGCTGCGCGTTAATCGGCAGCGCACGACGCGAGCTGCATGGTTGGCTGGGGCAGAATCTGCAGCAGGCGACAAGTCGTTTCGGGAGGCAATTCACAGCGATGTCGGACTTTATTTACAGCGGGCGCGGCCGGTTTCTGAACTCCCCGGGTTTGATGACGGCCAAGTCAGTGTCCAGGATGAAGCGGCGCAGCTGGCCGCGCCCCTGCTCGACCTGCGCCCCGGTCAGCGTGTGCTCGATGCCTGCTGTGCCCCTGGGGGCAAAACCGGCCACCTTCTGGAGACGGAAACTACCATCGACCTGCTCGCGATCGACAACGATGCGCGGCGCATGGCGAAAGTTCAGGATAACCTCGACCGCCTGCAACTTTCGGCGAAGACCGTCGTTGCAGACGTTATCCGGACCGGGGACTGGTGGGATGGCCGGGTCTTCGATCGCATATTGCTGGATGCACCGTGTTCGGCGACGGGCGTTATTCGCCGGCATCCCGATATCAAGTTACTGCGCAGACAGGACGATATTGATAAGCTTGCCGAGCGCCAGCTGGCGATGCTGAAAGCCCTGTGGCCGCTACTGCAGGCGGGCGGTAAATTACTGTATGCCACCTGTTCGGTGCTGCCGCAGGAAAACGATGAAATAATGGAAAAATTTCTGCACTTGGAAACTTCGGCCTCCAGGCAAGCGATTGCTCTCAACGCGGGCATTGCCACGCGGTTTGGCCGACAGCTTTTTCCCGCGCCCGAGGGGCACGATGGCTTTTACTTTGCGTTACTGCAAAAACAGGGGGCGCAATCCGGTTAGGAGTTTGCGGGGCATATGAAGATCGTGCTGATAGGCGCTGGCCAGGTTGGCGGTACCCTGGCTGAAAATCTGGCGAGCGAGGCCAACGACATTACCGTGATAGACCCCGACGGGCATCTACTGCGGGAACTTCAGGATCGCCTGGACATTCGCACCGTGGCGGGTCACGGTTCTCACCCCGATATTCTGGTCGCCGCCGGCATTGAAGATGCCGATATGCTGGTTGCCGTGACCAACAGCGACGAAGTCAATATGACCGCCTGTCAGGTGGCCCATTCCCTGTTTCGCACACCGACAAAAATTGCCCGCGTGCGCTCCGGCAGCTATACCCAGGGGGATTACCGCGAGCGTCTGTTCGGCGACAAGAATATGCCGGTGGATGTCCTGATCACACCCGAGCAGGTGGTGACAGATTTCATCTACAAGCTCCTGGAGCATCCGGGAACCCTGCAGGCACTGGATTTTGCCGGTGGCGCGGTGCAACTTATCGCCATTCGCGCCCGTGCTGATGGTCCTATGGTGGGCCACCCGCTGATGGATATCGGCAAGCAAATGCCTGGTGTCGAAGCCCGGGCAGCGGCGATCTGGCGTCGCGACCGGCCTATCGTGCCGACCGCCGAAACTGTCATCAGGGAGGGAGACGAGGTCTTCTTCGTAGCTTCCAGCGCCAATATCCGCAAGGTGATGAAAGAAATCCGGCGTACCGAGAAGCCCTATCGGCGCGTGATGATCGCCGGCGGCGGCAATATCGGATACCGACTTGCTCGGACGTTGGAGCACCACTATCACGTCAAGGTTATCGAATACGATGCGGAGCGGGGCGAATATCTGGCCGAGCACCTCGACAAGGCGGTTGTGCTGCAGGGCCAGGCTGCCAACCGGGAGCTTTTGCTCGAGGAAAATATCGACACCATCGACGTATTCGTCGCCGTGACCAACGACGACGAAGTCAATATCATGGCGTCCTTGCTCGCCAAGCGTCTCGGCGTTCGCAAGGTGATGACGCTGATTACCAACCCGGTCTACGCCGACCTCATGCAGGGCAGTGAAATCGACATCGCCATTTCTCCCCAGCAGGCGACGACCAGTTCGCTACTTTCCCACGTTCGGCGCGGAGACACTTTAAAGGTGCATTCGCTGCGCCGCGGCGCTGCAGAGGCGCTTGAGATTGTCGCCCACGGCGACGCCAAGACCTCTAAAGTTATCGGTCGCTGTATCGAGGACATCAATTTGCCGCCGGGAGCGACGATCGGGGCATTGGTGCGCGGCAAAGAAGTGATTATCGCCCACCACAACACGGAGATAGAGCCGGAAGACCACGTAATCGTGTTTATGACTGACAAGAGCCATATCAGAGACATAGAAAAACTCTTCCAGGTCGGATTTACCTTTTTCTAATGCACTTTTCGGTCATCGCGCGCGTCCTTGGCCTGCTGCTGATGTTGTTCAGCCTGACTTTGTTATCCCCGATTATCGTCGCGACGATTTATGGGGAAACCACTCAGGAATCCTTTTTTCTGGCCTTCGCCATCACCTTTTCTGTCGGTATGCTCATCTGGTTACCGAACAGCCGCAGCGAGGCGGAACTGCGCACGCGCGATGGTTTTTTGATTACCGTTCTCTTTTGGTTTTTGCTCGGTATTGGGGGCGCCGTGCCTTTTGTGTTGGTCGAACCCCTGAATTTATCGATCACCGATGCCGTATTTGAGTCGATCAGCGGTTTAACAACTACCGGCGCGACAGTGGTTGCCGGTCTCGACAGCCTGCCCAAATCGATTCTGTATTACCGCCAGCAATTGCAGTGGCTGGGTGGCATCGGTATCGTCGTTATTGCCGTTGCGATCATGCCGATGCTCGGTATCGGCGGCATGCAGTTGTATCGGGCTGAAGCGCCCGGTCCGGTAAAAGACAGTAAATTAACGCCGCGAATCACCGAAACTGCGAAGGCCCTGTTCGCTATTTATCTTTTCCTGACGCTGGCTTGTGGTGTCAGTTACTGGCTGGCCGGCATGTCGGTGTTCGACGCCGTCAGCCACAGTTTTTCCACAGTTGCGATCGGCGGGTTTTCCACTCACGATGCCAGTATGGGTTATTTCGCTGACCCGCTTATCGGTGTTGTCTGTATTTTCTTTATGATCCTGGCAGGCATGAATTTCGGTCTGCATTTTATGGTGTGGAAGCGCAAATCCCCGATGGCTTATCTCCGGGATTCGGAGACCCGCCTCTACTTTGGGCTGCTCTTGGCCGGCGTACTGGTCGTTTGTGCTTATTTGTATTGGTCGAGCACATACGATGGTTTGTCGAGTGCCTATCACGGTGCATTTCAGACCGTTTCGCTGATGACCACGACGGGCTTTGCCACCACCGACTTTAACGCGTGGCCCCTGTTCCTGCCTTTTCTGATGTTTTTTATGTCGTTTTTTGGCGCCTGTGCCGGCTCTACGGGCGGCGGTATCAAGGTGGGTCGCATGATGGTGCTGGGCAAACAATCCCTGCGCGCCATACAAAAGCTGATTCATCCGAGCGCGGTAATACCGCTAAAAGCCGGTAAGCGCGTTGTTGAAAGTCGTGTCAGCGATGCCATATGGGCCTTTTTTGGTGTCTATATGGCCGTGTTTTATGCCATGGTCCTGGTGCTGTTGGCGCTTGATCTCGACTACGTTACTGCCTGGTCTGCAACAACCGCGATGCTGAACAATCTGGGGCCCGGGCTTGGCGAAGTGGCGCGAAATTATCGGGATATCGGCGATCTGGCAAAGTGGGTGCTGGCGGGGGGTATGTTGCTTGGTCGGTTGGAGATTTTCACGTTGCTGGTTTTGTTCACGCCTATGTTTTGGCGTCGATAGTCCGGTCGCAAGATACATATAAACGCATCGAACGGCGTTTTCTCGTGCCTCGATTTTTCGTCGTGATGCTTTCTGCCAGACTAAATTTCTACCAGGCTAAACTTCCCGTCGATTGATTGCCGGATTTCATTGGACCAGCTTTTGCTCGACGATTGCGATCTGTTTTCGCGGTTATCCTAGCCGACGTGAAGCGCTGTGCGAAGCATTCACAACTGTTTGACGTTACACAATTCAGAGTTCCTGATAGAGCTCGGCGTACGCTTCGCGCAATTGATGTTTTTTGACTTTGCCGGTCGCTGTTGTGGGAAGAACGTCCTGAAAGATAATTCTTTTGGGCATCTCGAATCCACCCAGTTGCTTTTTGCACTGGCTGAGTATCGTGTCTTCATCCAGGTCTGACTCGACCTCGCGTGCAACAATTGCCGTGACCGCTTCTCCCCAATGTGGATGAGGCAGGCCGATGACAGCGACATTAGCGACACCGGGAACCCCTAGCAGGACGGCTTCCACTTTCACCGAGGAAATATTTTCGCCGCCGGATTTGACGATATCCTTTTTGCGGTCCACAAAGTGAAACTGATTATCTTCGTCGATATAGCCCAGGTCGCCCGAGTGGTGCCAGCCAAAGGCCTGAGCTTGCGCACTTGCCTCGTCGTTTCGGTAGTAGCCCAACATTGTCTGGGGACTGCGCCAGACTATTTCGCCCACTTCTCCAATGGGCAGGAAGCGCCCGGCATCATCCATCACGGCCTGGTCGCAGGTGACCGACCCGTCGCCCCATATATTACCTTCCTTGGTGTTGACCCCGTGCGGCTCGAGCACCGTGGCTACACCGGTAATTTCTGTCTGACCGGAACCGGTGAGAAAGGGGCAGTCGAAAGTTGCCTGTAGTTTGTTCAGCGTGTTCCTGTCCATCGGCGCCATACCGTACATGGCCAGTTGCAGGCTGGCGTAGTCGTGTTTTTCCAGCTCGGGGCAAGCCAGAAGAGCGCGCCACATCAGCGGCAGGAGAATGGCGAAGTTGATATTTTCCGCAGCGATCAGGCCCAGAAACTCCGCGGGCTCGAAACGCTTGCAGAGAATCACTTTGGCGCCGAAATGCAGGGATACCAGTGCAAATAGCTCGGCGGTGATGTGAAACAACGGCAGCACTGCGGCGTGATTGATGGCCTGTTTACGTGCGCCAATACTGATTAACGCGTTGAGTGTCGCGATATACAGGTTCTTGTGGGACAGCATCACACCTTTGGGGCGGGCAGTGGTGCCGCTGGTGTACATGATCTGGGCCAGGTCGTCATCTTCGATAATGATGTCTTCAATTTCGTCCGGTGCTCGCCCTGCTGTCAGGGTTTCCAGGGGCATAAATGCTGACGCGCTGTCGCCCACCAGCGTGACCTGCAGTAGTTGCCGGTGGGTAGCGTGCATTGAGGTCAGGGCCGGCTGCAGTTCGGTATCTGCGAAGACCGCCTTCGCGCCCGAGTGCTCGATGTTGTATTCCACATCCCGCGGGCTTTGCACGAAGTTGACGGGAACGGCGACGAACCCGCCTTTGAAGCAGGCCAGGAGGCAATAGATAAATTCACTGCTGTTGCCGCCGAGGATCGCGATTCGATCGCCCTGGCGAAGTCCCTGCGCGCGTAAGCCACGGACGAGTTGATTAACTTTTTCGTTCAGGGCCTTGTAGCTGGTTACATAGCGCTCGCCGTTTTTGTATTCGACGAGCGCTTCCCTGTACGGTCCATCGGCCGCTCGGCGGCGCAGGCCATCGCCCAGCGCAATACGTCTAATCAGGTTGATTTCGAGTGGAGTTGCCGTGGCCATTCCCTGCCTCAGTTTCTTTCCTTGTCGTCGACCTAAGTATAGATCGAATCGCCGACCTTGCCCGGTTCTATCCGGACGCCGTCAGACAGTCCGGCGCGTATTCGGGTCTCCGTACCAAAGCCCGTTGTTAGAAGAAGGCCTTTTACAGGTTATTCGTGCCACCGTGCTCCAGCCACCTGGCGCAGTCCGGCGTTAATGCCCTGGCAATGGCGGCTTCGCATTCCTTAAGCTCTTTCGAGGTCAGCACATCCTTCCAGCGACCGTTGGTGCCCTTGTTAATAAATGACTGGGCACCACCGGCAAAAATACCGTCGATCATGGGCAACAGGTTTTTGGCATTTTGCTTCATGCTATCGAAAGACGCCTGTTCCACCAAACTGGGCCACAGAGCTTCATTGACCTCGATGTCGAGAAAATCCGCCACCTTACGCATTTCTCCCTCGAGGTCTGCCAGCAGATCGTTAAAGTGGACCAGATAGATATTGGGTAGGTGGCGATAGTTCCACCATGACTGAACGAAGTTCAGGTGGGACCAGAACGGATAACCGTCGGTTTCCCAGTCGAAGCTGCCCCTGTTGATCCACACATGCCAGAGATCGTGGATGTCCTCGTAAAGTGGCGGAAAAGGCTCGCCGACTCTGCCGGGTGTTTCGTTGAGCGCGTGAATAAACTCCTCGGTGTAGTTGGAGGCGTGGTTCCACAGGGACATAAAAACATCGCGCACGTCCCGGCCGATCACAATGTATTTCATCTCCGGGTAATAGGGCAACCCATCCAGTGCCGTGTGTGTTTTAAGGAAGCGCCGATGGTGCTGGGCCTCGATTGCTGCCATGGTCTTGTCGAGCGGAGCGATGCGCATGTCGAGCCACACCGAGATATCGTGAAAAGATTGTTCGGGTGGTTTGTCCTGAAAGATCAGCAAAGAGACGATGCGCTGCATCCAGGTGGTGCCGCTTTTCATCGAGGTACATACCAGGATGTCGTCGTCGCGTACCTTAAAGTCATCCCACCGGGTGCTGTCCAAATGGTGGTTCTGGTAGACGCGTGTGCGTTGCGGTAGATCTGCTGTCATCGTTCGTCCCCTGTAGTTTGTAACCGTTTATATTTTCCTGCCGCTACCCTTTTCAGAGTTAGTATCGGCATAATTTATCGTTCCCAGCGATTGCATTAACCGTCCAGATCGGTATCTGCGTAACGCAGGATACGCGGCTGATCGCCATTGACCGGGATATGCACGATGCTATGGCAGCAGTTGTGCATGCGCGGCGGCTCCCAGAACCGGCTCAAAGGGCGCCCTTCGTAATGGCTGATAACCGATTTGATCCAGGCGCCGTGACTGACGATCACCACGCTCTGGCCCGCGCATTCATCGATGATGTTGGCGACCGCCGTGAGCGCGCGTTGTTGCAAATCGTGGAAGGTCTCTGCCCCTTCGACATTGAATTCGTGTGGTGTATTGCGGAAGGCGAAAATTGCTTCCGGATCACTGGCCTCAATTTCGGCATATAGATAACCCTCCCAGCGGGCCAGATAGATTTCGCGCAGTGAATCCAGGAATGTTACCTGCCCCGGGAGATGGCCAAATGCGATTTCCGCAGTCTGTCTGGCGCGCTGACTGGTGCTGGAATATATCCGGTCAAAGTTACAGTGCCGCAAGCGCTGTCGTAAGTCGGCCGCCTGCCGCCGTCCCTGTTCACTAAGCACCGATTCTTTTTGTCCCTGTATTCTGCCCTCAGCGTTCCAGTCAGTTTCGCCGTGGCGTATAAAATGCAAGGTGGTCATGATATTTCCAATGCCGGTTTGATGGGGCGTAATCGCGTGTTTCAGTCAGGCTCTGCCCACTGATTTACCACGCTTCGCCGGATGGCCGTAGGTCGAGTTCGAATGTCCAGGCCGAGCGATCCTGTGCGCTGATCTGGAAAACAGAGTCGGCAATCGCCGCTGGCTTGAGGTAGGTGGCATCCGGTTTGTCCCCGAAAAGTTCCCGGGTACGCGGTGTGTCGATGATACCGTCGACGATGACCAGCGCAACATGCACGCCCTGCGGACCCAGCGACCGGGACAGTGATTGCGCCAGATTGCGCTGGGCGGCTTTGGCTGAGGCAAATGCCGTAAAGTTGGCGCCGCCGCGTAAAGATGCTGTCGCGCCGGTGACGATAATGCTACCGCCACCGCGCGAGATCATATCGGGCGCCACCTGCTGGGCGGACAATAGTAAACCCAGCGCGTTGACGCGCCAGGCGGTGGTGAAATCCTCAGGCCGGGTGTCCAGTGGCGCCCCGAACAGGCCTGAACCTGCGTTGTAGATTAGAACATCCGGAGGGCCGAGCTCGGCCTTGACTCGGGCAAATGTTGCGGCGATGTCGCGGGATTCGGTGAGATCACAGGGTAGTGCCATCGAGTTTGCCACCTGCGCTTGCAGGGGTTCAAGCGTGCTCTCCTGCCGAGCCAGCATAGCGATCTGGTAGTCAGCCTGGGCAAAGCGCTGGCTGATTGCGAGGCCGTTGCCGGGTCCGACCCCGGCCACGACACAGACGGGTTTAGCCATAGAGTATTCCTGATGACACAGTGTCGGTACGAAGTCGAGTCGGCGGTGGTTCAGGCACAGTCAACCCAGCCGGGGCACGCTCCGCGTTGCGTTAATTATGGCGCCAGGCGGGTAATTTTCCAGTCGTCGCTGCCGCCACCTGCCGGCAGGTACCGGAAGCGGTCGTGCAGGCGTCGTGGCCCCCCTTGCCAAAACTGAAATTCGACCGGCTTGATGCGGAAACCGCCCCAGAAATCCGGCGCCGGGATCTCGCGATCCCTGAACTGGTCGTCAAAGCGTTCAAACCTTGTTTCCAATTCCGCGCGCGAAGCTAACGGCGCGCTTTGATCGGATGCCCACGCGGCGAGCTGACTGTCTCGCGGTCGCGTTGCAAAGTAGTTGTCCACTTCATCCCGAGAAACCTGCTCGGCAATGCCACTGACCGCAACCTGGCGGTCGAGAAAAAACCAGGGAAAGTGCAGGCTGACTTGCGGATTGCTCGCAATATCGCGCGCCTTGTGGCTATTCAGATTGGTGTAAAAAACGAAGCCGCGCTGATCGAAGCCCTTGAGCAGAACCGCCCGGTGCCAGGGGCGCCCTGTTTTGTCGATGGTTGAGACTGTCATCGCCGTCGGGTCTTTGATCGATGATGCACAGGCCTGATCCAGCCACAACTGAAACTGGTCGAAAGGGCAGTCCTCGAGCGATGCTTCGCTCAGCTCGCCGTAGTCGTATTCGCGGCGCGTGTCTTCTATCGCCATAAGATGTAGACCGATTAGTGAGCGGTTCGAGTTATATTGACATCACCAGGTGTCCGCCGTCGACCGGCAGGATCGCGCCGTTGATAAATGATCCGGCTTCGCTGGCCAACAGCAGCAGGGGGGCGTCCATCTCCCCCATCTCGCCAAGCCGTTTTGCCGGAAAGGTGTCAATATAGGCCTTGCCGGCATCACTATCGAAAAACGCGTCGTTCATTTCGGTTTTAAAGTAGCCGGGACAAATGGCATTGACGCGAATGTGCCTGTTCGACAATTCCAGTGCCATGTGCTTTGTCAACTGAATGACACCGGCCTTGGACGCCGAATAGACGCCGTGGCCGGTGCTGGTGGCGAGACCCAGCACCGACGCAATATTGACAATGGCGCCGCCGCTACTGGCGGCAATCATGCGTCGCGCCGCCTCGCTCGCCACGAGCCAGGCGCCCTTCAGGTTGGTGTCGACGACAAAATCCCAGTCTTCCTCGCTGGTTTTGTGCACCGTTTTGGGGGCGGCGACGCCCGCATTGTTGACCAGCACCGTTACCGTGCCGAAGGCCGCCTCAGCGGCGTCGAAGGCCTCGGAAACGCTTGCCATCTGCGTGACGTCGAGAGTAACGGAGAGAGCTTCGCCGCCAGCCTCCTGAATTTCGCCAACCAATGCCTGCAGGCGATCCTCGCGTCGGGCGCCCACCACCACCCTGGCGCCAGCGCCGGCCAGCACCCGGGCAAAGTGGGCGCCAAAACCGCTGGAAGCACCGGTGACTAGAGCGGTTTTGCCAGTGAGATTGAATTGTTCCATCAAGCGATCAAGTGCTCGTGCCACGGTTACCTCGAATCTGTCTACTAACTGTTAATGTGGGTTGTTGGCATGCAATTTTGTGCGGATTGTGAACCGCATCCGCGCCCCGAATTTGTTCGAGGCTCAAAGTATCATTGTGGCGCTGATGTGTGCTCGCCTGTAAATTGGCTGCCGCAACATCGTGCTTCAGGGTGTGATCACCACTTTGCCCATTACGTTGCGTCCGGTAACGTATTTGATGGCCTCAATACCGTCGGCGAGCTTGTATGTGCGGTCGATAATGGGCTTGACCTTACCCGCCTCACACCATTGGAATAGCTCTCGCATATTGGCGGCGTGGGCTTCTGGCTCATTTTGCGTGAATTGTCCCCAGAACACGCCGACCACGGAATAGCCTTTGACCAGGGTCAGATTGACGGGCAGTTCCGGAATACGACCCGAGGCAAAGCCGACAATCAGCAGGCGTCCGTCCCAGGCCATGGCGCGGGAGCAGGCATCGAAGGCATCGCCACCGACGGCGTCGTAGACCACGTCGGCGCCACGGCCATCAGTGAGCGCCTTGATGGCCGTTTTTAAATCCTGCTCGCTGTAATTGATGCCGTCATCCGCACCCTGGCTTTTGGCAAAGGCCAGTTTTTCCTCGGACGAACATACCGCGATCACCCTGGCGCCAATGGCCTTGCCGATCTGTACCGCGGCGATGCCGGTACCGCCTGCCGCACCCAATACCACCAGAGTTTCGCCTGCCTGCAGGCGGCCACGCTGGCGCAGGCCGTGATGGGCAGTGCCGCTGGCGGCAAGCAGGGCCGCGCCGGTCTCGTAATCCATGGACGCCGGCATTTTGTAGGCAGCCGAGCTTGGCAGGGTGATTTGCTCGGCATAGGCGCCGAAGTTCGTGGTCAGGGCAAGCACCCGATCGCCCACGGCAAAGTCGATAACGCCCTCGCCCAGGCCGACAACCTCGCCGCTGATTTCCGAGCCGGGGGCAAAGGGGCATTCGGGACGGGCCTGGTATTTCCCTTCTACCAACAGGCCGTCGGGGAAGTTAACGCCAATGGCTTTTACCGCGACCAGAATCTCTCCGGGGGCTGGTTCAGGATCGGGAAAATCCCGATACTTCAGGTCTTCAACCGGACCGTATTGTTCACACACCAGTGCTTTCATGCTTTATGCGCCTTTTTTCGTTTTTAACGGTTTTTATTTGGTGAATTTCAGTTTGGTAACTTACCGGATCTGGATATTTTGAAGGTGCTTCGTTATTCAGGGAACGGGTGGTCCTTCGGCGAACTGGGGTAAATCATCGCAGATGTTGGTCCAGCCGGCTTTGGATTGGGTATGAATATGAAAGGCCGGTTTTTGCTCGGGCGTGCCTTCAAGGATGCCCAGGCGAATATTGTGTTTCTTGCCAGTATTTTTTCGGGAGAACAGACTTGAGCCGCAAACTGAACAAAATGCCAGGTCAGTTTCTTGGCTTTTGGCGAAGTAGCTCACTAGTGCTTCACCTTCAATAAACTCAAAGTCCGAGGAGTCGATGCCGCCGACGGAGGCGTAATCCGAACCGGAGAATTTTCGACATTCCGAACAATGACAATTGCCCATATATAAAAACCGGTTGGGCACTCTGATTTTTACCTGGCCACACAGGCAAGATCCCGATAACTTTGTCATATCGAACCTGCTGCTAATATTCTTCTGCTCTACCTACCACTGGCGCGGTTTACCCCAGACGGTGCTCACTCGGGCCACTATTGGCTCCGGGCAAGGCGCGGAGGTTATTACGGACCGAAACCCGTCGTGCTTGTCAGGGACGCACCACCACTTTGCCGCGCACATTACGGCCAGTGACATATTTAATCGCTTCGATACCATCTTTCAGTGCGAAGCCTTTATCGATCACTGGCACCACTTTGCCCGCCTCAAACCATTCGTATAGCTCGCGCATATTGGCGGCGTGATCCTCCGGTTGTTTCAGCGTAAAGGTGCCCCAGAACACGCCGATCACTGAATAGCCTTTGACCAAAGTCAGGTTCACCGGCAGGGTTGGAATACGCCCGGAGGCAAAGCCGACAATCAGCAGACGACCGTCCCAGGCCATGGCGCGGGAACAGGCATCGAAGGCATCGCCGCCCACCGCGTCGTAGACGACATCGGCGCCGCGACCGTTGGTGAGTGCCTTGATGGCCTTGTTTAGATCTTGTTCACTGTAGTTGATGCCGTCATCGGCGCCCTGGCTTTTGGCAAAGTCCAGCTTTTCCTGAGATGAACACACCGCAATGACCCGCGCGCCCATGGCCTTGCCGATCTGTACCGCCGCAATACCGGTGCCGCCGGCCGCACCCAGCACCACCAGGGTTTCACCCGCTTGCAGACGGCCCCGTTGTTTCAGCGCGTGGTGGGCGGTTTCGGTGGCACAGAGCAGCGCCGCGCCCTGGTCGTAGTTCATGCTGTCGGGCATGGGGTGGACAACCGTTTCCGGCATGGCGATTTTTTCCGCATAGCCGCCACCGCCGGCCTGCCAGCCAAAGACGCGATCACCGACGGCAAACTTGCTGACCCCTTCACCGACTGCACTGATGGTGCCGGCCACTTCGCCGCCGGGAATAAATGGCGTTTCCGGCTTGCTCTGGTACTTGCCTTCCACCAGCAGGCCATCGGGAAAATTGACGCCGATGGCGGCGACGTCGATGAGCACCTCGCCGGCGCCGGGTGTGGGATCGGGAAAGTCCCGGTAAACCAGGTCCTCGACCTTGCCATAGGCCTCGCAGACCAGTGCTTTCATGTCAGTGTCCCCGCATTCGTTTTTTTAAAAAGTCCGCTTGTTTAAAAAAGCTCGCTTTTTTACAAAATTCGCCTGCTAAAAAGCCGCTTAAATGCGGCCTTGCTCAGCCAGGTATTCGATGGCGATTTCCGCCATCGGCCGCGCCATTTTGCCGTAGGTCAAAGCTTCAGTGCTGGAGGCGGTGCCGTCCTGATAGCGTTTCATAATGCCCTGCAAAATGGCGGCAAAGCGGAAGAAGCTAAAAGTCAGATAGTAGCTCCAGTCAGGAATTTCGCTCAGCCCCATGCGCTTGCAGTAAGCGGCGACGTATTCCTCCTCGGTGGGGATCCCCAATGCCGATCTGTCGACATTGCCCAGGCCGCTGAGGTTGCCCAGGTCAGGGTCAGTAGGCATACGCAGCTGCATGCACTGGTAGGCGATGTCGGAGTAGGGATGACCCAGGGTGGATAGCTCCCAGTCGAGAATCGCCAGGACTTCGGCCTTGCCACGGGCAAAGATCATATTGTCCAGGCGGTAGTCGCCGTGAATCAGACTGATTTTGCCATCGTCCTCCGGCAAATGCTTGGGCAGCCAGTCGATCAGTGTCTCCATGGCCTCGATATGTTCGGTCTCCGAGGCGCGATATTGCTTGCTCCAGCGATTGAACTGGCGCTCAAAGTAGTTGCCAGGTCGGCCAAAGTCTTCCAGGCCCGCGGCCTTGAGGTCGACACTGTGCAGTGCAGCCAGTACTTCGTTCATTTTGTCGTACATGGGGCCGCGCAGGGCGGGGTCCACTTCCAGCAGTTGGGCGTCCCAGAAAATATCGCCATCGACAAAATCCATGACATAGAACATGCTGCCGATGACCTCATCGTCATCGCATAGTACGCGCATGGTGGGCACCGGTACATCGGTGCTCGCCAGTGCCGACATCACACGATATTCCCTATCGACGGCGTGCGCAGAGGGCAGTAACGGGCCTGGAGGCTTGCGCCGCAGTACGTAGCGATGGCTGTCGGTGGTCAACATAAAGGTGGGATTGGATTGCCCGCCCTCGAATTTTTCGGCACTTTGCAGGCTGCCAAAATTCTCGATGTGATCGGCCAGGTAGGCGCCGAGGCGTTCCAGGGGGAGGTTGTCGATGGCGTTACTCATGAGTCTCTCGCTGCGTTGGTCTTTTCTTATCTTTAATCAGGCGTATTGCTTAACCAGAGAACGGCCAAGCTGCATCATATGAACCTGATCGGGGCCGTCGGCGAAGCGGATCTGGCGCGCATAGTTGTAGGCTTCCGCCAGGAAGAAATCCTCCGTGAGCCCGCCGGCGCCATGCACCTGTATGGCGCGGTCGATGACGATGCCGGCCATTTTCGGTGTGACGATTTTAATGGCGGCAATGAGGTCGCGGGCTTCCTTGGCGCCCTGTCTGTCGATCTTGTCCGCGGCCATCATGGTTAGCAGGCGGGCCTGTTCGATGTCGCAAAAGGACTGGGCGATATCCTCGCGCACGGACTGGTGTTCGCTCAACTTGCGGCCGAAGGTGCTGCGGGTTTCGACCCGCTGACACATGGTTTCAAGGGCCCGCTGGGCGCAGCCAATCAAACGCATGCAATGGTGGATGCGGCCCGGCCCCAGGCGACCCTGGGCAATTTCAAAGCCGCGACCCTCGCCCAGCAATAAATTGCTGACCGGCACGCGCACGTTTTCAAAGGCGATTTCACCGTGACCCAGGGGTGGATCGGCATAGCCAAAGGTGGTCAGCGGTCGCACCAGTTTCAGTCCAGGGGTGTCCCGGGGCACCAGAATCTGGCTCTGCTGCATGTGGCGGTTAGGGTTATCCGGGTCGGTCTTGCCCATGACGATGATGATTTTGCAGTCCTGGTGCATGATGCCGGTAATAAACCACTTGCGGCCGTTAATCACGTACTCATCGCCATCGCGGACGATGGAACACTGTACGTTGGTGGCATCGGAGCTGGCGACGTCGGGCTCGGTCATGGCGAAGGCCGAGCGGATCTCGCCGGCCAGCAGCGGCTCTAGCCATTGCTTCTTTTGTTCCTCGGTACCGTATTTCATGAACACTTCCATGTTGCCGGTGTCCGGGGCGTTACAGTTAAATACCAGTGGCGCCCAGATCACCCGGCCCATGATTTCAGCCAGCGGCGCGTAATCGACGTTGCTGAGGCCGTCCTCGCTGTCGTAGAGCGGCACAAAAAG